>CAVEFC010000006.1:0-48730 GCA_963614875.1 uncultured Eubacteriales bacterium | reverse complement strand
CACACAAGAATAGAGCATTACAAAAAAATAGTGAAAAAAGACTGACGACAAAAAACGCACCCACTCGGGTGCGTTTTTTGTTTTGCCGACCGTATTTACGATTTTTCAAATTCTTTGCCGGTGATAATATAATCTATCGAAACGTTGTAAAACGCCGACAGCTTTTGCAGCATGCGAAGATTCGGTTCGCGCTTGCCCGTTTCGTAGTGAGAAAGTGCTACGCGGGTGATGCCAAGCTGCTCCGATACCTGCTGCTGACTTAAATTTTTTTGTTTTCTCAAGTCTTGTATTATTAACATAAAAAGCCCTTGTAACGTTTTACAAAATACCGCAGCATCCCCCGAACGCTGCGGCATTTTGTATTTTTTTATTTTAGGAGTATCCCCTGAGAGTTTTCGGGGGAAATCAGCTTGGGTCAATATGAGTGATTAGTTATTCGTTAAGAATCCGCTCTGGTCGTACGGTGTCTTCGGTCCTCCATTTTCTGTATCGTAACTCCCCATTATTTCTCCATTAATCATAACTTGGAAGCCATTGGAAGTGAAGTCGCCGAACAGATTTGTTATGTTTGCTGCGGATTTCAACGTTGCAGAGGACTTAACATAACCTTCTGTTTTGATGTTGAATATGTCTTTATTTTCCTCAGTTCTCTTTTTGATTGCAAAGTTTCGGCAGTATCCAACGATACCCGAAGCAGAGTAACATGTGTCGTTTCCTCTTTTAGTACCTGTTGATTCTATTGTTATGCTGCCTACTTCACAGTTCTTAATGGTTCCCCATGCAGCAGCTCCGCAGAGACCGGCTACACGATAAACGCCCTTAACTGTGCCGCTTTTTACTGTAACGTTATCAATTGTACCGCCGTCAAGATAACCGACAGCCACACCGATGGATATACCATCCATTGAAGCATCTGTTATATTAACGTTAACATCTTCAAATGTGATATTTGAAAGAGTTGAGCCTTCGCCGAGGTAAGCCACAAAGCCTACGCCAACCTTGTCCATGTTACCGGTAGAAGAACAGTTTATAAGGTAGCCTTCTCTTACGGCGCTGAACTGCTCATCGAGGGTAAGTCCTTTGATTACAACGGGGCTTCCCTCTGTACCGCCGGAGATTGTACCCTTGAATTCGTTTCCCCAAGTATTGCCGATAGGCGTCCAGTTGCCGGTTGCGGAAATGTCGATTGTGTTGTTTTCTCCTGTTATTGTTATTGTTTTACCAGCAAAATTATAACCGCCGTTTACAAGGGTTGCAAGTCCTGCAATTTCCTGTGCGCCGGAAACTGTGTATTTTTCTGTTGTTGCATATGTTGTTTCGTCAAACCAAGTCTTTGTAACGCCGCCTGCGTTCCATACAGCTGCGTTAACTATGTCCTGAACCTGTTTTTCCGTAAGAGCCTTTGCGGAAGCTGCGTTAACAGCTTTAAGTATCTCGTCTGCTTTTTTGCTTACGTCATCTGTTGTAGTCAAATTTTTTGTTGCCGTTGCAATAGCTGCAGAAACCTGAGCTGCTGTAAGGTTTCTATCCTGTGCAGCGTTAACAATTTCCTGTACCTGAGATTTTGTAAGTGTGGATGTACCGGAAACTGCTGCGTTTATAATAGCCTTAACCTGAGCTTCCGTAACGCCTACATAAGCGTTTTTGGCAACTGCCGTTTCAACTATGTACTTAACCTGTTCTTCTGTAAGTCCCGTGTTGTCCTGAGAATGCTTTGCGTAATATTCGGCAACAGCTGTTTTAACTGCTTCCTGAATAGTGTTGACATCGGTTACATCTTTTGCACCCTTGTAAACCTCTGTCATTTTTGCAACAAGGTTTGTTTCGAAGTCTTCCCAGCCGAGCCAGTTGCTGTTGCTGAGCTTTTCGATAACGTCGTTAGCTGTCTGTTCTGTTTTAGCGGCAGCCATTTCCTGCATCTTGGCAGATTCGTTTGCCTTCTTTACCACGCTTGCGAATGTGCCTATCATAACGCCTGCAAGAATTGCAATTACGGCGATTACGATAACCAGTTCAACAAGGGTAAAGCCTTTTTTGTTTTTCATTGTTTGAGATCCTCCTATAAGTTGTTTTTCGTCCCGAACGGGACTTTTCGTAACGTCAAAAAAATTTTACAATTTGCCGTTACTCGTAGACACTTTTTGTCTATACTGTGATTATAGACGATTTTTGTCTATTTGTCAATAGATATTTTATGTCTATGCCAAAATATTTTCGTAAATTTATGAAAAGGGGAGTAGTCATTTGGAATTTTACGAAATTGTACGCGGTCTGCGCGAAGATCTTTTACGCAGATCGAATCAGACAGAAATCGCCGGAAAGCTCGGTATGACGCAGAGAAAGCTGTCTTATATCGAAACCGGAAAAAGCGAACCGAGCATTGCGGATCTCCGTTCGATATGCAAATTTTACAATGTGTCGGCTGATTATCTTCTCGGGCTGACGAAAGAGTTCCGCAGGCTGATACCGGAGGAAGAACCTGAACCGGAGCCACCGCAGGAAGAAAGATTCAGATTTGAATGTATGTAGCACGGTAGAACACGGCGGATGTTCTTACGGGTGCTTTTTTTGTTTACAAATTTTTCGGTAAAAATGTATTGTAAGAAGGTGAAAACCGTAGTATAATATAGAAAATCGGAGCGACGCTGTAAGAGGAGGTCGTTTTTTTATGGCTGAAAATTGGAACGATTACGGCAATTATGCCGAAGAAGAAATATACAGAAACAAATCCTTCTGGGGCAAGGTTTTCAGTTTCCGCACGCTCAAAAACGTGCTGAAATGGTTTTTTTATCTTTTAATCATTGCGTTGTTTGCAATAATCGCGTTCAGAATGTCAACAAGCAAGCCCGGTAAAAGCTTAACATCGCTTATCTGCACGCCGGAGCTGAAATCGGCGCAGGAAAACGGCGGCGTAACGGTTTTTTCGCAGGAGCTTGACGAATATATAACCCGCGGCGGAGAATTCGCGGTGTTTGACGTAAAAATAATCGCGGAAACGGAGGAGCTGCAGTTCACAATCCGATACAACAACAGCACGGTAAAAAGTCTGAAAGAAAAAATTTCGGCGCGCGAATATGAATCGGAGGAAGAAAAGCAGTCGGCACTGGATAAAATCAGCGAGCGTCCGTTTGTGTTTGTTCTTCGTGACGAGGACGGAAATATTTATTCAAGCTATGCCTGCCTTGAATATTCAAAAAATGTATATCAGTATGTAAAGGTATCGTTTAAGATACCGGAACTTCTCGAAGGCGAAGCGGTTTCTCCTTATTTATTATATCCGACGCAAAGCGTTGATAATCCGCTTTATATTTACAAGGGCGAGAGCGCAGGCAAAACGTCGGACAGCGCAATAGAACAGCTTTCGCTTGAAATGTACTACGAAAACGAAGCGCTTACCGAAAGCGGTCAGATGGGAACCTCGCTTACGATTTATAAAGCGTCAAAGAAAATATCGCCTTACAATTACAAAAAAGAACTTGACGGAAACGTACCCGATGGTATAAAATATATAAACGTCAAGTAAAATCGGAGCTGCGACCGGTCCGAGCGATCGCGCGGTATGGTGCCGAAAGGTATTACCGTGAGGAAAGTCCGGGCTTCACAGAGCAAGGATAACGGATAACGTCCGCCGAAGGTGACTTCCGGGAAAGTGCAACAGAAATAAACCGCCGCGTTTGTCGCGGCAAGGATGGAAAGGCGAGGTAAGAGCTCACCGACCTCTTGGTAACAAGGGGTGCCATGTAAACCCTATCCGAAGCAACGCCCCGTGCCGATGAGGTATGCTCTGCCCGATGCCGAAAGGTATCCGGCGCGAGGCGGCAGTCTGCTTTTGTCAGACGAGCTTTGCAGTAATGCAAAGCAAAGATAGATGATCGCTCCCGACAGAACCCGGCTTACAGGACCGGTCGTACCGATTTTTTCAAAACCCAAGCCCGCAGAAAAAATTCTGCGGGCTTTTGTATTTTTTCTTGACAAACGCATTGTTTTAATGTATAATGCCTCTATAATTGTATACAAGAATACAAATTTGTTCCCAAGGAGGACGTTTTCATATGATAGCAAAAAATCCGCAAAGCAATCTGCTTGAACAGTCACAGTACAAATATTCGCTTCAGGACGTTGAAGATCCCAATCTTTACAGGGATATTTATCCCTATGACGAAATCCCGAAGATAGCCTTCAACCACCGTCGCGTTCCGTTGAATATGCCCGAAAATATATGGATAACCGACACAACCTTCCGCGACGGTCAGCAGTCGCGCGCACCGTATACTCCGGAGCAGATCGTCGCGCTTTACAAAATGCTTTCAAAGCTCGGCGGAGAAAACGGAATAATCCGTCAGAGCGAATTTTTCGTATATACAAAAAAGGACAGAGAAGCCGTTGAAAAATGTATGGCTCTCGGCTTGAAATTTCCGGAGATAACAACGTGGATACGCGCAAAAAAAGAGGATTTTGAGCTTGTTCACAATATAGGTATAAAAGAAACGGGAATACTCGTCAGCTGCTCGGATTATCACATCTTCAAAAAGCTCGGAATGACGCGCTCTCAGGCGCTCGACCATTATCTCGGCGTGGTAAAGGAAGCCTTTGACGCAGGCATCCGCCCGCGCTGTCATCTTGAAGATATCACAAGAGCGGATTTTTACGGCTTTGTCGTGCCGTTCGTAAACGAGCTTACCGAGCTTTCGCGTCAGGCGGGAATACCGATAAAAATAAGAATGTGCGATACAATGGGCTACGGAGTGCCGTATCCCGGCGTGGCTCTGCCGCGAAGCGTGCCCGGAATAGTTTACGGTCTGCATCACTATTCGGACGTTACCTCAGAAATGCTCGAATGGCACGGTCATAACGATTTTTACAAAGCCGTTGTCAATGCGACGTCCGCCTGGCTTTACGGTGCGTCGGCTGTCAACTGCTCGCTTCTCGGCATAGGCGAAAGAACCGGAAACATTCCGCTCGAAGCGATGGTTATAGAATATGCTTCCCTGCGCGGAAGCTTTGACGGTATGGATCCCACCGTCATAACCGAAATAGTAAACTACTACAAAAACGAGCTTCACTACGATATTCCGCCGATGACGCCGTTTGCCGGCGACAATTTCAACGTGACAAAGGCGGGAATCCACGCCGACGGTCTTATGAAGGACGCCGAAATTTACAACATTTTCGATACGGAAAAAATACTCAACCGTCCTGCCGAGGTCGCAATCTCGAATACCTCCGGACTTGCCGGCATCGCTTATTGGATAAACACTCATTTTGCGCTTGCGCCCGACGATATGGTCACAAAGCACGACGCGCTCGTCGCCGCTCTGAAAGAAGAAATCGACAGGCAGTATCTTGACGGAAGAACAACCGTTATGAGCGAGGAGGAGCTGCTCTGCATTATAGACAGGCTCGCTCACGGCCGTTTCAATTAAAGGGGGGAATCCGGAAAATGATAATAAGCAGGGACACCTCCTCCCTTGAAGAACGCGTTTACGGCGAGCTTGAGGAGGCTATACTTTCGGGCGAGCTGAAAAGCGGCGAAGCGCTTACCGAGCTTTCCCTTTCCGAAAGACTCGGCGTGAGCCGCACTCCCGTCAGGAGCGCGATCCACCGTCTTGCAGAGGAAGGGCTCATCGCGATAACCCCGAACAGATGCGCCGTCGTGATAGGCGTCACGGAGCAGGATCTTATCGACATCTACAAGATAAGAATCCGCCTTGAAGGCTTGGCTGCGGCTATGGCTGCAAAAAAAATGACGGATGAAGAAAAACATTCGCTTGCGGAATCGGTAGAGCTTGCCAGCTTTTATATACAGAAAAACGACGCCGAAAAGCTCAAAGAGCTTGACACCTCGTTTCACGGCGCGATATACAGAGCAAGCGGAAGCAGAATTCTCTGCAAAATACTTTCGGAGCTTCACAGAAACATAAAGGCTTACAGAAAATTATCGCTTACCGTTCCGGGCAGACTTGAAAAATCCGTCGAGGAGCACAGGGAAATAACGGAGGCGATTCTGCGCTCGGATTCGGAGGAAGCCGACAGGCTGACCTCGCTTCACGTTGAAAGAGCGCTTGCAAATCTTCTCATAGCAACAAAATCGGTCGATACGGAGGAAAACTGAAAATGGGATATACAATAGCACAGAAAATAATAAAAAATCATCTCGTTTCGGGCGAGATGAAGGTCGGCGAGGAAATAGGGCTTAAAATAGATCAGACTCTCACGCAGGACGCAACCGGCACAATGGCTTATCTGCAGTTTGAAGCGATGGGAACGGAAAGAGTAAAAACCGAGCTTTCCGTAGCTTACGTCGATCACAACACGCTTCAGGCGGGCTTTGAAAACGCCGACGACCACAGATACATTCAGACGGTGACAAAAAAGCACGGAATACGCTTTTCCCGCCCCGGAAACGGAATATGTCATCAGGTGCATCTCGAACGCTTCGGCGCTCCGGGCAAAACCCTGATAGGCTCGGACAGTCACACCCCAACGGCAGGCGGCATAGGTATGCTCGGAATGGGAGCGGGCGGTCTTGACGTTGCGGTGGCTATGGGCGGCGGAACGTATTACATTCCGATGCCGAAGATAATTCACATAATTCTTACAGGAAGGCTTCCCGATTTCGTCGGCGCAAAGGACGTTATTCTGGAGGTTCTCCGCAGACTTGACGTAAAGGGCGGCGTCGGCGCGATAATCGAATACGGCGGCGAGGGTGCGAAAACCCTTTCCGTGCCGCAGAGAGCGACCATAACGAATATGGGCGCCGAGCTCGGCGCAACAAGCTCGCTTTTCCCGTCGGACGAGGTGACGCGCAAATTCCTTTCGGCACAGGACAGAGAAAAGGATTTCGTTCCGCTCTTCCCCGACGACGACGCGCAGTACGACGCCGAATACACGATAGATCTTTCCTCGCTCGTGCCGCTTGCGGCTTGTCCTCACAGTCCCGGCAACGTAAAGCCCGTTTCAGAGCTTGAAGGTATGCCGATAAGTCAGGTGTGCATAGGCTCATGCACAAACTCGTCCATGCTCGATATGCTCACCGTCGCGGCAATGCTCAAAGGCAAAACCGTCCATCCGGACGTAAGCCTTTCGATTTCTCCCGGCTCAAAGCAGGTGTATACAATGCTCGCGCAGTGCGGCGCGCTTGCGGATCTCATAGCGGCGGGAGCGAGAATTCTCGAATGTGCCTGCGGCCCGTGCATAGGTATGGGCTTTTCGCCGAGATCTGCGGGAGTGTCGCTCCGCACGTTCAACCGCAATTTTGAAGCGCGCAGCGGAACTGCGGACGCAAAGGTTTACCTTGTTTCGCCCGAAACGGCGGCAGCCTCGGCAATCGCCGGAAAGCTGACCGATCCCCGCTCGCTCGGCAAGGCTCCCGAAGTAAAAATACCGGAGCATTTTCTCATAAACGACAATCTTATTGAAATGCCCGCGACAAAGGAAGAAGCCTCTTCGATAACCGTTGAAAGAGGTCCGAACATAAAGCCGATTCCCGTCGGCAAAGCGCCGGATGAAAAGCTTTTTGCAAAGCTGCTGCTCCGCGTCGGCGACAATATCACCACCGACCACATAATGCCCGCCGGAACAAAAATACTTCCGTACCGCTCGAACGTGCCGAAGCTTTCGGAATTCTGCTTTACCGTGTGCGATAAGGATTTCCCCGAGCGCGCAAAGCGCGAGGGCGGCGGAATTATAGTCGGCGGAGCAAACTACGGTCAGGGCTCGTCGCGCGAGCACGCGGCGCTCGTACCGCTCTATCTCGGAATAAAAGCCGTTATAGTAAAAAGCTTTGCAAGAATTCACGTCGCAAACCTTATAAATTTCGGCATAGTGCCGCTCACCTTTGAAAATCCGGAGGATTACGAAAAACTCTCCGAAGGCGACGAGCTTGCAATAGATAACTTCGCAAGAGCGATATCGTCATCCGATACCGTAACCCTCAGGGACAAAACAAACGGCGCCGAAATTCCGCTCAGGCTTTCGCTTTCTCCCCGTCAGAGAAAGATACTTTCAGCCGGCGGACTTCTCAACTACACAAAACAGAACGGATAATTTATCGGGAAAGGATATAAATCGATATGGAAAACAAAGCATATGCGGCCGCGCTTGACGCGGCGGCAGAAAAATTCAAAAAAATACTCGAAGGTCAGCTTGCAAGAATAGAGGATATGAAGGCTCAGGGCGATTTTACCGACTATTCAAAGCTCGACACGATAAAAATCGGCATCTGCGGCGGCGACGGCATAGGTCCGATAATCTCGGCGGAGGCAAGCAAGGTGCTTAAATTCATTCTTTCCGACCTTGAAGCAAGCGGAAAGGTGAAATTCATAAACATCGAAGGACTGACGCTCGAAAACCGTATCAAAGCCGGAAAGGGTATTCCGGACGACGTTATGGCGGAGCTTAAAAAGTGCGATATAATTCTCAAAGGTCCGACGACAACTCCTCAGAAGGGCAGCGGAATGCCGAATATCGAATCGGCAAACGTTGCAATGAGAAAAGCCCTCGACCTTTTCGCAAACATCCGCCCCGTAAAAGTTCCCGAAGAGGGCATCAACTGGACTATTTTCCGCGAAAACACCGAAGGCGGCTATGCAGTAGGCTCGCTCGGCTACAACGTAACGGACGATCTTGCCGTTGACTTTACGATAACAACAAAGCAGGGCTCAGACAGAATCGCCCGTCTTGCCTACGATTACGCCCGCAAAAACGGATTTACGCGCGTATCGCTTGTGACAAAGGCAAACGTCATAAAAACAACCGACGGCAACTTCCTTGAGGATTGCCACAGGGTTGCGGAGCTTTATCCCGAAATAACGACGGACGAATGGTACGCCGACATTATGACGGCAAAGCTCGTTGACAAAAAGCGCCGCCGCGATTTTCAGGTTCTTCTCCTGCCCAATCTTTACGGCGACATCATCTCCGACGAAGCGGCTGAATTTCAGGGCGGCGTCGGCACGGCGGGATGCGCCAATATCGGTAAGAAATACGCAATGTTCGAAGCCATTCACGGCTCCGCTCCCCGTATGATAGCCGAGGGCAGAGGCAAATATGCCGATCCCTGCTCGATGCTCCGCGCGTGCGTTATGCTCCTTTCGCACATAGGCCTGCAGGACAGAGCCGACAGGCTCGAAAAAGCGCTCGACATCTGCTGCTTTGAAGAAAAGAAGCTCGTCATCACGGGAAGAGATACCGGCGCGACGTGCGAGCAGTTCGGCGCATACGTTATGGAAACGCTGAAAAAAATATAAAACAAAAAAATCCGCCCGTGGGGGCGGATTTTTTCTTATTTTCTTGTTATTTTCACTCTCATTTCGTCGCCTGCGGGATCAAGCACCTCGGCTGTAAGACGCCAGTCCTCCGGAACGCCTTCGGGGAATGAATTGAGCGAATACGAGCCGCTTGCCGCGCCGCAGTAAAGGGCGGAATCGAAAAGCGAGGTTTCGGGATCGTCGCTTTTGTAGAAGAACGGATCGCCCGACGTCTTTTCGGCGGAATAAAGCGGACCGAAGCGCAGAAGCTTTCCGCTTTCGTCTTTAATTTCTTCCATTCCGCGACGGAGCTTTATCGCGTTTCCGAGGTCGTGACGCTTTCCGTCCGGACGGTTTGACGAAACGCACTGCGCGCGGAGAAACCATTCGCGGTTTACGCTCTCGTCTATGTGATAGGCGACGACGCCTCCCGCGCTTTCGTCGTTTGTGATGAACTCCTCAAAGCCTTTTTTCAGCCTTATTTCAAAAAGGAAATATTCGTCTGGGTTCGGCGTCGGGACTTTCAGCACGCGGTCGCCCGCCATAACGCTTTTAAGCGTATAAATTCCGTCCTCCTCCGCCGTTACAACGTCCGACCAGCCGAAATAAATGCGCTGATACGGATCGATATACGTCGGCATACTGCCGTCCTTTATGTGATTTCCGTTGCACATAAGAGAAAACGTGCGCGGAGTCGGCCATCTCGGTTCGACGTCATCTCCCCATGTATAGCGGCTGTACATATCCTGCGCGCCGAGATTGTGCGCCAGCTCGTGCGCCGGCGTTCCAATTGTGGTAAGCCCGACCTTTACGCTTCTGTACTCGCCTATGTTCGACACGCGGACGATCTTTACGCCGCCGGAAAGCTCGGCGTCCGTCGGCTGACTTGTGCCGTGAACCTGAAAGCGATGCGTCGGCGTCGGACCGTTTTCGTAATCGACAAAGCCGCAGTCGCTGTCCTTTTCACAGCTCGAATGATCGTAGCCGGCGTTGAGAATTATCACTGCAAGATCGTTCGGGGTAATTATCCCGTCGCCGTCGTGATCGTATTTTCCGAAATCTATATATCTGTCGCAGGCGCAGACGATGTCGTGGATGGCTTTTGCCGCCGCGCTTCCGTTGTCGTAGCCTTCGAGATTGCGCAGCGCCGCCGGATGCGGAAGCGGCACGGATACCGAAACCACGCCCTCGGCAGGCATTCCTGCGTCGGGATGATCTATTTTTGCGGGATAAAACCAGAACTTGTTTCCCGTCATTTCCTTGTAGAAATCCATCATTGAGCGGCATCCCTCGCCGAAAAATCTGTCGTAGCAGTCCGCGGGCTTCGATATCGCCCACTGCTCTCCGTAATATTTACTCGTCTTGTCCGTGAGAAGCTCCGGATGCTCGGGATCGTAATGATTTACCCCTTCGCCGCTCGGATCAAAGCTTGCAAGCACTATAAGCAAGGGAGCCGGCGTCAGCGGCTGAACCTTTATTTTTTCATTGGGTTTGTCTTCCATATTTTTTCTCCTTTTGCGCCGCGGACGCGGCTTTGTTTCACGGCTCTATTATACCTTTGCCCCGTCCGGTTGTCAACATAAAAAGAATAAGGTTACATACGGATAAATTTATTTTCACATTTTGCGCCGATTTTCCGCCGGAATGTGATATACTTAACGGGCAGCTTTACAGCAGGAGGCTTTTTATATGCAATTTACCGTTCCGCCGGAAATATTCACCTCAATAACCGATCTTTTTGACGCAATAGCCGCCGCGGCGTTTCTTATCGTGCTGCGGCGCGACAAAAGCGCCGTCGCAAAGCTGTGGAAAACAGTAATGCTTTCGCTTGTCGTAAGCGGCATTATGGGCTTTACGGTGCATCTGCTCGAATGGGACAAGGCTGTCGAAGACGTTATATGGGTAATTCTTCCCCTGCCGATGTGCATAGCCTGCTCTATGTTTTCGGTGGTTTCCGTGGCGGATGTTTTTCCGCGAAAAACCAAACCGACGCTTATATCTTTCTCGTCGCTGTGCGGACTTTCATACGCCGGACTTGTCGCTTTGTTTTTCGCGGGGAAAAAATTTCTTGTGATATACACCTTTTACGCCGTGATATGCGTGCTTTTTTCCGCCGCGATGTTCGGATATTCTTTTGTAAAGACAAAACAAAAAAGCTATCTGCTTTATCTTCTCGGCATACTTGCGGAAGTGCCGGGAGGGATCGTTCAGGCAAAGCGCGACCTCTACTTTACTTTCATATGGAAAATGGATTTCAACACCGTATATCACCTCATACTTCTGACGACGATAATTCTTTTCACGGCGGGATATCTTCGCGGCAGGAAAGAAAAATCGGCTGAAAGCGGACAAATATCGAAGTAAAACGGGCAAAAATGAAAATTTTACTTGACAAGCCTTTTTCATTGTGATAGAATAAAATGCCGCATGATTTCGGGAGCCTTAAAAAGCGAAGGTTTTCGCTTGCCCCGATCAGCGAGTCTATATTGAAAGTGAGGTGCTTTTCGTGTTCGCAATTATCAAAACGGGCGGAAAGCAGTACAAGGTTCAGGAGGGTGACATCATCTTCGTTGAAAAGCTCGATGCACAGGAAGGCGCTACCGTTGAGTTCGGTGAAGTTCTTGCGGTTTCCGGAGAAAGCTTCGTAGCAGGCACGCCCACGGTTGCAGGCGCCAAGGTTACTGCAAAGGTTCTTAAAAACGGCAAGGGCAAAAAGATTTATATTCTCAAATATAAGTCCAAGAAAAACGAAAAGAAGAAAATCGGTCACAGACAGCCCTATACAAAGGTTCAGATCGAATCTATCGTAGGCTGATGATCAAAGTCGTATTTTACAAATCAAACGGAAATTACTACGGTTTTCGCGAATCCGGCCATTCGGGCTACGATGAAGCCGGCAAGGATATTGTCTGCGCGGCGGTTTCCGCTATGACAATGCTCGTGATAAACACGATAGAGGTTGCGTGGGCGTCCGATGTGGATTACACAATAGACGAAAAAACCACCGACGTTACCGTAATAGCGCGCGGCGCTCTCCCCGAATACGAGGACGACGAAGCCCGTCGCTTTGCGATTTCCGGTCTGATTTACAGTTATTTTCTTCAGCTCAATGATATGATTGAAGATTATTACGATTTTATCGAAGTGGACGAGGAAGAAAAAATCATCTGACGGTGTTCGTCGGTAATCATTCTTTTAACGGAGGTGTTTTTGAAATGGTAAGACTCGGATTACAGTTTTTTGCTCATAAAAAAGGCGTTGGTTCGACAAAGAACGGACGTGACAGTAATGCTCAGCGTCTCGGCGTCAAAAAGTCGGACGGTTCAAGCGTAAGAGCAGGTAACATAATCGTAAGACAGAGAGGCACAAACGTCCGCCCCGGCGTAAACGTCGGCAAAGGCTCGGACGATACACTCTTTGCTCTGGTTGACGGCGTTGTAAAATTTGAACGCGTTGCCGGAAACAAAAAGCGCGTAAGCGTTTATGACGCCTGATCGGCTTTAAGCACTGAAACAAAAATCACCGGATTTTTCCCGGTGATTTTTTTGTTTTGCGCCTCCGCCGAAAAAAGCCTCCGCCGGAGCGGAGGCTTTTGCTTTTACATAACGTCAACGTCGTTGTCCCACTTATCCGATATTTCCGGATAAGCGCGCGTATATGTTTTGAAAATTTCGCGTATCGCGAGCATATTTTCCTTTGTGTCGGCTTCGAAAATGAGAACAAGCTCGGGAAGATTCGACGATGCGCGGATAAGTCCCCAGCCGTGCTCGAATTTTACTCTTGCGCCGTTTATGTCGCAGACCTTTCCGGGATATGCGGCTTTGAGCTTTTGGGTTATTTCGTCGACTATTCCGTATTTTACGGCGTCGCCGCAGTGAGCCTTGATTTCGGGCGAGGTGACATAGTGCGGAAACGCTTCGATTATTTCCGAAACCGTTTCGTCCTGATGAGAGAGATATTCAACGAGCTTTGCCGCAACAAACGACGCGTCGTCGAAGCCGTACCATTCGTCGCCCGCGACAAAGATGTGTCCGCTTCTTTCGCCTGCAAGCTCTGCGCCCGTTTCGTGAAGCTTGGACTTGATATACGAGTGTCCTGTCTTCCACATAAGAGGCTTGCCGCCGTATTTTTCAATAACGTCGATAAGCGTCTGCGAGCATTTTACGTCGAAAACGACCGTCGCGCCAGGCTTTTTTTCAAGAAGCTGCTTTGCGAGCAGCGCAAGGAGCGTATCGCTCCAGACGTTGCCGCCCTTTTCGTCGATTACGCCTATTCTGTCGCCGTCGCCGTCAAAGGAAAGACCGATGTCGGCGTGAATATACGGATGAAGCACCATTTCACGAAGTCTTGCTCTGCCCTTGAGGTCGGAGGGGTTCGGGAAATAATGCGGATAGCTTGTATCCGGATCGCAGTTGAGCTGGAATGTCGTGCAGCCGAGACGCTGGAAAATTTCATAAACGAAAAGTCCCGCTCCGCCGTTTGCCGCGTCAAGCACAACACGCAGTTTCTTCTTGCCCATATGAATACGCGAAACGATCGCGTCGATATAAGCGTCGCGAACGTCAACCTCCTCGTATTTGCCCTCCTTGCACTCGGTATCGGGCGTGTCAAGAAGCGAATAAACCTCTTTTATGTCGTCCGGCTCAAGCGTTTTCGAGTATCCGCAAGCAAGCTTGAAACCCGACCAACCATCGGGATTGTGGCTTGCGGTTATCATAACAAGACCTTCGCATTTAAGATAATACTGTGCAAAATATGATGCCGGAGAAAGCGTAAGTCCGATGAAGAAAACGTCGATGCCCTCTTCTCTGAGCGCTTTTACAGCCGCCTCCGCAAAGGCGGGAGAGCAGGAGCGGTTATCATAGCCGACAACCGCGCGGAGCATATTTCTGCGGCGAAGATATTTTGAGTATGCTTTTACTATTTTATATACGTTTGCCGGACAAAGCTGATCGTCCGAAACCTGACCGCGTATATCGTACTCCCTGAACATACTGCGGAAGCCTTCTGTGTATTTTGTATCTGTAATCATTTTGGTATTTGCCTTTCCGTCCGCCCGTGGCGGCATTTATGTGTCCTTTGATATTATTATATTATTGTTCGTCCCAGTTGTGCCATACGTTTACGATGTCTTCATCCTCTTCGAGATGATCGAGAAGAAGCTCCATGTGCTTCAGGTCGTCCTCGTTTGTAAGCGTGACATATGTCGAAGGCACTTTTTCTATCTCTGCGGAAACAAAGCTGTAGCCTTTCTTTTCAAGATCCGTCTTTACCGCGTCGAAATCATCGGGTTCGGTCGTTATCTCGTAGATATCGCCGTCCTCGGAAAAATCCTCCGCGCCCGCTTCGAGCGCGTCCTCCATAAGCTTGTCGCCGTCAACGACCTTATCGCCGTATTCATCGACAGCCGATACGTCAAGCACTCCCTTTGACGCGAACATAAAGCTTACGCATCCGCTCTGACCGAGATTTCCGCCGAATTTGTCAAAATAATGGCGGACGTTTCCTGCCGTGCGGTTTTTGGAATCCGTAGCGGTTTCGACAATAACGGCAACGCCGGACGGACCGTAGCCCTCGTAAACGATTTCCTCGTAGGTTACGGCGTCACTGCCGGAAGCCTTCTTTATCGTGCGTTCGATGTTGTCGTTCGGAACGTTGAGCGACTTTGCCTTTGAAATAAGATCGCGGAGCTTTGTGTTCGACACGGGATCCGAGCCCGCTTCCTTTACCGCGATGGCAATCTCTTTACCTATCTTTGTAAAGACTTTGGCTCTCTGCGCATCGGTCTTTTCCTTTTTGTGCATTATATTTTTCCATTTGCTGTGACCTGACATTGTATTTTTCTCCTTTTAAGGTTAAATTTTTTCCGGTGTTTTAAGGCAGATGAGCGGAAGCGCGCTGCCGAGAACATAATTTGTCGCCTGAGTAAGCGCGATCCTCGATTTTCTCGTGATTTCGTCCTCTGCGGATATTATCGGGCAATCGTGATAGAAGCGGTTGAACGCCGTGCATACGTCAAGAATATATCTTGTAACGTCCGACGGCTCATAATCCTCAACCGCGGAAAGAACCGATTCTTCAAAGCGCGAAAGCACTTTGCAGAGCTCCGTTTCCGCAGGCTCGGTTATTCTGATGCCGTCCTCGCACACCTCGCCCGCTTTTTCGAGTATCGAGCAGGTGCGCGCATATGTGTACTGCGCGTAGGGGCCCGTGTTTCCGTCAAAGGAAAGCGCGTCCTCCATAACGAAGTTCACGTCCTTTATTCTGTTGTTGAGCAGATAATGGAAAATCACCGCGCCGACGCCGACAGCCTCCGCCGTCTGCTCCTTGTTTTCAAGCGTGGGATTTTTCTCGTTTATAACGTCCTTTACCTTGTCCACGGCTGCCGAAAGCAGATCGCGTATAAGAATTACGTTGCCCGTTCTCGTCGCAAGCTTTGCGCCGTCAATGCTGACCATTCCGTAAGGAACGTGAACAAGCTTATCGGCAAAGTCGTAGCCCATAAGCTCAACCACCTTGAACCACTGCCTGAAATGCAGGCACTGCTGATACGCAGTAACGTATATGCATTTATCAAAGTGATACGTCCTGTCGCGGTAAACGGCTGCGGCGATGTCGCGCGTGGGATAAAGCGTCGAGCCGTCCGATTTTAGAATAAGGCACGGCGGCATATTGTATTCCGAAAGATCTACGATGGACGCGCCGTTGTCTGTTTTAAGAAGTCCCTTTTTGCGAAGAAGCTCAACCTGCTCGGGCATTTTGTCGGTATAAAACGACTCTCCGGCGTAGCTGTCGAAATCTATCCCCAGACGTCTGTACGTCTTGTTGCATTCGTCAAGCGATATTTTCACAAACCATTTCCAAAGCTCCGTATTTTCGGGATCGCCCTCTTCAAGCTTTGCAAACTCGGCACGTGCACGGTCATTCAGAGCGGGATCCTTTTCGGCTTCCTCGTGGAATTTTACATAAAGGCGGACAAGCTCGTCAACGCCGAGCTTTTCGACCGTTTCTCTGTCGCCCCAGAGTTTGTATGCCGTTATCTGCTTGCCGAACTGAGTTCCCCAATCTCCGAGATGGTTTATTCCGACGCATTTATAGCCGCAGAACTGATGCAGCTTTTTCAGCGAATGACCTATCACTGTCGAGGCAAAATGACCTATATGGAAAGGCTTGCAGATGTTCGGCGCGGAATAGTCGAGGACAACGGTCTTTCCCGTGCCGATGTCGCTTTTGCCGTAATCGCTTTTTTCGGAAAGTATTTTCGGAATAAGCACCTCCGCATAATATCCGCGCGAAACATAGAAATTAAGATATCCGCCCACGGTTTCTATTCTTTCCGTTTCGGGAAGAAAAAGCTTTCCGGAAAGCTCTTCGGCTATCGCCGCGGGACTTTTGTGAAGCGCGCGGCTCAGCTTGAAGCACGGAAGCGCAACGTCGCCCATCGAGCTGTCGGGCGGATATTCGAGCATTGCGAAAATATCGTCCTCCGAAAGACTTACGGCGCTGCCAAGGGAAGCTGCGGCTTCCGCGACCGAAGCGGCAATAAGTTTTTTGATTTCTGTCATACTTGTTTTTCCTTACATAATTTTCGGGCAAACACAACTAACCCATTTTATCATAAATTTTATTATACTATTATTTTTCCGTTCTTGCAACAGGAAATTGAATGAAAAATGCAAAAACATAAAGAATTTTTACGGTTTTCGCCGTCTGCCCGAGCGCGTTTTCCGCCGCGGCAGGCTCCGCCTGCGTCGCCGGCGTTGACCTCGCCTTGCCGAAAAGCGCTTTTTTGTCCGCCGGAAACGCTCCGACGGCGCGATTTTATTGTGAACATCACACAAGCGGGGCGCGGCAAAATCGGTAATTTGCATAAATCTTATTATTTATAAAAAATAAGTTTGATTTTATACCCCCTTTGATGTTATAATGTATGAGTACACTTATAAACTTATTTTAAGCGTTTATATCTGCAATTCCAAATCGGTTCGGAGGAAACTGAAAAATGAAAAAAATCATTTCTGCGTTGCTCGCTCTCACAATGCTCGTAATGGTGCTTGCGGGCTGCACAAAAATAAAAGATCCCGACAAGAACGGCGCGGTGCTCGATATGTATCTCGGCACAAAGCCGATAAATCTTGATCCGGCTACGGCATATACCGACGAAACGCTTGTAAGACTTCTCAATCTTCTTTTTGAAGGACTTATGAAGGTAAACGAAAACGGCAAGCTTGAAAAAGCCCTTGCAAAGAAGTATGAGTTCTATACCGACGACAAGACGGATGAGCTTGTACTCAAAATATGGCTCAAAACAACATATTGGAGCGACAGCTCCCTCGTTCAGTCGCACGATATCGTGTATGCGTGGAAGCGCATCCTCGATCCTGCGTTCTCAAGCGAGGCTGCCGCAATGCTTTATGCGATAAAGGGCGCGCGTCAGGCAAAGCTCGGCGAGATAGGCATCGACGATATCGGTCTTTACGCGATATCGAAAAACATTCTCGAAATAAGATTTGAAGACGGCGCCGATACGGACGAATTCCTCTACAATCTTGCAAGCCCCGCGCTTGTTCCCCTCCGCGAAAACAAAATATCGCTTTATGAGGATACATGGTCGCGTTCTTCCACCGACCTTTCGACAAACGGTCCGTTCAGAGCAAGAAAATTCTCCGGCGACGAAGGCGAAACGCTCCTCCTCGAACGTTCGAAATATTATTACAGAAACAATTCTCTCAGCTCCGAAGCGCTTGACAAGAGCGTAACTCCTTACAGAATTTACGTTCACTTCTCCGATCCGCTCGATCTCAATATCGTTTCCGCGGACGAAGACGCCGTTGACGTTGTGACAAAATTCAACAACGAGGAATATTTCTACGTTTCCGGACTTACCGGCAGCGTTGCGGCGGATTTCTCAAACGTAAAGACGACGGAGCTCGCTTCAACCTATTCCTATTATTTCAACACCTCGAACAAGACTCTTGCGAACGCAACCGTCCGCTATGCGCTTTCGATCGCGCTTGACAGAAATGCCATTGCGGAAGCCGTCGGCGGCGGAGTAAAGGCAGCAACGGGACTTGTTCCTTCAAAGATTTTCGACACAAAGAAAGGCACGTCCTTCCGTAAAAACGGCGGCGATGTGATTTCCGCTTCTTCCTCCATAGACGAAGCAAGAAGCCTGCTTTCCGACGCGGGAATAGATCCTTCGAAGGCAAATACGCTTTATCTCTACTATCTTATGGACTACACAAACGACAGCTATCAGTCCGCACAGATGGGCTATATGAGCAAGGAAAAAACGGTTGCCACCTACGCAAAGGAAGCGTGGGAGGAGCTCGGCTTCTCCGTGGTTATCAAGGGCGTAAACGCAACGGAATACGAACAGATTTACAACTCCGGCGAATACGATATTCTCGGTCTTGACGTTCAGGCGCTTTCGACATATTCGTTTGCAATGCTCGCTCCTTACGCGAAAGCCTTCTCCGGCAAGGTAAGACTTGTGGATTCCACGAGCAAGGATTTCGATTCTTCTCTCGGCGTCGCAAGATACTATGTAAACGAAGCTCACGTTACGGGATATTACAGCGAAGAATACGACGCGCTTATAGAAGCTGCGTTCGCAGCCGAAACCCAGAAGGAAAAAACCGCGCTGCTTCATCAGGCGGAAGAGCTTCTTCTTCACGACGCGCCCGTTGCGCCCGTTATTTTCAATTCCGATTGCTATGTTTCTTCAAGCAAGCTTTCGGGAACAAAGACAAACTTCTTCGGCTCGAAGATATTCACAAAAACGGAACTTAAAAATTATCTGAATTATCTGCACGACTGATAAAATATTTCAAGCGGCGTCCCGAAAAGCTCGCCGCTTGTTTTATTCGGGAAAGGATTTTTTATGATCTATCTGATGCGTCACGGACAGGATGACGAAAGCCGCTTCGGCGGATGGAGCAGCTACGGTCTTACGGAGGCAGGCAGGGCGCAAGCCGAAGAATCGGCGGAAAGCCTTGTCGGCAAGGGCATATCGCATATTTTCTCAAGCGATCTTGCACGCGCAAAGGAAACAGCCGAGATCGCGGCAAAAAGGCTATGCCTGCCCGTAACGCTTCTGCCGGAGTTCCGCGAAGTCAACAATGGCGTGCTTGCCGGTATGCCGAGAAGCGAAGCTGCGGAAAAATATCCCGGACTTTATTTTGCGTCGCTCGGCTTTGACGAATCGTACCCGAACGGCGAAAGTCCTGCGGCGTTTTATAAAAGAATACGTCTTGCGTGGGCAGATTTCAGAGCCTTTGCTTTGGAAAATAAAATGACTCCTCTTCTTGTCACGCACGGAGGAGTGATAAACGTCATTTTGTGCATAGAAAAAGGCACCGTATACACAAACAAAATTATGACCTACAAAACGTCTTATGCAGGGATAGTTGAAATATGATAAAAAACCGCGGAGCTGAAAAGCTCCGCGGTTTTTTATCCGATGTTCCGATCTTTCAGCGCGCCGAGAAACACAGGCTGAAGCTGTCTGCCCGCAAAGGCAGAATCCATTGTGCTTTTAAGCAGGTCGAAATTGCAGACAAGCGAATGAGGCTTCTTTTCCGGATCGTCCTGCGCCACAGGCACAAAATACACGTTTTTTCTCTGAAGCATCGTGCCGATGTTTTTCAGATTTGAAGAAAGCGCGTCGTTTGTGGCAAGCGCTATCACTACTGGACGGTCGGCGCGCAGCTGTGCCTTTGCCGCCATCGTAACGGCGGAATCCGTTATTCCCGTCGCCATTTTGGCAAGAGTATTTCCCGTGCACGGCGCGATAACAAGCATATCCAGCTTTATCGAAGGTCCTATCGGCTCCGCGCCCGCAACGGTGTGAATTATCTCCTTGCCGCATATGCTTTCCACCGCTGAGCGTATATCCTCGGCTTTTCCGAAGCGCGTATCGACGGAATATACGCTGTCGTTCATCACGGGCAGAATATCGTTCCCCTCCGCCGCAAGAGATCTCAGCACTTTAAGCGACCTTCCCACCGTACAGAACGATCCGCAAAAGCAATATCCTATCATTTTATATCATATCCTCCTGCAAAAGTATGTTTTCGATTGTTTCGGCAATAATCTCTCCCGCCGAATCGGGCGCGACTCTCCCCGGAAGCGAAAGCGCGGTTATGACGCGCACTCCAGCTTTTTCCGCCGCACCCTTGTCAACTCCGCCGGGAGCGGAAGCAAGATCGATTATGAGCGCTCCGTCGCGGACGGCGCAAAGCTCTCTTGCTCCGAGCACGGGCGCCGGCACGGTGTTGAAAATACAGACAAATTCCGAAAGCTTCTCCTCCATATTGTCGGCAGTTTCGGCTTTACAGCCGTATATTCTTGCCCACGCACGCGCCTCCGGCTTGCGCGCGAAAACCGTAACGTCGGCGCCCAGTGCGCAAAGCGCCTTTGCAAGCACTTTGCCTATCCTGCCGAAGCCTGTTATCGCCATTCTGCTCCCGAAAAGCGTGACGGGCAGCTCTCTCATCGCCGTTTCGACAGCGCCCTCCGCCGTAGGAACGGCGTTAAGAACGGAAAGCTCCTCCCTGCCGTAATAATCGGTTATTTTATTATTATGCGCCGTTGCAAGCCCGTATGCCTCGGCGTCGAGTTTTCCTCCCATAATTATCGCCTCCGGACTTACCGCAGGCAAAAGCTCTGCCAGATTCGGCTGACGTTCCGTAAGCGGACAGTTCAGCTCTCCCTCTTTTCCGTACGGAAGCGGCAGGATTATCGCACCCGCACCGTCACAGGCGCTTTGCAAAGTATCCATACCGCGCACCTTTTCGGGCAGACGGCAGCCGTCAAAGCCCCATACGTTTACTTCAATGCCCTTTCCCGCAAAATATCTTGCCGCAGATATCTGACGCAGATCTCCTCCTATAAACGCTATTTTTATATGTTTCATTTTATTGTACCTTCTTTTTTATATTGCGGAAATTTTATCTCCGCTCGCTATATGATATGCCCCTGCGCTTTCCTTTGAAAAAAGAACCGCGCTTTTATCCGCAAAAATAAAAACAGAGATGAAAAATCATCTCTGCTTTACTTTTTATGGTGTCGTGCGGAGCGGCTGAACGCTTTGGGGGAAGCTGAGTGGGTACACCTCATCCGTCAGCCTTCGGCTGACACCTTCTCCTGCGGGAGAAGGCTTATAAAATCTGCATATCGTCCCCGATAACCGAAGTTTCTTTTGCCTACTTTTCTTCTCGAAGAAAAGTACGGTGGGTTTTCAGTTCTTCGTATATGGTCACATAGCTTTCGTGGCGGGAGCGCGGAATTTCTCCGGAATCTACCGCCGAAATCACGGCGCAGCCCTCCTCGCGAAGATGCGTACAGCCTTTATATCTGCACCTGCCGAAATATTTTTCAAACTCGGGAAAACAGAAAAACAGCTCCTCCGGCGGAAAATATCCGACCGCGTCAAGATCAAGCCGTGAAAACCCGGGCGTGTCGGCGATAAATTTATCGTCGCCGAAAGGAAAAAGCCTAACTTCGCGCGTTGTGTGCTTTCCGCGCTGTGATTTTTCCGATATCTTTCCCGTTTTGAGAGAAAGCTCGGGGAAAAGCGTATTGAGAAGCGTGGACTTTCCGACGCCGGACGCACCTGCAAACGCGCAGACCGTCGTGCTTTCCGAAATAAACCGATAAAGTCCGTCCGTTCCGTTTCCGAGCTCGGACGAGGTGAGAAAAACCCTGTAGCCTTTTGAATAAATATCGAAAAGCGCTTTTGCTTTTTCGGGCGCAAGGTCGGCTTTTGAAATTATCACCGCAGGCGTTATTTTTGCCGCAGATATCGCACAAAGAAGCTTGTCCGTGCCGAGAAGACTCGGCTCGGGCTCCGTCGGAGAAAGCACGGCAAATACCGTGTCGATATTCGCCACGGGCGGACGGTCAAGCACGGTTTTGCGCGGAGAAACCGAATCTATAAAAAATCCCATTTCGTCGCCGTCGCCGCGGCGGACGGTAACTCTGTCCCCTGCAAGCGGCGTTACTTTTTTGATTCTCAAAACGCCGCGCGCCTTGCACCTGAGCGTTTTTCCGTCGTCGCAAAGAACGGTGTAAAGTCCGCCGACGCCGCATATTATTCTTCCGGAAAGCTTATCCGTCATACGATCGCTCCGCCGGTCAGAATATCCTTTGCCGCCGATATTACGTCCTGTACCGCAGCAGGCTCGGATGCGATCGCCTTCGCGCCGAAAAGCAGATTGTAAACAAGCACTATTCCCACGACGGCAAGCGCAAGAAACGCAACGAAAATACACGCCGCAAGCCAAAGCGGAACTCCGGCTTTATCCTGCTGATTTGCGGAAACGGACGCACGTCCGCGCGAAACATGCTGAGATTCGGGGCGCGGCTGACGTCTTTCCCTTGACTGATCGACTCTTTCCGCGTGACGCGTCGTGCGGTCTATCGTGACCTCCGCGGTAGGCGTTTTCTGCGGAGCTTTTCTCTGCACGAAAACCACCGACGGATCCTGCTTGAGCCTGTGAAGATGACGAAGCATCTGCGCCGCGCTCTGATAGCGGTTCTCTGGATTTTTCTCCATAGCGCACAAAATTATCTGCTCAAAGCCTATCGGTATTTTGGGATTTAGCTGTGACGGAGGCGTGGGCGGAGTGCTTATATGCTTATAAATCACCGCCACGGGGGTATCGGCTATAAAGGGCATTTTGCCCGTAACCATTTCATACATCATAACGCCGAGCGAATAAATATCGCTTCTGGCGTCTATTTTGCGCCCCTGCGCCTGTTCGGGACTGATATAAAACACCGTGCCTATCGCCTTGTCCGCCATTGTAAGCGTTTCGGCTTTCGGAATTTTCGCAATACCGAAATCCGTAACCTTTACAAATCCGCCTTCAAGCAGCATTATGTTCTGCGGCTTGATATCGCGGTGAACAACGCCCTTCATATGAGCGTGATCGAGCGCGGCAAGAATCTGCTCCGTAAATTCCACGGTTTCTCTCCACGAAAGAGGTCCCTTGTTTTTCATATATTCCCGAAGAGTTATCCCCTCCAGAAATTCCATAACTATATATTTATGCTCGCCGCGAACGGAGATATCGTATATCTTCACGATATTTTCGTGGTTGAGCATCGAAACGGCTTTTGATTCTATAATAAAGCGCTTTATCGCCTGAGTGTTTCCGGAAACGGAGTCCTTCAGCATCTTTACCGCGACTCTGCGGTTCGTAAGAAGATCGGTCGCCTCAAAAACGATAGCCATTCCGCCCACGCCGACCGTGCCTATTATCTTGTATCTGCCGTCGAAAACCTGCCCTACATATTTATTAAAAACATCCATACTCTTTACCTTCCGAAGCTTTAGTTGTCATTTTGCACGCTCAGAACTGAGCAAGCACGGCTGTGATGTTATCCGTACCGCCGCCGGCATTTGCAAGCTCTATCAGCTTGCCTGCGGCAGCTTCGAGGTCGGTCTTTCCGTCCTCGCCCTTGGGAGCGCCGTAAAGAACCTCAAGCATATGCTTTGAATCCACAAAGTTTGAAAGCCCGTCCGAACACAAAAGCAGATATCCGCTTCCCCAATCGCGCAGCTTTACGCAGAAAAAGTCCGCCTCCGCGCTCGGATTTATACCGACCGCCTGAGTTATCACGTTTTTTCTCGGATAATTTCTCGCCTCCTCCGGCGTTATCTTTCCGTAATCGAGAAGATACTGCACAAAGGAATGGTCGTGGGTTATTTGTCTTACTTCCAGCTCCGTTATTATATAAAGGCGACTGTCGCCTATATTTACGCAGAAGAGCTGATCCTGATATATAAGTCCGGCGACGAGCGTCGTTCCCATTCCGGAAAGCTCGTCAAAATCGCTTGACATACGGTAGATAAGGCTGTTTGCCGACCTTGCCGCCGATATCATTGTGTGACGTATTTCAAGCGCCTGCTCCGACGGCGTTTCGGAAAGGCACGGGCTTGCGACCACCTTATCGCAAAAGGCGGATATTGCCTTTTTGCTGGCGATTTCTCCCGCTCTGTGACCTCCCATTCCGTCGCATACGACAAGGAGCACGGCTTCGCCTCCCCAAAGAGATATGCAGGCAAAACTGTCCTGATTTATTTTTCTTTGCAGACCTACGTCGGTCTTACCGAAGAATTTCATATAATCTCCGCCTTTCCTTTGGCTTTTGCCAAAATAAAATTGATATCAGCCTTTGCTGCCGGCGCGGAGCTGTCCGCACGAGGCGTTTATATCGCCGCCGAGATGACGGCGCACCGTTGCAACTATGTGATTTTTTTCAAGCACTTCGGCAAAACGGTTTACGTTTGCTCTGTCCGAAGGAGAAAATCCTCTGCCGGTGGCATTTACCGGAATAAGATTTACATGTAGCGGCATATCGCCGCAGTATTTTTTAAGAACGGCGGAAAGCGCGCGGGCGTCCTTTTCGGTGTCGTTTTTTCCCGCGGCAAGCGTATATTCAAACGATATCCTCCGCCCCGTTTTCGCAAAATAATCGCGGCACGCCACAAGAAGCTCCTCTATGCACCATTTTTTGTTTACGGGCATCAATGCCGAACGCGTTTCGTTATCCGAAGCGTGAAGCGAAACGGAAAGCGTTATCGGCAGATCCTCATCGGCAAGACGATAGATCTTGTCGACAAGTCCGCAGGTGGAAAGCGAAATGTGCCGATAGCCGATATTCAGCCCGTCGGGAGAGCCGACAAGCCTTAAAAATTTAAGCACGTTATCGTAATTGTCAAGCGGCTCGCCTATTCCCATAAGCACAATTCCGGAAAGCTTCTCTCCGGCTTCCGCCTGCGCATACATAACCTGCGAAAGCATTTCCCCGGGCAAAAGTCTGCGCGAAAGCCCTCCGAGAGTAGACGCGCAGAAAGCGCACCCCATAGGACATCCCGCCTCGGTCGAAATGCAGACCGTATATCCGCGCTCGTATTTCATCAGCACCGATTCTATGCGTTCTCCGTCATAAAGCGAAAACAGAAATTTCTGCGTTCCGTCGGACGATACTCTTTTTTCTTCAAGCTTTACCGACGAAACAAACGCTTCGCCCTTCAGCTTTTCCGTCAGCGCCCTCGGGACGTTGTTCATCCCGTCAAGGTCTTTTCCTTTCATAAGCCAGCCGAATATCTGCTTTGCGCGGAATTTCGGCTCGCCCATCGAAACTATGTAATTTTCAAGCTCCGCAAGACTCAGACTCAGAAGATCCGTCATTTTATTTTCCTCATTTTCGCTATAAAGAAGCCGTCGCAGCCGTAATCGCACGGAAGTATCGTGCATATGCCGTCGGAGCAAAGCCCTCCTGCCGAGAACCTTTCAGGTGCAAAAGCTCCGTTTTCGGCAAGAAATCTTCCGACGACGTCTTCATTTTCTTCTTTTGACACCGTGCAGGTGGAATAAACAAGCACTCCGCCCTCCTTTACGCTTCCGGCACACGACGAAAGTATGTCGAAGGAAAGCTGCGGCAGTCGGCGGGTTTCCTCCTCGGATTTGTAGCGTATCTCCGGCTTTTTCGCCATTACGCCAAGCCCCGAGCAAGGAACGTCGCACAGCACGCGGTCGAATTTTTCGCCGTCGTCGGAAGGCACGGCGGCGCTCTGAACCTTTGTTTCGATTATATCTATTCCAAGCCTTTCGGCGCCGCTTTTTACAAGCGACAGCTTGTTTTTATGAAGATCGCGGGAAAGAATTCTGCCGCAGTTTTCCGCACGGATAGCCGAATAAAAGCTTTTTCCGCCCGGGCAGGCGCACGCATCGAGCAGGCTTTCTCCCTTTTCCATTCCGAGCGCCTCTGCGCAGAGCTGCGACGCCTCATCCTGAACGAAGAAATATTTTTCAAACGGGAGAAGCTTTTCATACGGAACGTTTTCCGTCATTTTCACTCCGCGCGGCGAAAGCGCCGTCGGCTCGCATTTTATCCCCGCGTCAGAAAGCATTTTCATAAACTCCGCGCGCGTACAGCGCAGAGTGTTTACGGTCACCGTCATATGCGGGTGCGAAAGCGTAAGCTCAAGACATTTTTCGGCTTTTTCCGCGCCGAGCTCGCGGATCCATTTTTCGCATATCCATTCGGGAACAGAATATTTCACCGAAAGATATCCGGTTTCATTGTCTTTTCTGTTCGGAAGATAATTTCCGTCCTTTTCTCTTGCCGCGCGGCGAAGCACCGCGTTTGCGAACGCTTCGCTGTTTTTTCTTGCCGAAAAGCGCGTTAAAAGCGATACCGATTCGTTCACAGCCGCCGAATCCGGAACCTTATCCATAAAGTAAAGCTGATAAAGTCCTATGTAAAGCGCAACTCTGACATCTCTGTCTATATTTTCGGGCGCTCTTTCGGAAAGGAGAGCTATAATTCTGTCAAGGGTGATTTTCCGTTCTATCACGCCGTAGAGAAGCGCCGTGTAAAACGCCCTTTCCACTCCCGAAAGTCCGTATTTTTCTATTGACGCGGAAAGCTCGATATTCGAATACTTTCCGTCCTTTTCAAATTTCTGAAGCGACAGAAACGCCGCCTGACGTGCCGTCATCTTCTTCTGTTCCTTCCGCCCATAACGATTATCAGAAGTCTGAGCAGGTTGGCAAGCGATACCGCAAGCGCCGCGACATATGTCATTGCCGCCGCCCAAAGCACTTTTCTTACTCCGCTCTTTTCTTCGGAGGAAACCATCCCCTCGCTTTCAAGCACGGAAAGCGCGCGACGGCTCGCGTTGAATTCCACGGGAAGCGTGACAAGCTGAAAAACGGTCGCGGTCGCAAAGCAAAGCACGCCTGCCACGGCTATATAATAGCCGATATCCGATTCATACGAAACGGACGAAATCAGAATTCCGATTATGATAAGCGGCATCGCAAGATTTGAGCCTATGTTGGTTATCGGTATAAGAGCGGAACGAAGTCTGAGCGGCGCATATCCGCGCGCGTGCTGAATTGCGTGACCGCATTCGTGCGCGGCAATACCGCAGGCGGCAACCGAGCTTGAACCGTAAACGCCCTCCGAAAGAAAGACTGTGTTTGAGCGCGGATCGTAATGATCCGAAAGTCTGCCGCGACAGCCCGCGACGGCAACGTTTGTTATGCCCTGCGAGCGCAGGATTCTCTCCGCGACCTCCGCGCCGGTAAGACCTCTCAGCGTGCGGACGCGCGAATAAGCGCTGTATGCGCTCTGAACTCTTATCTGCGCTATCATTGCCCAGATAACGCACGGAAGTACAAGCACAATATAAAGATAATAGCTTTCAAAATAGTAACCGAATATGGTCATTTGCTTTCTCCTTTTCCGAGAATTGAATTTTCGTTTATTTTTCTGCCTCTTATAAAATCCCCCGCGCTCATTTCGTTTTTGCCCTGAGGAACAAGACGCAGTATGGCAATTCTGCCTTTTCCGCAGTTTACGGTTATTCTGCCGTCGCCCTTTGCATAAAGCTCGGAAACCTTTCCCTCATCGCCCGTGCTTTCGCCGTCAGCCGTCACGGCGCGTGTTATTTTTACGGGCACGCCGTCGATATCGGTTACGGCAAGAGGCGACGGCGAGAGTGCGCGTATTTTTTGCGAGCAGACATCCGCGCTCTGCGAAAAATCTATTATTCTGTCCTCGCTCTCGATTTTCTTTGCGTAGGTAGAAAGGCTGTCGTCCTGTTTTTCGGGCGGATATTTGTCCGTTCCGAGCGCACGGATAACGTCAAGCAGAAGCGCCGCGCCTTTTTCCGAAAGCTCGCTTTCTATATCGCCGCAGGTGGTTTCCGGCATAACGGGGACAGCCGTCTTTGCGAGCATATCGCCCGTGTCAAGACCGTCGTCCATTTTCATTATCGTAACGCCTATTTCCTTTTCGCCTGCCATAAGCGCTCTCTGAAAGGGCGCCGCTCCGCGATATTTCGGAAGGAGCGAGCCGTGAACGTTTATCGCGCCGAACTCTGATCCGAAAAGCACGTAGTGCGGAAGTATCTTTCCGTAAGCCACGACAATACAAAGATCGGGCGCAAGCGTGCGGAACGTTTCGCCGAAGGCTTCCTCTTTGAGCGTCTGCGGCTGATACACGGGATAGCCGAGCTTTTCCGCCGCAACCTTTACCGGAGGCGGCGTCAGCTTATGACCGCGATCCTTTGGTTTGTCTTCTCTTGTGACGACGCCTATTATATCGTTTTTATATTCGGAGGCGGCAAGCGCGCAAAGCACGTTTTCCGCAAATTCGGGCGTTCCGAAGAAAAGTATCCTCACTCCTCGTCCCCTCCGTCAAGCTCCTCTCTTGTCATCATTCTTTCCGCCTTATCGGGATAAAGAATTCCGTCAAGATGGTCTGTTTCGTGGCACATCGCGCGGGCAAGAAGTCCCATTCCCTCGTATATGCGTTCGTTTCCGTCGGGATCAAGCGCCCGAAGCTTTACATAGTTCGGACGGCGGACTATGCCCTGCTCGCCGGGAAGCGAAAGACAGCCCTCGGGCCCCACCTGCTCTCCGGAAGTTTCTATTATTTCGGGATTGATGAGCATAAGCACCTCTCCCTCCGTAACCTCAATTACAACAACTCTGCGCAGAACGCCCACCTGAGGAGCGGCGAGCCCCACGCCGTCCGCATCGCGCATTGTTTCGAGCATATCCGAAAGCAGAGTTTTTATTCTTTCGTTTATTTCGGTCACGGGACGGCTCTTTTTTCTCAAAGGCGCTTCGTCTGTGACTATTTTAAGCTTTGCCATGATTTCTCCTTTACACCGCCGAAGGATTTATATCGACGGAAACAGATATTTTTCCGGCGGCTGCTTTTTCCGCCGTTTTGAGAAGCTCCGAAAACAGCGCCCTTGACCGCGCGTTGTTTTTGTGCTTTATTAAAATTCTCATACGGTATTTGTTTTTCAGTTTATACAGCGGCGCTTCGAACGGTCCGTAAACAACGCACGGAACGTCCCCGTATTTTTCTTTTTGCAGGCGCGAAAGCTCCGCCGCAAGCTTTGCGGAAAATTCCTTTGAAAGCCTTTCCTCTCCCGACGATATGCCGAACACGGCGATATCGCAGAACGGCGGAAAGACAAGCGCGCGCCGCATTGCTATTTCGTTTGCGAAAAATCTGTCGTAATCCTGCTCTGCGCCGAGCCGTATCGTTTCGCTGTCGGGGCAGTACGTCTGGACTACCGCTTCGCCCGGCTCTTCGCTTCTGCCGGAGCGCCCGACAAGCTGAGTGATTATCGAAAAGGTTCTTTCTGCGGCGCGGAAATCGTCTGAATAAAGCGAGCTGTCGGCAGAAACCGCGGCTGCAAGCGTAACGCGCGGAAAGTTGTGTCCCTTCGCTATCATCTGCGTGCCCAAAAGAATATCGGCGTCGCCTCTCGAAAAGCTGCTGATTATCTCGTCGCGCGAATGCTTTGCCGACGTTGTGTCGGCGTCCATTCTCAGCACTCTCGCGCCGGGGATAAGCGCCGTTACCGCTTCTTCAAGCGCCTGCGTGCCGAAGCCCATATAGCCTATGTGTTCGCTTTCGCACGAAGGGCATTTTTTCGGCGGACGCGCTTTGTATCCGCAATAATGGCACACCATTTCGCCCTCGCCTCTGCCCGTGTGAAAGGTAAGCGCCACCGAGCAGTGCGGGCAGAGCATCACTCCGCCGCATTTGCGGCATATGAGAAAGCTGCTGTACCCTCTGCGGTTGAGAAAAAGCAGCGACTGATGTCCGTCTTCATAGTTTTTTATAAGCTTTTCCGCAAGCAGATCTCCTATTATGCGGAAATCTCCTCCGCCGGAGGACGTGCGCATATCGGCTATCGTAACCTTGGGCAACTCGGCTTTGCCGTATCTGCCTTCAAGCCTTACAAGCGAATATATTCCCGTCGTGGCGCGATAAAACGTTTCGACGGACGGCGTTGCCGAGCATAAAAGCATAAGCGCTCCGTTTTTTTCGCAGCGGAAGCGTGCGACGTCCTTTGCGGAATATTTCGGCGACTGATCGGATTTATATGTGTGCTCCTGCTCCTCGTCTATAACGATGAGCGCGGGATTTTCGAGCGGAGCGAATATCGCCGAGCGCGTTCCGAGCACGACGTCGCACTCTCCGCGCCTGATTCTGCGGTACGTGTCAAAGCGTTCGCCGCCCGAAAGCGCCGAATGTATTACGGCAAGTCTTCCTCCGAAGCGCGCCGAAAACACAGAAACCGATTGCCACGTCAGCGCAATTTCGGGAACAAGAACGATGGCGGTTTTTCCGCGCTTTACGACGTCCTCGCAGAGCGCAAGGATAACGCTTGTTTTTCCCGAGCCCGTAACTCCGTAAAGAAGCGCACCGTGCGCTTTTCCGTCTATCATAGCCGAAAGCTCGTCCTTTGCGCGCTTCTGCGACGGCGAAAGCGTTACGGCTTCGTTTTTAACGGGAAAATCCATATACGGCAGACGCAGCTTTTCCTGCTTTACGATGTTTATGAGTCCGCGCTTTTCAAGCCCCTTTACAGCCGACGTAGTAAAGCCTTCGGCTGTAAGCTCGCACAGCGGTATTCTCCCTGCCTCGCGGATGCGCTCAAACAGCGCGCGATACGTCTGCGGAGTTCTCGGCGCGGAAAGCTTTGTTTCGTCCGCGTCCTCGCGCAAAACGGCAATGCTTTCCTCGGCAATCCTTGCCGCGCCTTCAAGCTTAAGCTCCGATACAAGCGCTCCGCTCTTTACCATTCTCAGAATGAGCGGTCTTACCTCGTCCGAAAACGCTTTCGTAAGCTCCGATGCCGACACCTGCCCCTTTGCTTTGATAAAATCAAACACGACGCGGCTCTTCTGGTTCAGACTCTGAACGTCCGCTCCGTCCGCCGCAGAATAATATTCTCCGGCTTTTTCAAAGGCTTCCGCCGGTATCATACGGCGCACGGCATCGCCCGTTGTGCAAAAGGTTCTTTCGCGGAGAAATTCAACCGTCGCAAGCATTTCTTCGGATAAGGCAAGCTCGGTGTTTATAACCGAGGTCACGGGCTTTAAGGTCTGATATTCGCCTCCGTGCTCGGATATTTCGACTATAGCGCTTTGCTTTTTGTTTGCCGCGCCGAACGGCACAAGCACGAACATTCCGCGCGAAAGAAAAGTTTCAACCGTTTCGGGAACATAGTAGGTGTATACCGAATCCAGATGATACGGAATATCAAGCAGACGCACGCCTACGGCGCGGTCGTATTTTTCCATCACGGATCAGAGATTTTCTTCGGCGGTAACCTCGTTCGAGGGGTTTCCGTCCTCCGCGTCCGAAAGTCCTACGATAAGGAAATCTCCCTTGTAAAGACGCTGTACGGCGTTTTCAACGGCTTTTTTGTCGCGGACGTCGCCCTTTATAAGCGCCGCTATGGACTTATCAGTTTCTTTTCTTTCGATCATTCTTTCGGCTCTTTCTCTCTGAGCCACATATTCGTCTGTCACCATTCTTGCGCATTTTGCCGTTGCCATAACAAGCATATAGCGATTCATTTTGCCTTTCGTAAGTTCATCGATAGAGGGACTGATCATCATAATATTTATCTCCTGACTTAATTAAAAAATTTTTCTTTTATCTGTGCGTTGCGGAAGGTGCGCGCCTTTTCTGCTTTTTCTATTGAAAGTATAAGCTCCGCCGCTTTATCCGAACAGCCGTGCCCGTTTATCACAATGTAATCGTACCTTGAAAAATATTCAAGCTCGTATTTTGAAGCTTCCATTCGCTTTCTTATCACTTCTTCGGTTTCGGTGCCTCTGCCGCGCAGACGTTCTTCAAGCGTTTTCGCGTCGGGCGGAAGAATAAGCACCATCACCGCCTCCGGCATTTTTTCCTTTATCTGCATCGCGCCCTGAACCTCTATTTCGAGAATTATATTCTTTCCCGCGTCAAGACATTTCAGAACGGCGTCCTTGGGTGTTCCGTAAAAATTGCCGACATATTCCGCGTGCTCGAGCATTTCGCCGTTTGCTATTTTTTCTTCAAAGCTTTCGCGCGTGATGAAGTGATAATGCACTCCGTTTATTTCTCCTTCTCTGGGAGCGCGCGTCGTTGCCGAAACGGAAAATTCAAATTCTCCCGTATCCACAAGCTTTTTCACTATCGTGCTTTTGCCGCTCCCCGCAGGGCCGGAAACGACGAAAAGCAATCCTTTTCCGTTTGTATTCATTCGTCTTCGTCCTCGTCGTCATCGGACTCAAAAAGCCCTTCAAGTCTGCCGGATATCGTTTCCGCCGCAAGTGCGGACAGAATAACGTGGTCGCTGTCCGTTATGATAACGGAGCGCGTGCGTCTTCCGCAGGAAACGTCTATAAGTCCGCCCGCTTCCTTCTGCTCCGCCACAAGACGTTTTATCGGTGCGGATTCGGGACTTACAACCGCAACCACTCTGTGCGCCGCAACCATATTGCCAAAACCAATGTTAATGAATTTCATCATAAAATTATTATTGCCGTCCTTTCGGAATCATTCAATGTTCTGTATCTGTTCGCGGATTTTTTCAAGCTCGGCTTTTATTTCGACAACAAGCCTTGCTATTTCCGCGTTGTTTGCCTTTGAGCCTATAGTGTTTGTTTCGCGGTTTATCTCCTGAAGCAGAAAATCAAGTCTTCTGCCAACCGGCTCGTCAGATTCGACTATTTCGTCAAACGCGGCAAAGTGCGAATCAAGACGCACAAGCTCCTCGTCTATCGCAAGCTTGTCCGCGGCAAGCGCGCACTCCGTAAGAAGTCTGCCCTCGTCAAAGCTTATTCCCTCGCCCGCTATCTGCATTATGCGCTGACGTATCTTTTCAAACTGACCTTTTACGTCGGCTTCCGAAAGCGGCGCTATCTTTTTTGCAAGCGCTTCAACCCTTCTGCGTTTTTCAACGATATCGGCTTTCATATTCGCGCCCTCGGTTTCTCTCGCGCAAAGGAACGCGTCTATCGCTTCGTCAAGCACGGGCAGAAAATTCTGCCACTCCGCTTCTATATCCTCATCCGCTTTTTTCACCGTGAAAATATCCCTGTTCTGAGCGATTCTCATAGTCGAAAGATCGCTCGGAAGTCCGAATTCCTCCGAAAGACGACGGAGCGCGTCTATATAGCTTTTTACGTAAGCGCGGTCAAGCTCGACCTCTATGCCTGCGTTTTCAAGCACGTCAATGCTTACGAAAACGTCGATTTTTCCGCGCGAAATGCCTCTTTCCGTGAGTCGGGATTTTATCTTTTCTTCAAGAAATCCGAAAAGACGGGGAATTTTGATAGTACAATCAAGATAACGGTTGTTCACCGACTTTATCTCGACAAGAACGCTGCGTCCGGCGGTTTCCCTTTTCGCGCGTCCGTATGCTGTCATACTTCTTATCATTTTATGCCTTTCCTGCGCCTTTGCGCAAATGCCCATAATATAATAAGATAATTATATAATATTTATACGCCCGTGTCAACCTTCGCGGAGCGTTTTTCCGAAAAAAACAAAGGCCGGCAGCCTCCTGCCGACCTTAAAAGCGGTCACGCTTCGAATTCTATTGTCACGGGCGAGTCCTTTACCTCCGCCGTTACGGCAAATGCCTTTACCGCGCCCGTATTGCACCAGCCGTCCTGCGCCGTTATTATGGCGGGCTTGCCGTCTGCCGTCGCCGCGGTGATACCGTCCTGATAAAGCTTTATCGTATAAACGCATTTTTCCGGCATACCTTCAAATGCGCCCGTTCTCTGCATAACGGTAACGACGGTTTTGCCCGCCGTTTTCTTTGCGGTAACCTTGACTTCGGCAAACTCGCCTTTTTCATAGCCGTAGGTGATGCCATCGTCGTCGTAAAGCGTAAACGAGGTTTCGCTCTCGGACGGATAAACATTGAACGTAACGCCCTCAAACGCCTTCGTTCCGAGATAAGCTCTGTCGCTTACGGTCGGAATTATCGCGCCCTCTTTTACATAAAGCGCCCCGCCGATCACGCCGTCCGTTTTCACGGCAACCGTTTTTCCGCCGTTTGTTTTTTCGCCCGTCCATGCGTTTATCCATTTGCCGTCGGGAAGCGTGATTTCATCTACAAATGCCGACGTCAGAATACCGTCGCCGAACATATACTGACAGCTCAATTCGTCCGCTTTTTCCATATCCGGATATTCCATCGACATCGCGCGCATCACGGGAAGACCCGTCTGCGCCGCCGTGTGCGCCATTGTGTAAATATAAGGCGCAAGACGGTAACGGAGCTTTGCATAAAAGCGGAAGCTCTCTTTTAGCTCGTCCTCAAGAAACCACGGCTGATTCCAATACGCCCAGTTTGAAAGCTGAGACCACGTCTGCATAAATCCGAAATGGATTCCCGCCGTGCAGTTTGTTTCCATATCGCAGCTGACGTTTGAATGTCCCGCATATCCGAGATTGAGCATGGACGCAAGAGGCTTTGCTCCTCCGCCCGTATCTCCCGCCCACGTCGCTGCGTATTTCTGAATTCCGGTATATCCGCCGGAGGTGTATATCATTGCGCGCCTGCCGGTATGCTCACGGTAGCCGAGGCTCATCTGCTTTGCATAAATAAGCGGGAAAAGATTGTGCATTTCCTCGTCGGTCATTCCGTTGCCCCACAGACGATCGGGATGATCGTCTATCTGGTGACAGCCGTCAAGCTTGAAGCATTCCGCGCCGTCATCGACAAACTTTTTAAGATGCTCGAAGAACGGTTCTTCAAGCTTTGTGTTGCCGTCAAGACGCGCCGCCGTCGCAAAGTGCGAATCGTGAACATAATCGTCGTCGTCCCAGATTACTTCGTCCGGCTTTACCGCGTGTCCCGCGCGACGCTCCTCCTCATAGGAAAGGTCGTATTCTATGCAGAGCCAAAGACTGAGATGGAAATGAATTCTCTCCATCGCGCCGAGAAACGTGGAAGCTTTATCGCCTTTCTGCCAGCCCGGAACAGGATACGTTTTCTGATTCCATTCCTTGTCCGTGCCGAAATGATAGCGACGGTCTGCCGTCCAGCCGGGCTCAAGCCCGATTATGTCGCACGGAATATCTTCCCTGCGGAAATTAAGGCAGTCGTTCATCGTATCGTTTATATCGTTTGCCTGATTTGCCACAAACGAAAGTCCGTATGCCCATTTCGGAAGCATTATCGGTCTGCCAATGACGCGCGTATATTCAGAAAGCATACTGTGCGTGTCGGGCGCGGCAAAAAGATAAACGTCAAACGCTCCGCCGCGTGCGACAATCCGCATAATGTCCTTTTCGGAAGCGCCGATATCGACCATGTGACGCCATGTGGAATTGAGAAGAAATCCCCAGCCGTCGTTACTGTGTATAAACGAAACAGGTATATAACACTTTACATTTCTTACCCATATCTCCGTTACAAAGCCCGTCTTTTCTATGCGACGGCGAGTGGCGTCGCCCAGACCGTATATCTTTGCTCCGTCACGATAGGATATTTTTGCGTCAAAGCCGCCGCGCTGTTTTTTTATCTCCGCGGAAGAAATAAGCTTTTTTCCGCTTGCGTCAAAAAAGGCAAAGTCACCGTCCGAGCCAACCTCAAGACGAGCGTTTTTCACGGCTATTACTGTCTTTTCACCGTTTTCTTCGCTTGAAAATTCCGGCGTCGGAAGCTTTTCGTAAATACCGTAGCGGCTCATGCCGCATTCTTTGTCGCCGATGTCGGCTATACGCAATCGGATACAGCTGTCCGAAATCGGCTCGGCTGTGATAATGTTCTGTCCGCAGGACTTGCAGTTTATCATAAAAACCACCTTGAAATAATTTTGTTTTTTGAAAAAATATTTTTGCGAAAATGTAAAGCTGAGGTTGCAGGCGCGTGACTGCAAATCCACTCCCGTCTCGGCGACGCCTGCTCGGTTTGCTATGCAAACCAAGCATATCCCTCTCACCCACAGGGAGAGCCTAAAAAGGAACGTAAGCCTCGCCCTTTGGGAGAGGTGGCACGGCTTGCCGTGACGGAGAGGGTACGCCTCATCCACCGCTGAAGCGGTTCCCCTTCTCCAATGGGAGAAGGCTTATAAAATCTGTATACCGTTCCCGATAACCGAAGTTTCTTTTGCTTTTTCAATAAGCTCTGTCTGCGCAGATATTAAAAACTCTGTATATCATTCCCGATAACTGAAGCTTCTTTTGCTTTTTCAATAAGCTCTGTCTGCGCAGGTATTAAAAAATCTGTATATCATTCCCGATAACTGAAGCTTCTTTTGCTTTTTCAATAAGCTCTGTCTGCGCAGGTATTAAAAAATCTGTATATCATTCCCGATAATTGAAGTTTCTTTTGCCTACTTTTCTTTTCCAAAGAAAAGTAGGTCAGCGCTGAACTCTGCCGCTGCCGCCGCCCTTTACAAGAGCATTCACTTCGTCTGCGGAAACGCGGTTGAAGTCGCCCTCGATTGTGTGCTTGAGACAGGATGCCGCCGTTGCGAATTCAATGGCGTCGGCAGGCGATTTGCCGTTTACAAGACTGTAAATAAGTCCCGCGCCGAAGGAATCTCCGCCACCGACACGGTCAACGATGTGAACCGCATACTTCTTTGAGAAATAACATTCGCCGCCGGAATAAAGCATAGCCGCCCAGTTGTTGTCGTTTGCCGTAATGCTTTCGCGGAGCGTGATCGCAACGGAAGAGCAGCCGAAACGGTCGCAAAGCTGCTTTGCAACCTCCTTGTAGCCGTCTCTGTCAAGCTTGCCCGTTTCAACGTCGGTCGAAGCCGCCTTTATACCGAAAACCTTGTCGGCGTCTTCCTCGTTTGCGATGCAGAGATCGACATAGGTCATAAGCTCACCCATAACTTTGCCGGCTTTTTCGCTTGTCCACAGATTTTTGCGGAAGTTGAGGTCACAGCTGGTTTTTACGCCGAGCTTTTTAGCCGTTTTAAGCGCGTCAAGACATATTTTTGCCGTTCCGTCGGAAAGCGCGGGAGTAATGCCGGTGAAATGGAACCAATCCGCGCCGGAAAGAATTTTTTCCCAATCGAAATCGGAGCTTTCCGCCGCCGATATCGAGCTGTATTTACGGTCGTAAACAACCTTTGAAGGACGCTGTGACGCACCTTTTTCGGCATAATAAATACCGAGTCTTTCTCCGCCGCGGACTATATCCGAAACGTTTACGCCTTCCGCGCGGAGAGAACGGATGCAGCTGTCGCCGATGGGGTTTGCGGGAATTTTCGTTACGAAATGCGCGTCCTCGCCGAAGCGTGCGAGCGATACCGCAACATTGGCTTCCGCGCCGCCGAAGGTCGCGCAGAATTTGTCCGCCTGCTCAAAACGGAGATAGCCCTCCGGAGCAAGACGAAGCATTATTTCGCCGAAGCTTACTATTTTTTTCATTATTGTTTATCCTCCTTAATATCATCGGGCGGAAGAAGGCGGAACTTGTCGCAGTCAAAAAGCACATGCGCCCCAAGACTGCCCTCCTCGCACGAAATTTCTCTTTTGCAGCCGCATTTTTTGCAGGCTATTTCAACTCTGTCCGGATGCGGAGTAACGACAAAATCGCCGCCGTCCCCGCAGTCGCAGATTATATCGCCGTCCTCGGCTAGCTCGCCGAGCGTGAAAATTATAAGATCCTGAAGATGAGCGTCGCCCCATTCTTCGTCCTTCGGATTTTTAAGATCGTCCACAGAGTTTTCGCCGAGAAGCTCGGAAAGCTCCTCGTCGGATTCTTCTATCGCTTCCGTTACCTTATCATCGTCGCCTATAAAAAGAATATCTATTCCGGCATAGGCGCACGGAATTGTGAAAAGCTCGCGTGAGGTAAGCGTTTTTCTCGATATGACAAACGAATGCGAGGATTCGCAGAAAGGGCACGGCACGGTAAAACGGTATTTGCCGTCCGAGGTTTTGTTTATAACAAGCTCGCTTCCGCCGCAATCGCATTTCAGGCGGAGCATATCGCCCGAAAGGGCAAGCGCGCCGACAACGCTCCTCACCGTCCCTCCGCATTCGCTGCATCGGTAAGCAATCGCTATTTTTTTAGGTTCAAGGATCATTTTCCGTCCTCCCCGTTTTGTCTGTAACGTTCGTAATAAAACAGATACTGCTGAGCAACTCCGGCATAAGAGCCGAGATCGCAGAGATCTATTCCGTCTTTGTAATATTTATCAAGCACGCGGCGTATCCATACGTCTATCGGAAACGACGCCAGACGGTAAAACCCGAAAAGCAGCGTGCAGTTTGCAACCTTAGGTCCGACGCCGCAGATTTTCATAAGCTCCTCTGTCGCTTTTTCATCGCTTAATGAGGCGATATATTCAAGATCCGTTTCTCCCGACGCAACGCGCTTTGCCGCGTCGCTTATGTATTTTGCCCGAAAGCCCGTTCCGCAGGAAAATATCTCGCCCGTGCCGGCGCTTGCCAGCGCCTGCGCCGTGGGAAAGGTATAATACGTTTTTCCGTCCGAGCCAAACGGCTCGCCGAATTTTTCGCACAGCCGCGCGATTATCTTTTTTATTCTGCCGATGTTGTTGTTCTGCGAAACTATAAACGAGCAGAGCGCCTCCCACCTGTCCTGCCGCAGAATATGTATTCCGCCGCCGACCTTCATTGCGTCGAAAATGACGTCGCCGTATTTTCCGAAATGCTCGCCTATGTCATTTTTTATCGCGCCGTAATCCTCGTCAAGACCGAGATATCCGCGCCAGAACTCCGCGTCCTTTCCGCCGTCTATCGTAAGCGTATCGCCCGAAACGGAGATTTTTGCGTGTTCTCTTCCGACCGTGCCGACAGCCGAACCGTCGGGAAGCACATCGAACCTGAAGCACTGTCCGCAGTCAAACGTAAGCGCCGGAGAGAAATCTTCAACGCCTTCAAACACTATTCTGCCCGTGTCCGCAATAACGGAATTCATTGCACGCCCTCCTTTGCTTTCGGTTTATATTCAATTATGCTTTATTTTCGGCTTTTTGTCAACCGAGCAAGGTGAATTTTAATTATTATTTAACGATTTTTTATTGTAATTGACGAAAAAAGGTGATATCATATTGAAAGAAATTCAAACTTTTGATTTCAGGAGGAAATTTTTATGAAACTGAAGCTCATGACATATAATATCGCCAGCACGAGAGATTTCGGCAAGGGCCTTGTAAAGCCCGTCGAATATGCCGTTGAAAAATATGCCGAGGTTATAAAGGAGCAGGCTCCCGACATCTGCGGACTCAACGAAGTTGACTATATGCTCGTCCGCAGCGGCAGAATAAAAACCACTCAGGTTCTGGGCGGACTTCTCGGCTACGAAGATGCGTTCGCTCCCGCTGTCACATGGCTTTACGGCGGAAAGCCCGGCAACTACGGAAACGGCTTTCTTTCAAAGCACCATATAAAAAACGTGCGGATCTGCCCCATTCCCGATCCCGTCACGCGCGACGAGGACGTTTATTACGAAACAAGAGTCATTCTCAATGCGCTCGTCGATTTCGGCGGAGTCGACGTTGACGTTTTCGTTTCGCATTTCGGTCTTGCAAAGGCGGAAAGAGCAAACGCCGTAAAAATTATGGCGGAGCTTATAAAGGACAGCGAGCGTCCCATAATCGTTATGGGCGATTTCAACGCTCAGCCAAGCGATCCCGTTCTCGATCCCATCCGCGAGCTGCTCTCCGACACCTTTGACGTGTATCCCGATCAGAGCGCCATAACGTTCCCCACAAATTCCGAATTCGGCGCCGACCAGAAGATAGATTATATTTTCGTCAGCAAGGAATTCAGAACCGAATCCGTTGAAATAATAAACAAACAGCTCTCCGACCACAGAGCGTATATTGCAAACGTTGAGCTGAACGTCTGATCCCGAAAGGAGAAATCCGTAAGTGGCAGAAAAAATATATACCATACCGATAAACGAAGCGTTTGACAAAACGCTCGGAAGCGAAACCCCCGACTGTCCGCTCTGTCTTATGCGCAGAATGCTTGAAAAAAACGAGCTCCAGCGCATTATGGGCGCGGCAATGATGGAGCCCGACGTCCGTATCGAAACGAACAAAAAGGGCTTTTGCCGCAAGCATTTCGATATGATGACCGGCGGCGGAGGCAGCAGACTTCCGCTTGCACTTGTGCTAGAAAGTCACATAGCGGAAACCGAAAAGGAGATTTTTTCCGGCGGCACGCTTTTTGACGGCAAAGGTCTGAAAGAAGAAGAAAAGCTGAAAAAGCTTGAAGATTCGTGCTATGTCTGCTCGCGCACCGAGGACGCCTTTTCAAAAATGCTCGGCACGGTGATATATCTTTGGGAAAACGAAGAGGAATTCCGTGAAAAATACAAAAAGCAGACGTGCTTTTGTCTGCCGCATTACAGGCTTCTTCTCTTTGCGGGAAGAAACAATCTGCAAAAAAAGCAGTTCGGAGAGTTTTTCTCCGTTTCGCGCGAAATAATGAAAAAATATATCGGCTCGCTCGGGGAGGATGTCAGCTGGTTTTGCAAAAAGTTTGACTATCGCTACGATTCGGAGCCGTGGTACAACGCAAAGGATTCCGTTCCGCGCGCGATAAATTTCCTTTGCGGCGGAGTAAATTCGGAAGAAAAATAAAAAAATTCAAAATAAAAATATAAAACAAGGAAGGCTAAAACAATGAAACAGTTCAGAAGAATAGGCATACTTACATCGGGCGGAGACGCTCCCGGAATGAACGCCGCATACAGAGCAGCCGCAAGAGCCGCTCTTGCAAGAGGCGTTGAGGTTTACGGTATTTACGAAGGCTACAAGGGACTTATAAACGACAATATGGTGCTTGTAAAGTCCCCCTCCGACGTATCCAACATTATAACAAAGGGCGGCACGGTGCTTTATACAGACCGCTGTCTTGAATTCAAAACCGAAGAGGGTATGGCAAAAGCCATTGCGGTATGCGAGAAAAATCACATTGACGGTATCATAGCCATCGGCGGCGACGGCACGTTCAGAGGCGCAACCGACCTTTCAAAGCGCGGCATACCCACAATAGGTATTCCCGGCACGATAGACAATGATATCACCTCCACCGACTACACGATAGGCTTTGACACGGCGATGAACACCGTTATAGATATGGTTGACCGTCTCCGCGACACATGCGAGTCGCACGCGCGCTGCGATGTTGTTGAGGTTATGGGGCGTTGGGCAGGACATATTGCTCTTCGCACAGCCATTGCCACGGGCGCGACAGCCGTTGCCATTGCCGAAATCCCGTTCAACGAGGACAAGGCGATAGAAGATATAAAGAGAGCCAGAGCCGGCGGCAAGAGAGCGTTTATCGTTATCGTTTCCGAAGGACTTCCCGGCTATGCCGAGCAGCTCGCAAAGACCATTCAGGACAAGACCGGCGTTGAAACAAAATTCGCGCGTCTTGCGCACGTTCAGCGCGGCGGCTCGCCTACTCTCACAGACAGGCTCGTTGCTTCCGAAATGGGCGTTTGCGCTGTTGATCAGCTTCTTGCCGGACATTCCGACCTTGTTGTTTGCAAGGTTGACGACAAGATCTGCTGCACGGATATAAAATATGCGCTCACGGTTGACAGAATGTTCAAAAAGAAAATCACGCCCGAAGAAATCGCGGCGCTTTCTCCCGAGGACAAGGCTTCCATGGAGGCTCGCTGTGCAAAGGTTCTCGGCGATATGCAGCGCCTCTACGAAATAGCCGACGAAATCCAATAACCTACTTTTCTTCGTGAAGAAAAGAAGGCACCGTACTTTTCTTTGGAAAAGAAAAGTAGGCAAAAGAAACTTCAATTATCGGGGACGATGTACAGAGTTTATAAGCCTTCTCCAGTTGGAGAAGGGGAACCACTTCAACGGTGGATGAGGCGTACCCTTGCAAACAGCGCACTCATCTGCGACAAACTTCATAAAAACGCGATCGCGGCGGTAAGCATTACCGCCGCGATCTTAATTTTATCTTACTGTTTTTTCTTTTTTGTTGCAACAAATATTCCCGCGCCGATTACGACAATCACCGCTCCGATGATTATCCACACCGCAGGCGAGCTTGATTTCTGAACCGTTACAACGCATACCGGAGGAACGATAAGCGTATCCGAGCTTGCGCTGACGGTATAAGTTTTTCCGCCTTTAAGGGAAATTGTAACCTTGCCGTTTGCGTCGGTTTTGTATTCCGTCTTTTCGCCGTCAACGGTTATCGTTGCGTCTGCGAGCGGCGAAACGACCGTCTGCCAGTTTTCATCATAGCCGAGTCCGGAAAGCGTAAGCGTTACTTCTTCGTCTGATTTTACCGTGACCGAATTCTTATCGAAGTAAGTATACTTATCGCTGTAATTTGTCGTGTCCGTATAAACATAGGCGACAACGCTGTCGCCGACTTTCACTTTATCGGAAAGATCGTTTGACATTTTGTTGTTTACGGTATATCCGAACGCACCGCTTGTGTCACCCCACAGCTTTGTTATGTAAAGACCGTAATCTCCCGTAGCGGAAGCATAGCCTTTAGCCGCGCCGCCCTCATAATTTGCGTCGTGAGCCGCTTTGAGTGCGTCATCGATGTTAAATTCGTCCGTCGATACGACAACTTCATAATTTTTCAGCACAAGCTCACCCTTGCTTATGATTGTAACTGTTGCGGTTGCCGGCTTGGCAGTCGATGCGAAAACGACCGTACAAGCGCAGAACGCAAGAACAATTACAAGAAATGCAGCGCATAATCTTTTCATTTTCATAGTTTTTTCTCCTTATGTTTTTAATTTTTCGGCGAAACAAAAGCGCCTTCCACATGAGAGAAGTACGCCGATTTTCTAAATTTCCGTGCGAAAAGAACGCAGACGGGTGATTTCTGCGAAAAATGCGGATATAAAAATCGGTGCGGCTTTCCCAATTTGCCCAAAAGCGCCCGACAAATGTCGGTAACCGAAAGGACGGCAAGCATTCCGACTTGGAGACAAATGAGTCCGGTTACGGTAATGGCTGTTGCGACGGATTTTCACCGAGATTTCCTTTTTGACACGCGCCGGGTTTTATCCTCGACGCGCGACCGCCCTTTTTTATGATATTTTTGTTTCAGTCTGCACGGTTTTTCGTGCGATTATATTTTATCACTCAAAAGCTTTTGTGTCAACAAGACATATAAAAAAGTGCGTCTGCAAAAGCAAACGCACCAAAAATCGCAAATTCCCTGATTGTCGCCAAACAAATCGAATAGAAAGCAGGGATAAATAAATATCATCTATCTACCATGCATACTACACCTTTGGAATTTGCGTTTTTATCAAATTCATTAAGTGTATGATATGCATAAAAAAGGTACAATATTCCCCCGAAAATAAAACTTACCCCTTTTTCGCTATTCAATTTGTTTGGCAAGACAATTATAGCACAGATTTTCAAATAAAGTCAAGTGATATTATACCTTTTATACGGTTTATATCCGTAAAATCCGCTTTTCGCTCCGCGAAAAGCTGCCTCGCTTCTTCACTCTTCACTATTCCCTTTTCCTTCGCCAAAAACCGCACCGGACGGGATCAGTGAATAGTGAATAGTGAATAGGTAATAAGTAAACCTCCCGCACTCTCGCGCGGGAGGTTTGGCTGGGATAGCTGGACTCGAACCAGCGAAATGCAAGAGTCAAAGTCTTGTGCCTTACCGACTTGGCTATATCCCAATATGTTTATACTCAGATATTTTATCACACATAAAAAGTATTGTCAATATAAAAATCCCGCCGAAGCGGGATTTTTGTCTTTACACGGATTTTCTTTCAAATGTTTTTGCCGTCGTGCTTTGCGGCAGAAAATTTCACAGCCAGCCGTCGTGCGTCGATTTATATTCTTTTATCAGCGCGTCGGCATCGGAAATTATCGACTTCATTTCTTTTTTGTCATATGCCGTGGCGCCGCTTGCGCAGTCATGACCGCCGCCGTGATATTTTGCGGCAAGCTCGTTTACCGTAACAAAGCGCGAACGCAGACGGACGCGTATCGTGCCGTCGTCGTTTTCTATAAATGCAAGCCATATTATACTGCCGCGGATTGAATCGAGAAACGAAATCACATTGCTTGCGTCCTCTCTCGAAAGCGAGAATTTTTCCTGCATTTTTTTATCGACAATAATATACGCAACGCCGTTTTCCGTCATTTTTATCCGCTTGTAAATATACGCCTTGAAAGCTATATAATCAAAATTTTCAAGATAAAGCTGCGCGTAAAGCGTATCCGTATCTATGCCCATATCAAGAAGTGCGCCGGCACGACGAAGCGTTTCGCCCGTTACGGAGCGGAAGCGGAAACGTCCCGAATCCGTAACCATTCCCGTATAAATTGCGGTCGCGGCAAAAAGATTTATTTTCAGCTCGTCGCAAAAGGCAAGATAAAAGCCCGCTATCATCTCGCACGCAGACGAGCGCCCCTCTTCTATCCAGCATACATCGCCGTAAGGCTCGTCAACTATATGATGATCTATTTTCACAATCTCGCGGCAAAGCGAATATTTACTGTTTGATATCCTGTCCGCCGAGCCTGTGTCAAGCACTATGCAGAGCGCGTCTGAATAAAGAGAAGCGTCTATATCCTCGTCTTCTTTGCCGAGGAAAGCGACATAATCGGAATAATCTTCGTTTATCAGATATATTTCTTTTTCGGGAAACGTAAGCGAAAGAATGGTTTTAAGTCCCATAGTCGAGCCTACGGCGTCCCCGTCGGGACGGATATGCCGGCAGATTATTATTCTTTTATATTCTTTTATTTTGTCAAGCACAGCCTGCATTTCTTTGGTTTTTTCCGTATTCATGTATCCTCCTCCGCGAGCCTGTCAAGCTCGGCTATCACCTGCATAGCCTCGGCTCTGTCTTTAAGAGTTGCGCCGCTCGCCTTTGCATGACCTCCGCCGCCGTGCTTTACGGCTATCGGATTTATGTTGTACCTTGACGAGCGGAGCTCGCAAAGCACCCCGTCCTCCGTTTCGGTGAAATTAACCCACGAATCTATCCCTTTAAGGTCTGCCATTGTTCCCACCATTCCGCGCGAAACGGTGAACGTATCAACGCCGAGCGCTTTCATTTCGTCCTTGTCCGTATAGATATACGCCGTGCCGCGATCGGTCGTTCTGATTTTCAAAACAAACCCCGCCCGCAGCTTTGCCGACGAAAGATCCTCCGAATAAAGATTGCGGAAAATACGCGCGGTGTCTATATATCCCGTTTCCATAAGAAACGCCGCAAGATAAAACGTCCTTGCGTTTGTGCTGTCGTAACGGAAACGTCCGGAATCCGTAACCATTCCCGTATACAGCGCATTTGCGGCAACGGGCGAAAGCTTGAGATCACATTCCTTTGCAAAGGCGGCGATAAGTCCGCAGCAGCTTTCAAAGCTCGGCTCGTCTATATCAACATCGGCTATCTCCTCGCAAAAGATATGGTGATCCATTCTGAGTATCTTGTCCGCAAGAACATACCTTCCGTCGCTTATAAGCGCCTTTGCCGACGTGTCAAGCACTACGGAAAGTGCCCCTTTATAATATTCATCCGGTATTGTGTCGGGAGTAGAATCCTCAATAAAAGCGTATCTTCCCGCCGCGTCACCTACAGCATAGACCTCTTTTTCGGGAAAATTTTCCTTTATTATATGTTTAAGTCCCACCTGACTGCCTATTGCGTCCCCGTCGGGATTTGTATGCCTGTGAATAATAATTCTGCCGTATTTTTTTATCTCGCCGATCGCCGCTTCAAACAACTCTGTTTTCCCCCTTGATATTTATTTGAGTCCCGTTAAGGAAAGCACTTCCCCGCTTTGTTTACAGATAAATTATATCACATCATTACCTTTTTTGCAATGCTTTTAATGAACGCAAAATGACGGCTTGAAAAATACGCCTTTCGGTGATATACTTATAAAAATGCAAAAACGGGGTTTTCGGAAAATGATAAATATACGCGCGCTTGAACCAAGGGATATTCCCTTTTGCCTTGAAATATACAATTATTACATAGTAAACACAACTTATTCGTTTGAAGAGCGTCCTCTTTCGGAGGAAGCCTTTGAAAAAAGAACGCTTGCGATCTCCGCAAAGTACCCTTATATCGTCGCCGAGGAGGACGGCAAAATTATAGGCTATGCTTATCTTGCCGAATTTTCCGAGCGCACCGCTTACCGCTTTACCGCCGACCTTTCGATATATCTTGACAAAGGCTCGGCGGGAAAAGGCACAGGAAAGCTTCTCCTCTCCGAAATCGAAGCGCGCGGAAAAGCTATGGGTATAAAAAATATAATTGCGATAATTACCGAGCAGAACGGCCGGAGCATTGCCTTTCACCAAAAGCACGGATATACCGTCTGCGGCGATTTTTCCGACGTCGGATATAAATTCGGGCAATGGCTCGGCGTGAAATATCTTATAAAAAGAATATAAAAAATTCCTTACTGCCGACGGCAGTAAGGCGAACGCTGATTTTTACACCTCAAAATAAATTCTTTCTTCGGTTTCCTTATTGAATATGAACACCTTGTGAGCTTTGAGCGCGTAGCTTACGGTTTCGGTTTCCGGAGCTATCTTGTTGTCGGCGTTGATTATCGAACGGATTATGGGGTTTACCGACGCTTCGTTTGTCGAAACGATGCTTACGTCCCTGCCCATTACCTCAACGCTTGAAAGTCTGCAATGGAACGGACCGTAATCGTCCAGAATAAAGCCTTCGGGACGGATTCCCACCGTGACCGCACCGTCCGGAGCGCCCTTTACGTCAAGCACGGCTTCGCCGCCGATATAAAGCTTTCCGTCCTCGACCATACCGTTGAATACGTTGATCGGAGGCGTGCCGAGAAACTTTGCGACGAAAAGATTTTTCGGATCGTCGTAGACTTCCTGCGGAGCGCCTATCTGCTGAACGATGCCGCTTTTCATAACGACTATCATATCGGAGATGCTCATCGCTTCCTCCTGATCGTGCGTTACAAAGACCGTTGTTATATGGGTTTCTCTCTGAATTCTTCTTATTTCTTCTCTTGTCTGAAGGCGGAGACGCGCGTCAAGGTTTGAAAGCGGCTCGTCAAGAAGAAGCACTCTGGGCATTTTCACAAGCGCGCGGGCGATTGCGACTCTCTGCTGCTGACCGCCGGAAAGCTCGCTCGGCTTGCGCTCCATAAGCTCGTCTATCTGAACGAGCTTTGCGGCTTCGTAAGCTCTTTCAAGCATTTCGTCCTTTGTCAGCCTGTCCGCTCCGCGAAGATTCTGAAGCGGGAAAAGTATGTTCTGCTTTACCGTCATATGCGGATAGAGCGCATAGTTCTGAAAAACAAGTCCCACGCCTCTGTTTTCGGGCGAAAGGTCGGTAACGTCGTCTTCTCCGAAGAATATCTTTCCCGAAGTGGGCTTCTGAAGTCCGCATATCATGTAAAGCGTCGTGCTTTTTCCGCAGCCGGAAGGTCCGAGAAGACCGATAAGCTTGCCGTCGGGTATCTCAAAGGTAAAATCGTTCACCGCAACGACCACCTCGTCTGACTTTTTATTGCGGCTGGGGAACATTTTTGTAAGGTTCTGTAATACGATTTTCATTTTATATCCTTTCTGAAATTATTTTTGCGTTATAAAAAATGCCGCCGTAGCTTTCAATAAGGACTGCGGGCGGCTTTTTCCGCAGAAACCTTTTTTCTGTACTCTATCATTTCGCTTTCGCTGTCGAAAATCATCTGGCTTGCCATATCAATGACAACCGTGCCTGCAAGCAGGTCATGAATGAGCGATCTCGTTCTTGTAACAGAGAAAAGAATTATCTGCAGCAACAGCTCGGCACCGAGCACTATAAGCCCCATGATACCGATACCGTTGAAAAATATCATTATTATAATAAGTACGGGAATCATTGTTTCAAGCGTGAACTTCCCGAGAAAAGTACGGACAAACAGCATAACGGTATTCATCTTTACGCCGTCGGTTCTCATAACGCCTATTCCGAAAACCTTTTTGCCCACGGTCTGACCGTTTCTGAGCGCGAGCGGAACGATAAATTCCATCGAAAGAAACGCAAGAAGTATCCCTATCGAAGTTATTGTAAGAGTCAGATTGAAAACCGCCGAATATTCGTGCATCGCGTCCTTGTCGGCGATAAGCGCTTCGTAGGCTCTTTTATATTTTTCGCTTTCTTCGGCGGAAAAAGCGGCGCGTTCCTCTTCGGTAACTCTGAATTTTACTCCGTATTCCGTTTCGTATTCGGAATAATACGCTTCAAGACGGTCGCAGTGACCGTCATAATCCGTTATCTGCGAAACGACAAATGCAAATCCGGTGGCGACGATGCAAATAAGTATGGCGTCGAGAATAAACGCGGATATTCTTTTAAGTGCGCTTGCTTTCTGAAGATCAAATATCATACGCCGATTCCTTTCCCCGAAATTTTGTCGCAATTATATCTGCGGACACACAAAATACACAAATCCGCAGATATAAATTAACTTCTTATTATTAAACTTTTTACAATGTCAGCATATCATATCTTCGGCTTTTAGTCAACCGATTTGTCGAATATCGAAAAAATATTTTTCTTTTTCGCGTTTTGGGCGAATACATTTTGAAAGAACCCGAAAATTCTCTTGATTTTCTTTTCTCCTGTGATATAATCGGTTCAGGGAAAAGAAAGTCCTATGGTAAAAAGTCAAGAGGATAATTCAAAAA
>CAVEFC010000005.1:16391-56735 GCA_963614875.1 uncultured Eubacteriales bacterium | reverse complement strand
CGGCAGGACCGAAGGAGGTTCGCGCGTGGACGATAGTCAACGGCACAAAAGCCCCTCAGGCTGCCGGAAAAATTCATTCCGATATGGAAAGAGGCTTTATCCGCGCGGAAGTGATATCGTTTGACGATCTCGTTGCCTGCGGCTCTATGGCGGCGGCAAAAGAAAAGGGACTGATCAGAAGCGAAGGAAAGGATTACGTATTCCGCGACGGAGACATCGTGGTAATACGCTTTAACGTATAATGAGAGACAAACTCAAAATAGGCTGTCATCTTTCGGCGTCGGGCGGATATCTTCCAATGGGCGAGGAAGCCGTCGCGATGGGCGCGGATACATTTGCCTTTTTCACGCGAAATCCGCGCGGAGGAGCCGCAAAAGAAATAAAGAGTGAGGATATTGACGCCTTTCTCGCTCTCGCCGCGGAAAACGGCATATCTCAGCTCGTGGCTCATTCCCCGTACACGCTCAATCCGTGTTCTTCAAACGAGCACACGCGCAGCTTCGCCCTTGACACAATGAAGGACGACCTGCTCCGTATGGAATACACTCCCGGAAATTTTTATAATTTTCATCCCGGAAGTCACACCGGACAGGGATCGAAGGTCGGAATAAACGAAACAGCATCTCTGCTGAACGCCGTGATAACCGACGGACAGACAACCACGGTTCTTATCGAAACCATGGCTGGCAAGGGCTCGGAAATCGGCGGAACGTTTGAAGAAATAGCCGAAATAATCTCGCTCACCGAAAAAAAGGACAAGATAGGCGTCTGCCTCGACACCTGTCACATCTGGGACGCGGGATACGACATAGTAAACGATCTTGACGGCGTTATAGCCCGTTTCGACAGTATCATAGGGCTTGACAAGCTCCGCGCAATACACCTGAACGACAGCAAAAATCCGCTCGGCGCAAAGAAAGACCGTCACGAAACGATAGGCAACGGCTACATCGGCTTTGACGCGCTGTGCCGTGTGATAAATCATCCCGCGCTGTGCGATCTGCCGTTCATTCTTGAAACTCCGAATGATTTTGACGGCTATAAGCACGAAATCGAAATGCTCCGCGCAGCATACAATAAAAAATAAGATATTCTGAAAGGCGATCTCAAAATGACAGAAGAACGTATACATGAAATTTGCACCCACTTTGACATTGACGGAGGAGCGACCGGATTCAATACTCTTAAAGACGGCCACATAAACAATACCTACGCTGTTTTGTGGAAACATTCCGACGGCACGGACGACGAATTTGTGCTTCAGCAGATAAACACCGTTGTGTTCAAAGACGTGGATGCGCTGACGCGCAACATTCTCGGCGTTTGCGAGCATATAAGAAAGAAAATCGAAGCCGCGGGCGGCGACACAAAGCGCGAGGTGCTTACTCTTATTCCCTGCCGCGACGGCGGTCATATTTACGACGGATGCTGGAGAATGTATAATTTCGTAAAGGACGCAACCGCACATCAGTCCGCGGACGCCCCGGGACTTCTCTACAACGCCGCAAAGACGTTCGGAATTTTCCAGCGTCGCCTTGCCGATTATCCCGCCGGAACTCTGAGCGAAACGATACCGAACTTCCACAACACCGTAAGCCGCTACGACGATTTTATGCAGGCGGTGCGCGAAGACAAGGCAGGCAGAGTAAAGGACTGTCAGGACGAGATCGAGCGCATAAAAGCGTATGAAAAATATTCGCACGTAATAGTTGACGGCATCGCCGACGGCTCGATTCCTCTCCGCGTTACTCACAACGACACAAAGCTCAACAATATAATGATGGACAACAAAACAAACGATGGCGTATGCGTAATCGACCTTGATACCGTAATGCCCGGCTCTCTGCTTTACGACTTCGGCGACAGTATTCGCTTTGCTGCAAATAACGGCGCGGAGGACGATCCCGACCTTTCAAACGTATATCTCCGTCTTGATCTTTTCGAAGAATACACAAAGGGCTTTCTCTGCGGTGTGGGCGACGGAATAACCGCAAAAGAAAAAGAACTGCTCCCGATGTCAGCGTTTATTCTGACATACGAGCTTGTTCTCCGTTTTCTCGGCGACTACCTGAACGGCGACGTTTATTTCAAAACCGATTATCCGACGCACAACCTCGTCCGCGCCCGCGCACAGCTTAAGCTTGCCGACGATATGATGGCGCATATGGACGATATGAAAAAAATAGTGGCAAAATTCTGAAAAGCAAAAGCAAAAAACGGCGGAAAGCATTAAGCTTTCCGCCGTTTTTGTTTATTTTTTTCGGGCGTCTGTCAGTTTTCGTGACGCACGAATTTTCTGTCGTATTCTTCGATATTCTTTCTGATGATTTCAAGCGCAGCGTCCGCTCCGCGCACCTCGTCAACAGCCGTCTGCTTACATTCAAGCTGCTTGTAAACGGAGAAAAAGTGACGCATTTCGTCAAAAATGTGTCTCGGAAGCTCGCTTATATCCCTGTACGAATTATACATCGGATCGCTGTACGGTATGGCGATGATCTTTTCATCGTTTTTTCCGTTGTCTATCATATTTATAACGCCTATCGGATAGCAGCGCACAAGCGTCAGCGGATCAAGCGCCTCGCTCATAAGCACAAGCACGTCAAGCGGATCGCCGTCGTCCGCGTATGTGCGCGGAATAAATCCGTAATTTGCGGGATAGTGCGTGGACGTATAAAGAATTCTGTCCAGAATTATAAGCCCCGTTTCCTTGTCAAGCTCATATTTCTTTTTGCTTCCCTTGCCTATTTCTATAACCGCAATAAAGTCGTTTGCTTTTATGCGCTCCGCGCCGATATCGTGCCATATGTTCATCCTTGATACCTCTCCGATAAATTTTGTTTCAGAACTGCGCTTAAAACAAAAAGCCTTGATTTCTCAAGGCTTTTTGCGGGGGGGACATTCCCGAGGTTATGGGGTGGATAATCGGATTCGAACCGACGGCCTTCAGGGCCACAACCTGACGCGCTAACCAACTGCGCTATATCCACCATCAGATTAAAAAAGCCTGCAAACAGAGCGTTTTGGTGGGGGCAGAGGGGTTCGAACCCCCGACCTTCTGCACGTCAAGCAGACACTCTAGCCAGCTGAGCTATGCCTCCTTCAAAATCATGGCGTGCCTTGGGGGATTCGAACCCTCGACCTACTGCTTAGAAGGCAGTTGCTCTATCCTGCTGAGCTAAAGGCACATATGGAGCGGATGATGGGAATCGAACCCACGTGACCAGCTTGGAAGGCTGGTGTTCTACCATTGAACTACACCCGCGAAAGCAGCTCCGTTTTCAGCCGCTCAATTATAGTACCACAACTGCGGCGTTTTGTCAATATTTTTTTATCGAAAAGTTCACCGACCTGCGATTTTTTTGAAAAGCTCCTCGTGAGCGCTGTATTTTTTCTGTTCCTTTGCCGCGGCGCTCTTTCCCCACGAATACGGTTTTACCTTAAGCGCAATAACGGCGTCGCTCGGGATAGCGTCGTCATCGGTATGCATTTTGGCAAATTCGGTTTCGGAATAAATAAGAGAAAATCCGTCGTTTGCAAAATCGGGCAGTTCTGCGCCGTATATATCCGAAAGCGGAACAAACACGCCGGAATTCTTGTAAAGCTCGTAAACCTCTTTGTCCATAATGTAAATATAATACGGCATAACAAGCATACTCGCAAGCTGTTTCTGCGCCGTAACATTGGCTTCCGATGCGAGATTATTGTCCGGATCATAAGTAAGGCGCGAAAAATTGACGTTGTAACCGTTTCCGCCCATAAGCTCTTCAAGCTCGGTTTCAATGCTTTTCGGAATTCCGTTTGTGGCAGCTCCGACATACATAACGCAGGCGTCATAATCTTCTTTTCCGACAAGCTGGACAATACACACGGCAAGAACAACCGCCAGAAACAAAGCAATTATTGTCTTCCACTTATTATGATACCAGAAATTATCAAGCCATTTCAGAAATTTCATCATATCCTCCGGAAAAGAATACCGAAATGTCCGAAGTGCGTGTTTCGCACATCGGACATTTGTATTTCAGACTTTTATTATCAGTCCTGACTCTTCATTGTCGGGAACAAAAGCACATCGCGTATAGCGGACGAATCCGTAAGAAGCATACACATACGGTCAATGCCGTAGCCGATACCGCCTGTGGGCGGCATACCGATTTCAAGCGCGTTCATAAAGTCTTCGTCGGTGCGGTTTGCTTCCTCATCGCCCTTGGCAAGAAGCTCCTCCTGCGCCTTAAAGCGTTCGCGCTGATCGATAGGATCGTTGAGTTCGGAATAAGCGTTCGCCATTTCCCAGCCGTTCATAAAGAACTCAAAGCGTTCGACATATTCGGGATCGCCTGGCTTTTTCTTTGTAAGCGGCGAAATCTCAATCGGATGCTCTGTCACAAACGTAGGCTGAATAAGATGCTCCTCCGCAAATTCCTCGAAGAACAGGCTGAGAATATCGCCTTTCTTGTGACGATCCTCAAATGCGACGCCGTGAGCCTTTGCCACGGCCTTTGCTTCTTCGTCGGAATGTATTTCTCTGAAATCAACGCCGGAATATTTCTTTACCGCGTCGATCATCGTAATTCTTTCAAAAGGCTTGCCGAGATCCATTTCAACGCCGTTATATGTTATTTTGGTCGTTCCGAGAACCGTCTGCGCGACGTGACGGTAAAGATTTTCCGTAAGCTCCATCATACCGTTGTAATCGGTGTACGCCTGATAAAGCTCCATAAGCGTAAATTCGGGATTGTGGCGCGTGTCAAGACCTTCGTTGCGGAATACTCTTCCGATTTCATAAACCTTTTCAAGTCCTCCGACGATAAGTCTTTTCAGATAAAGCTCCAGCGATATGCGAAGCTTGAGATCCTCGTCAAGCGCGTTGAAATGCGTTTCAAACGGTCTTGCCGCGGCGCCGCCGGCGTTTGCGACAAGCATAGGAGTTTCAACCTCCATAAATCCGAGCGAATCAAGATACTGTCTTATCGTGCTTATTATCTTCGAGCGTTTGATAAACGTGTCGCGCACCTCGGGATTGACGATAAGATCGACATATCTCTGACGGTAACGGAGGTCGGTGTTCGTAAGTCCGTGGAACTTTTCGGGAAGCACCTGAAGGCTCTTTGCAAGCAGAATAACGTCTGTTGCGTGAATGGATATTTCGCCCGTTTTTGTTTTGAAAACGGTTCCCTTTATGCCGACTATATCGCCTATATCAAGCTTTTTGAAGGCGGAATATTCCTCCTCGCCGACGGCGTCGCGCGCAACATAGGACTGAATGTTTCCTTTCAGATCCTGAACGTTGCAAAACGATGCCTTGCCCATTATTCTCTTTGACATAAGTCTGCCGGCAACCGAAACCTCTTTGCCCTCAAGCTCTTCAAAATTTTCTTTTATATCGGAGCTGTGGTGTGTGCGGTCGTATTTTGTGATAGCAAACGGGTCTTTTCCAGCCTCAACAAGCGCTTCAAGCTTTTCGCGTCTGACTTTAAGCACCTCATTGAGCTTTTCTTCGGTAAGTTCCTCCGTTACGGAAGGGTTTACTGCGTTTTCTGCCATATCATATCTCCTTTGATGTTATTTCAGTTTTCCTGTCTTTTCAAAGACTTTACCTTGTACTTCATTATTCCGTCGGGAACTTCAACCGAAACCGTATCTCCGACCTTTGCGCCCACAAGTGCTTTGCCTATCGGCGACTGATCCGAAATCTTGCCCTGCGCAAGATTTACTTCTCTTGAGCTTACTATCGTATATTCAACGTCCTCGTCGTATTCAACGTCGTAAAGCACCACGGTTATACCTACGTTTACTGTATCGGTCTGAATTTCGTTGTCGCTTATCACCTTTGCGTGCGCAAGGATTTCTTCAAGCTCTTCTATTTTGGCTTCTATTTTTGCCTGTTCGTTTTTGGCTTCGTCGTATTCGCTGTTTTCGGAAAGATCTCCGAAGCCTCTTGCTATACCTACGTTTTCGGCTGCTTCCTTGCGCTTTACGTTTATAAGGTAGTCAAGCTCATCCTTCATCTTTTTGTATCCGCTCTCGGTGACTGTCTGCTGTTTTGCCATTTTAATATGTTCTCCTTGTGGTTAAAATAATGTTCTGTTTTATTTCTGAATTTCTTCGATCGCGCGCATAAGCTGCGTATCGTTTTCGTGCGAAAGAAGAAACAGACTTGTGTTTTTGAATTCTTCCGGAAGCTCGACCTCAACATCCGGAGAAATGCCCTTGTTATCGTAATTTTCCGAATACGGAGGATTGTAGAGGAAGCTCGTTACATAAAGCACTCCGCCGTTTGAAAGGTAGTATCCGGTCTGGCCGCAGCCCTTTCCGTATGTGTTTGTTCCCACTATCGTCGCTTTGTTGTAATCCTTGAGCGCCGATGTGAAAAGCTCCGCCGCGGACGCCGTATTCTTGTTTGCAAGCACAACCATCGGACAATCTATCTCCGACGCGTCCGACATTATGGTCGGAGTGGTTTCGTTTCCGTTAAGATCCGTTATGTGCGTTATCGGCCCTTCGGGAAGAAGGAAATCAAGCATATCGGTAACCGCATCGAGCTTGCCTCCGCCGTTGTCGCGGACGTCGAATATAAGTCCCTCGCAGCCGTCTTCAAGAAGTCCGTTTACCGCCGACCTGAACTGCGTGGCGGTAAGCTCTTTGCTCAGGAACTCAGTTATTCTGACATAGCCGTACTTTCCTTTATCGGTTGTGACAACCGAAGCGAATATCGTTTCCGCCTCGTATGTTCCGCGCTTTACCGAAATCGTCAGCGTTTCCCCGCCACGAACAATCGTGAGGACAACCTCCGTGCCGGATTCTCCGGCAATAAGCGAAGTCACGTTGCTCAGAGTATATCCGGCGATGCTCTCTCCGTCAACCTCCGTAATCAGATCGCCCGTAAGAAGTCCCGCGCTTTCGGCAGGAGAATTTTTCATCGGATGAACTATCAGCGCGCCCATGGGATCTGAAACGACGTATGTCCCTATTCCGAAGCTGTTTCCGGCGCTTGCGGCAAGCTCCTCCGCCCATTCCTCTGCAGAATAATAATGAGCGAATCTGTCGCCGCTTAAAAGCACATACGCGCGGATAAGATCCTCGTTCAGCGCGTCCTTGTCTATTTCGTAAAGATAATTGTTTTTGAATATATCGGCGACCTCCGCTATATCCTGAAAATCAAGCGATTTTCCGTATGCCGCCGTTATTTTCTGCTTGTATATGTCCGAAAGGACGACAAACGTGGCCTGAACCGCGATCGTCGCCGCAAGAAGCGCCGCAAATACAGCCGTAACGACAGTCTGCCAAAGACTTACCTTCCGCGGAGCTTTCTTTTTTCCGTTTTTTTCGGGCGTGACCTGCGCTGGCTCTTTTTCCGTATTTTCTTTGTCTGCTTCAGCCGGAGACGCAGGCTCTTGTTCCGGCAGTTTTTCTTCGATGTCTGAGTTTGTTATGTCTTCTTCCGTGTTAAACATAAAATTTCCTCTTTTTTCGATTATTTCTTAATATATAATAGAGCGAACCCGATGAATCGGGATCGCTCGGAATTGATGTCAATATCTGTTTGTCTTTGAATTGAGGTAGCTTCTGACCATCAGCGCAACCTTGAATGTTATCGCATTGTCGAATTCTCTGAGGTCAAGACCCGTTATTTTTTTAATCTTGTCAAGACGGTACACAAGGGTGTTTCTGTGTACGAACATTTTTCTTGAGGTTTCCGAAACGTTGAGATTGTTGTCGAAAAAGCACTGTATCGTCGAAAGCGTTTCCCTGTCAAGCAGCTCTATTCCGCCTTTCTGGAAAACCTCGTTCAGAAACATTTCGCAAAGCGTCGTCGGAAGCTGATATATAAGCCTTCCTATTCCGAGATTTTCATAGCTTACAATGCTCTTGTCGGTATCAAATACCCTTCCGACTTCAAGTGCCGCCTGCGCTTCACGGTACGAGCGCGATATGTCCTTCATATTGTCCACCGCGCTGCCTATGCCTATCGAAACCTTCGTAAACGATTCCGCTTCAAGAGTGTCGGCTATCATTTTCGCCGTTTTTTCGGCTTCGCTCCTGTCGGTTCCCTGTTTGAGCTCGCGCACAAGAACGATTTCCTTTTCGCCCGTGCTTATAACGTAATCCGAACCCGAATTCGGGAAAAGATTGAGAATTATATCATACGGAGAAGCTTCCGAGCCCGAAAGTATTCTTATAAGGAAAACCACTCTTTCAACGTCGGTCGCAAGGTGAAGCTCTCTGCTTTTTACATATATGTCGCCCGGGAGAATATTATCAAGCAGCAGGTTCTTTATAAACGAAACCTTGTCGTATTTATCGTCGTGATAACCTTTTATGCTGTTGAGAGCAACGGCAAGCACAAGCGACATTTTCTCTGCCATGGCGTCTTCGCCGTCAATGAACACAATATATTCGGAATGAGGTCCGGAAACGAGCGGACGGTAGGTAACTCCGCCGTGCTTTATGCAATCGGAAACATATGAAAGCTCTTCGCGGACGGCGGCTCTCGTTTCGCCTATCTTTGTAAGATCGCTGCAAGCCACAACCGCGCCGTTTTCATCTATTACTCCGATTGTTCTTCCTATTGCATCCTTCATCTGATGTATTACGCCCTGAAACAATCTGCTTGACATTTGTCCTGCTTCCTCTCCTTTGGATCGTGCTTATTATATGCAAAATCCAACAAATATAAATCTATATCTATATTTTAGCGCACTTTTTGTAGAATTTCAATAGTTTTTTTGTGAATTTATCTAAAATTATAATATTTTGATGGTGCATATTATACCAAGAATTGCAAATATAACGGCAACAGCCACTTCGCATGTGAGCAAAAGTGCAGGCCATACAAGAACAATTACGGCAGAAACAAAAAGCGCTGCCATAAGCACGACAAGTCCCGCCGAAACAGCCTTGTCCTTTGAAAAGCGGAGTTTTATCTTGCCGCATCTGAATTTTCCGTCGTGTTTCTGTGATTTTGCCATAGCATATACCGTAAAAACGGGAACGAGAAAAGCTATGGGGTACGAAAGCACTTTGAGAATAACGTCAAGCACTCTCACCGCGCTTCCCGTAAACGTTCCCATCGACACGGAAAGATAATAAACCGACGCCGCGCATATTATCGCCGCACCGGAAACATATGTGTATATCTTCGGGCAGAGATTGTCTATGAAAAGGATAAATATAATTGCGATAAACGCGAACTTTATCTTTATATTCGCTCTTGTAAGCTCATTGTAAAGCGCGAAAGAAAGCACGAGCGGCGCAGCCGACGCGCACACTCCGGCAAGAGAAAACGCTCTTCCCTTTATATTTTTTATTTTGCCGTAAACCGTGCCGAAAACCAAAGCCGCAAACAAAGCGAGCATCCCGACGATATAAAACGTATTTGCGAACACTCCGGTGCATTTTCCTTCGTTTTTGCCGACCGTAATGATAGCCGTAAAGCCTATTATCGCGTATGCTATTACCGCGAAAAGACGGTAAAGAGCGGCATCCTCTTTCGGAAGCTCCGGTCTTGCGTTGTGATTAGCTGTGCTTTTTGTCATCTTTTTGCCTCGTTTTCCGGCGATGGTTTTTATTTTACGCACGGAGGTATCGCCTTCCCGTTTCCGTGCCGACGTTATCGGTTTTTCAGCGACTTAAAAGAAAAAATTCATTTCCGCAATAAACAAAGTCGCGCAGTAAAGCGACCGCATACGCGATCGCTTTATAAAGCTGACTTATATTATATACTATAAAATGAATTTTGTCAAAGATATTTTGAAATATTTACCGAGTTTTTGCAAAAAAAATCACTTTTTGCGACACAGTATGGCACACCAGCCCTTATCATGCAAAAACCGGACGCACTCAAAGCCGCTTTTTTCAAGCGATGAGCGCACTTCGTCTTCTCTTTCGTCGATAATTCCGGAAACGATAAGCAGTCCCCCGTCCCTGATGTACGCGCCTATGTCGGACGACATTCTTATTATTATATCCGCAACTATATTGGCGGTGACGATATCGTACTTTTTTCCGTCCTTTATTTTTACGGAAGAAAGCAGATCCGAAACAAAGCAATCTATTTTGCAGTTGTTTCTCTCGGCATTTTCTTTTTCCGTTTTCACCGCGACCGGATCTATATCGCACGCCGCGCAATACTCCGCGCCGAGCTTTGACGCGCAGATCGCAAGAATTCCGCTTCCGGCTCCGACGTCAAGCATATAGTCGCCGGATTTTACGTTTTCTTCAAGGAGCGTTGCGCAGAGCCGCGTCGTTTCGTGAGTGCCCGTCCCGAAAGCCATTCCGGGATCCATATCTATTATTATGTCGCCGTCGCATTTTTCGTATTTTTCCCAGCTCGGAACGATAACTATATGTTTGCCTATTTTCGTGGGCTTGTAAAACTTTCTCCAAGCCGTTGACCAGTCTTCCTCGTCAAGCTCGGCTGTCGCTATGTCGGCTTTTATTCCGAGAGAAGCGAGCCGCGACGATATGAAATCAACATATTCCTCAGCCGTTTTCTTATCGCGCGCATATATGCTTGCGGAGGCTATCGTCTTATCGGCGTTGAGTATTTTTTCGTCGATAAGCTCGCCGTAAACCGTGCGCAGCGACGTCAGAACGTCGCTGTAATCTTCTATCATTACACCGGTATCGAGCACGGTAAGAACCGCCGCGACATCATCTATATGTTCGGTTTTACAGGTAACTCTTATCTGCGTCCACTTCATTTGCGATTGTCCTTTCTGAATTTGCCGAAGAACTTCTCACGCTTTGCGTAATTTCCGTTTCCGCAAAGATCCGAGAATTTGCGGAGCGCGTCCTTCTGCTCCGCGGTAAGACTCTTCGGAACTTCGACAACCGCGCGGAAAACGATATTGCCTCTGCCTCTTCCGCTTATGTTCGGAATTCCCCTGCCCTTGACGGTAAATACAGTTCCGCTCTGAGTTCCTTCGGGAATTGTATATGCCACGGGATCGCCTTCAAGCGTCGGAACGCTTATCTGCGCGCCGAGCGCGGCTTCCGCAAAGGTTATCGGTATATCGCACTTTATGTCATTTCCGTCACGCTGGAATATCGCGTGCGGACGAACATTTACCTCTATAAACAGATCGCCGGGTGTTCCGCCGTTTTTTCCGGCGTTGCCCATTCCGCGAAGCGAAATACGGTTTCCGTTGTCAATTCCCGCAGGAATCGATACTTCAAGAGTTTTGGAAACGGTGATATTTCCCGTGCCGTGACAGCTCTTGCACGGATTTGAAATTATCGTGCCCTTGCCGCCGCAATCGGGGCAGACCGTCGACGACTGCATAACGCCGAACGGAGTTCTCTGCTGAGTTTTTACGGTACCGCTGCCGCCGCATCTCGAACAGGTCTTTGCCGTCGAGCCTTTGGCAGCGCCCGTACCTCCGCAGTCGGAGCATTTATCAACCTTGTTGTATTTGATTTCCTTTTTACAGCCGAAAGCCGCTTCTTCAAACGAAACGGTAATTCTGTAAAGAAGATCGTCGCCGCGGACAGGACCGTTCCTTCTGCTGCGCGTGCTTCCGCCGAATATATCGCCGAATATATCGGATATATCGAAATCGCCGGAAAATCCGCCGCCGCCGAAACCGCCGAATCCTCCGAAGCCTCCGGCACCGCCTGCGCCGTTTACGCCTTCTTCTCCGAAGCGGTCATAGTTTGCTCTCTTTTCGGGATCGGATAAAACAGCATAAGCGGTATTGACGTCCTTGAACATCTCCTCCGCTTTTTTGTCCCCGGGATTCATATCGGGATGATATTTTTTTGCAAGCGCTCTGTACGCTTTTTTTATTTCGTCGTCACTCGCCGTTTTGGAAACGCCGAGTATCTCGTAATAATCCTTCATTATGTTTCCTTTTCAGAACTTGCCGGAGACGCGGCAAAGGCGCGCCTCCGGCGAATATTATTATTCTTTAGTTTTTCTCGGTAAAGTCTGCCGAGTAGCTGCCGTCGTCATTCTGAGACGCGCCGCCCTGCTGACCTTCGCCGCCTTCAGCGCCGCCCTGAGCCTTATACAGCTTTTCGGAAAGCGCATAGAACTTCTTTTCAAACGCTTCGGTAGCGTTCTTGATAGCGTCGATGTCGTCCGTCGCTACGGCTTTCTTGAGATTTTCAAGCTCGTCGCGGACTTCCTGCTTCTCGCCGTCGCTTACCTTGTCGCCGATTTCTTCAAGAGTTTTTTCCGTCTGAAGAATGTAAGCTTCCGCTTTGTTCTTCGCTTCGACAAGCTCTTTGAGCTTCTTGTCTTCTTCGGCAAACTTTTCTGCATCCTTGACCGCGCGGTCGATGTCTTCCTTGCTCATATTGGAGGAAGAAGTGATCGTAACGTGCTGTTCCTTACCGGTGCCTTTATCCTTTGCGGAAACGTTTACTATGCCGTTTGCGTCGATATCGAACGTAACTTCGATCTGAGGAACGCCGCGAGGAGCCGCTGGAATTCCGTCAAGAGTGAATCTGCCGAGCGTTGTATTTGCGGACGCCTTCTCGCGTTCGCCCTGAAGAACATGAATTTCAACCGACGTCTGACCGTCCGCCGCCGTAGAGAATATCTGAGATTTCTTTACGGGGATGGTGGTGTTTCTTTCGATTATCTTCGTGCAGATGCCGCCGAGCGTTTCAATGCCGAGAGAAAGCGGAGTAACGTCGAGAAGGAGAAGATCCTTTACCTCGCCGCCGAGAACGCCGCCCTGAATAGCCGCGCCGATTGCAACGCATTCGTCGGGGTTGATGCCCTTGAACGGTTCCTTGCCGCAGAAGTTCTTGACAGCTTCCTGAACCGCGGGAATACGTGTCGAACCGCCGACAAGAAGAACCTTGTTTATCTGCGAAACATCAAGTCCGGCGTCTTTGAGCGCCTGCTTGCAGGGAGCCATTGTAGCGGCAACGAGATCCGCCGTAAGCTCATTGAATTTAGCCCTTGTAAGAGTCATATCAAGATGTACGGGACCGTTCTGATCAGCCGTGATGAACGGGAGATTGATGTTTGCGCTCATTGTGCCGGAAAGCTCTATCTTTGCTTTTTCAGCAGAGTCCTTCAATCTCTGAAGAGCCATCTTGTCGTTTCTGAGGTCTATACCGTGTTCCTTCTGGAACGAATCCGCAAGCCAATCGATAATTCTCTGGTCGAAGTCGTCGCCGCCGAGTCTTGTGTTACCGTTTGTCGAAAGAACTTCGAATACTCCGTCCGAAATTTCAAGTATCGAAACATCGAACGTACCGCCGCCGAGGTCGAAGATCATTACCTTCTGATCAATCCCCTCTTTGTCCACGCCGTAAGCAAGCGCAGCCGCCGTAGGCTCGTTTATAATTCTGAGGACTTCAAGTCCGGCGATCTTGCCGGCATCCTTTGTAGCCTGTCTTTGTGCGTCGTTGAAGTAAGCGGGAACCGTGATGACAGCCTGAGTTACCTTTGTGCCGAGGTAAGCTTCCGCGTCGGCCTTCAGCTTCTGAAGTATCATTGCGGAAATTTCCTGAGGAGTGTATTTCTTGCCGTCGATATCAACGGTTTCGTTTGTACCCATTTTACGTTTAATACTCATAACGGTTCTTTCGGGGTTCTGGATAGCCTGTCTTTTTGCCGTCTGACCGACTATTCTTTCCTTTGAATCGTTCTTCGAGAAAGCAACGACGGAAGGAGTTGTTCTCGAACCTTCGGGGTTAGTGATTACGACAGGCTCGCCGCCCTCGTAAACCGCCACGCAAGAGTTTGTTGTGCCAAGGTCAATACCAATAATTTTTCCCATAATATATATCCTCCGATTAAAGTATTTTTTTCTTTAGTTTATATTTCAGTTTGCTACTTTTACCATAGCGAAACGAAGTATCTTGTCGCCTTTTCTGTAGCCTTTCTGAAGCACTTCGGCCACAGTGTTTTCGCCGAGAGAATCGTCATCGGTTCTCATAACGGCGTTGTGGATTTTCGGGTCGAACGGATCTCCCCTTTTTCCGTATTCCTCAATTCCGAGCTTTTTGAGCGTATCGGAAAATTGATTTACTATCATTTCTATGCCCTTTGCGAAATTTTCAGTACCCGCATACGCAAGCGATCTCTGAAGATTATCCGACATCGGAAGAAATTCTTTGAGCGCTTCTTCGTATGCCGAAGCATATACGCCTTCGCGTTCCTTCTGAGAACGCTTTCTGAAATTATCGTACTCAGCCATCATACGAAGATATTTGTCATTCAGCTCGTCACAGGCTTTGCCCTTTGCTTCAAGCTCGCCCGTCAGCTTTTTGACTTCGCCCTTGAGCTTTGAAATTTCCTTTTTCTCCGCTTTTTCGGTTTCTTTCATCTGATGTTCTTTTTCCGTTTCGGAAGTCTTTTTTTCTTCCTCGCTTTTTATTTTGTTTTCGTCCATAAATAACTATTCATCCTTTCCGATATCGCCCGACGAAGCTGCCGTCTTTCCCGGAGGAAGCGCTCCTCCGAAAAGCACCGATATCTGCCTTGAAAGATATTCCATTGTGGATATAACCTTCGAATAATCCATTCTTGAAGGTCCGAGAACGCCGATCGCGCCGACGACCTTTCCTCCCACGGTAAGCTTCTTGAATATGAGAGCGGAATTATCGACCAAGCCCTCCTGTTCGTCTCCGCCGATATAAACATTTACCTTGTCGCTGTCGGCTTCCGAAAGAATTCTGATCATTTCCTGCTTGTTTTCCATCATTTCAAGCATACCGCGTATCTTGTCTATATCCGAAAATTCCGGATATTCAAGCAGTCTGTTGACGCCTTCAAAACGAAGGTCTGCGTCCGAGCCGCCGCCGATCGCTTCATAAACCGCTTTTACGGAAGGAGCGACTATCGCGCCGCCCACGCCCATTTCACGTTCTATGTCCATAACGACCGAAAACGATATATCCTTTGCCGGAACTCTTGCAAGATATTTTGTAAGCAGCTGCGTAAGACGCTTCATCATTCTGTCGTCGACAAGGACGTGCGTCTGTATCTGCTTTGTGACGACGCTGCTGTCCGCCATTCTCATTACGACAAGAAAGCTGTGCGCATCAAGAATCATATAGGAAAAACGGTCAACCGTCTGTTCCTTGTTTTCAGCTTTCAACGCAACCGCCGTATAATTTGTAAGCGACGAAACAAGCTTCGAAACGCCAGTCATAAGCGAATCAAGCTCGCCTATCTTTCCTTTCAGAATGTTGTTGAGCTCTATCGTTTCCATAGCGGAAAGCTTGTAGCCGTTCATAAGCGAATCTATATAAAAGTGATAGCCGAGCTTTGTCGGTACTCTGCCGGAGGAAGTGTGAGGCTGTTCGAGATAGCCCATCTCTTCGAGATCTGCCATTTCGCTTCTCACCGTTGCCGAAGAAAACTGTATTCCGGCGTTATCGGTAAGGTACTTTGAACCGACAGGCTCGCCTGTGGCTATATGCGCCTCAACAACGGCACGAAGTATCTGTTTTTTTCTTTCGGAAAGTTTTTTCTCCGTATTTTCGACTTCGCGCATCATTTCGCCCTCCTTTTTAGCACTCTCGCTTGCCAAGTGCCAAACTTTGATTATAATATACCCCCGAAAAAGCAATTTGTCAATAGGTTTTGCACATTTTTTTATGAATTTTTTGTTAACATTATCACTGACGTCATTCGCGTGCCAAAATGCGATATTTTTCAAACCCTGTTGACAAATCCCTTCCTTTATATTAAAATATACTCGTACCGCAACCGAATAATCAGGGGTGCTGAGCGATCGGCTGAGACGGAGAAATCCGAACCCTTTACCTGATATGGATAATGCCAGCGTAGGGAGATTGTAATTTTATTGCCGCTCGGATTATTCCGTGCGGATTTTTAATTTTACGGAGGTATTTTTTATGCAAAACAAAAAAACGCTCGCCCTTGTCGAAAGCGCCGTTATGATAGCGATCGCCACGGTACTGAGCATAATCAAAATCGCGGAGCTTCCCTACGGCGGCTCGATAACACTTGCGTCAATGCTGCCGATAGTGATAATCGCCTATCGCAGAGGCACCGGCTGGGGAGTTGCCTCCGCGCTTGTTTACAGCGTTATTCAGCAGCTTCTCGGACTTAAAAACCTTACATATTTCACAACGTGGCAAAGCATTGTAGCGGTTATTCTGCTTGATTATATCGTCGCTTTCACGGTAGTCGGGCTTGCCGGAATATTCAGAAAGCCCGTTAAAAATCAGGCTGTGGCGCTCACACTCGGAGGCGTTTTCGTTTCCGTTCTCCGCTATGCCTGTCACGTCGTTTCGGGCGCCACCGTCTGGGCAGGACTTTCGATTCCCACGCAGGCGGCAATTTCGTATTCCTTTGTATATAATGCCACATATATGATTCCGGAATGTATAATCCTTGCGATTTCGGCAATGTATATAGGCTCGCTTATAGATTTCCGCAGCGAAAGACTGACGAGAATAAAACGCGAAAGCACCCCCGTTCGTTTTTCGTGGATGGGCATTGCGGCAGGATTTATCGCCTGCGGCGCGACCGTATTCGACGTTGCTTCGATTTTCCCCAAAATTCAGAACGCCGAAACCGGCGAATTTGACATAACGGGAATTTCGGGCGTAAACTGGACATCGGTAATAGCGGTGTCGGCTTCGGCTGCCGTTGTCGCCATACTTCTTTTTGCCGTCGAGCGCATTATTAAAAATACGGAAAAGGGCTGATCCGAAATGAAACACGACGGTAAATGCTTTATAATCTGTCCTTACGACGAAAAGGACACCTTATCCGGAATTTCCGTTTCGGAAAACGATATCGTCATCTGCGCCGACGCTTCATACGAAAAAGCCGTGCGGCACGGATTGACTCCGGATTATATAATAGGCGATTTCGACTCGGGCTCGCGCCCCGAAAACGCCGATTGCACGGTAATAAAATATCCGTCCGAAAAGGACGACACGGATACGATGCTCTGTATGAAAAAAGCCATTGAGCTCGGCTATGATGACATTGTGATCGTGGGCGGAATAGGCGGAAGGCTCGATCATACGCTTGCAAATATTTCCGCGCTTCTCTATGCGGACGAGCGCGGCGTGAAAGCCACGCTTGAAGGCTCCGGAAACAAGGCGTTTATCGCAGAAGGCGACACAAAAATAAAAAAAGAAGAAAACACCTACGTTTCATTCTTCCCTATAACTGAAACGGCTTGCATTTCTCTTTCCGGAACAAAATACAAAGCGTCCGATTTGACAATCAGTCAGAGCTTTCCCATAGGCGTAAGCAACGAAATAACCGATGATTTCGCAAGGATAACCGTCAGCAGCGGAAAAATTCTTGCTGTTATATCCGAAAAATAATTCAAAAGGCGTTCCCGCAGCTTCGGGAACGCCTTTCGGTTTATATCAGGTTAAAACTTATAATGTCCGTTTGTAAATTCGCCCGACGAAAGCTCTTCGTCGGCTTTTTCGTAAACATAAAGCTGAGCGTCAAGCATATCAAGCTCGCTTACTATATATGCCTCCGTCGTCTGAGGAATAACAATCGCGCCGAATTCCCTTTTTCCGTGGTGCGACGCTATTATATGCGCCAGATGCATAACCGTCGCTCTGTCGGCACCCATTCTTTCGCCGCAATCCTCAACCATTTTCGTTCCGAGATAAAGATGCCCGAAAAGATTGCCTTCGGCGGTGTATTCACCCGTGCCGAGCTCGCCCGCCGTCATTTCGCGTAGCTTGCCTATATCGTGCAGAATTATTCCGGCTTTAATCATTTCCTCGTCGGTATTCTGATAAGCTCTGCACGCCGATTCCGACGAAATAAGCATTCTGTAAACGTGATAAAGAAGTCCGCCGCGGATATTATGATGCATTCTTTTTGCCGCGGGCCAGATAAGAAGCTTTTCTTTGTTTTCCTCATAAAGCGCGGCGGCGATGTTGCGGAGCGATTCATTGCCGAACGAATTTATCGTATCCATTATAAAATCGTACATTTCCTGCGCGGGAACTGGTGCCGACGCAATGAAATCCTCCTCGCTGACGCCGTCCTCGGCGGTTGCCGCGCGGATTCTGCTTGCCGTAAAGCCGAGCACCCCGTTGTAAGGAGAAGCGTCAACCGTAATACACACTATCGAATTTGTATCATACGGGATATCCGAACGCTTGGTGTCCCACATTTTCGCCTGAAGCTCGTTTTTGCCGTCGCTTACGGTTATTATCACAAAGGACGAGCCGTTTCTCGTTTCCTTCTGCGTTATATCGATAAGCAGTCCGAAAACGCTTGCGTGAGTAATTTTACCGTCAAGAAGATCTTTTATACCGGTCATAATGCACCTCCGTCAGCTCAAAGCAAAAATACTTTTTCAAGCGGATTGCTTTCTTTGTCCCACGAATTCACAGCCGTAACGGATATTTTAACCTCGCCTTCCGGCAGGTCGCAAAGGTCAATTCTGCAATCTTTCGTCATTTCCGCCGGATCTGCATGACGGAAAAAGTCGCTTATCATTGTTTTGTTTATAAATCTTTCGCCGTTTGCCGCAGCCGTTATTTTATAGTGATGAACCATATCGTCGTCCTTTGCGGCGTCAAAGCAAAGGAAATAAGTATCGCACCCTCTTTCGTCTTTGCCCTTTTCAAGAGAAATATTTGCCGTCGCTTCAAAATAAGGAGCTTTGGCACTGTCTTTTCTGTCCTCGCGATAAGTATCGGGCGTGCTGCCTATTATCCACGGAGTTTTTATTTTTTTATCGGCATAAAAGTCCATTCTCGTTACTCTTATGTGCTGAGATGCGTCAACCTCGCAAAGAAGTCCCTGAGAAAAACGGTAGCCGTACTGCACAACGTGACCGCGTTCATACATATATCCGTTTCCGTCCGGACCGTGCTCTATCGCCATATATCTCACCGAGCCGCAGCCGAGCGACGTAAAGCTTTTCTGCATAATGCTTCTTTCGTCGTTGAGCGGATAATGCAGATGTCCGCCGAAGGTCACTGCCTGCGGATATTTTGAAAGTATCGGCGTAAGATCCGCCGTATCCCACTCGTCGCCGAGCAGACTTCCGTAGCAGGTATCATGTATCATCGGGTGAGTCATTACAAATATGTGCTTTTCGGGTTCTTCCTCGGATATTTTTTCGAGAATATCCGAAAGCCATTTTTTCGCGTCGTCGCCGTATCTTATCGGCGAAATGCTTATCGGCGTAAGCGCTATTATGTGCTGACTGCAAATCACTGCGTGACGGTTTCCGCGCACGGCGGCGCAGGTATCGGTGTCAAAGCAAAAATATTTTTCGCCGAGACACTCAAAAAATAACTTCTCCGCCGCGAGCTGATTTTCGTCTCCCCAGAAAAGATCGTGCCAGTTGCCGAGACAATAAACAACCGGCACAAAAGGCTTCATTTCGTCCTCGTATATATCCTTGAACTTTACAAGCTGTTTTTCGTCGCGTGAATTTATAAGGTCGCCCACGACAAGCATTGCGTCAAGCCCGTGCGAAGCTCCGGCTTTGAGCTGTCTCAATGCGCGGCGGAACTTTTCTTCGGAATCGTCCTCTCCGCCGGTTATATGAACGTCGCTTATCGCTCCGAATGAAAATATTATATTTTTCTCGTCAAAATCAGGTGTTTTTCTCATTTTATCCTCATCACAGCACACGCCCCGCGATTGCTTTCGCGGAGCGCGCTTTTTTGTTTTTTGTTATTTTGTTTTTTTCCTGCCGAGAGCAAGTCCCGTGCCGATAACGGCTATCATCGCAAATGAAGCGCCGACGCCGACCGTCGATTTGCAGCCCTTGCCGTCCGACGTATTACCCGTTGTCGTGGTTTCCGTTGTTGTCGTTTCCGTAGCAGAGGTGGTTGATGATGTTCCCTCTTCCCACTTTGCGAAAAGCTCTATTTCGCCGTATGTGTTCTGCGTATACTCGGGATCGTATGCCTTTGTCAGCGCCGAATCGAGATACCAGCCGCAGAAGGTATATCCGCTCTTTGCCATATAGGTATCGGCAAGAGCGTCGCCTATCTTCTCGCCGAAATTGACTTTTACCGTGTTTACCTTGTCCTTGCTTGTCAGATATTTGTGAAGCTTCACTTCAAAATACGTCTTTTCTGCGACAGGGCTCGAAGTAAACGTGGAAAGAACGGCCGATTCGCCCTCAACATTTTCGTTTGCCGCAACAACCTTGTAGAAATATTTTGTCCCCTGTTCAAGTCCCGAAAGAGTGGTTGTAAACGATTCTCCGCCGTCATCAAGCACGCCTTCAACGTACTTGCCGTCTTCAAAGCTCTGATCCTTTGAGTAGATAACGCCGTATTTTGCAAGCTTTTCGCCCTTGAGCGCAAGAACCGCACTGTTGAGAACTATTTCGCTTGTTGACTGACTCAGAACGGTCGTCATCGTAACGGGAGCCGACTTTGCCGAATTTTCGGTAGTTATTCTGACCTTCATTTCCTGTCCCGGCTCGGAAAGCACTTCGATTTTCAGATTGAAGTTATGCGCGCCTTTCCAGTCATCCGGATACGAGTTGAGCGAAGGCGAATTTCCCGTAACGGAAATATAATTTATCGTGTTGCACACAGCCGTATCGGGATCGTCGCTGAGATAATAATACGGATCCGACGGATGATTTACCGACATTGTTTTTCCGTATTTGTCGTAGCCCTGCCTGAACAGCGGAACTATGCCGGGATCATGCTGAACACCATTATCCGGCGCGCCGGAACACGCTCTGCCCGCTTCAAAATATCGTTTGTTTATGTCTTCATCTATATGCCATACCATTATTCCGCCCGTACCGCCGGTGGTAAGATTCTTTTCAAATCCCTCTTTAAGTCTGACTTCTATAAGGAAATACTCCGCGGGATCGGGCGTATTTACGCGCAGGACCTTGTATTTTCCCGTAAGCGTCGAATAAAGAGTGTATTCGCCGTCGGTCACGACCTCTTCCTCCGCCCAGCCGAGATAAACTCTCTGATACGGATCAAGATATGTCGGAGTCGCGCCGCCGCCGGAATGGTTTCCGTCGCACTGAAGCGAAAATCTGTACGGCTGAGGCCATGTTGCGTCCGTATATCCGCCTCTGTGGTAGAGATCCTCCGCGCCGAAGTTGTGAGCAAGCTCGTGCGTGGGAACGCCTATCGGCATTATCGTGCCGGGCTTGTTGTATTCGCCGAGATTGCAGACACGACCGCCGCTGGTTCCTGATGTAATGACCACACCGTCGAGCGTGAGCGTCGTGGGCTGAGATGTGCCGTGAACGGCGAAATACGATTTCGGCGAGCCGGAATTATAATACTGCGCCGTGCTGGAACGGTCGGGTCCCGAGTTGAGAATAACGATCGCAAGCTCGTCCTGAGTGCATTTTCCGTCCTTGTTCGTGTCGTATGCGGAGTAGTCTATGTAATCGTCTGTCGCGCGGATTATGCTGAGTATCGTGCCGGCTGCGTCGCCGGAAGCCGTAGGATGCGCCCTGTTTACAGTAACGGCAAGAACGCCATTCTGAACCGTCTGATTCGGCGCTTTCTTTGAAAACTCTGCTGGAACGAACGTCATCTTTCCCATTGTAAGCTCTTTATAATAGTTTGCAAGGGTGTAGCCCGTATCACCGAAATATCTGTCCCAGTGATCCTCGGGAGTCGTCTGCGCCCATTGCTCGCCGTAATAATCCTTTGTCTTATCCGAATAAAGCTTTGTGGGATCGTTCTGATCGTAATCGTTTATACCGTTGCCGTTTGCGTCGAAGCTCGCGATTATGACAAGAAGCGGAACCTTCTTTATCCCTGTATCCGAATCGTTCCCGTCTGCCGCCAGCACCGACGGCGCGATGCACGCGAACGCCAGCATCAGCGTAAGCGCACAGCATATTATGCGATAAATCTTTTTCATTTGCAGTTATCCTTAAATTATTTTGCAAGAGCCGCTACCGCGTAGCTGTAAATTGCCGCAGCCTGCTCGTTTGTAACGGCGCAGTCATACATATTTGCTCTTACAAGAGTATATGAAGAAGACTGGAAATCATACGCAGCCTTAACCGACACGTCCGCGCCGAAGCCGAGCTGATTTGCAAGACCGTTGTTCTGAATTGCAAGAATTTCGCCCGAAAGCGCCAAAGAATTGCAAAGCTGACCGTTTACATAAATTCTGAGCTGTTTTGCCGTTTTGTCATAAACGCCGATAACGTGAACAAGCTCGCCTTCGGTTGTTGTTTTGTTTGCGTAGCACGACGCGTAAGAGCCGCCGAGGCCTATGCAGAAATAAGGACTTCCCTTAGCATCCGCGATGCCTGCGCCGCCGCGCTTATTTGAAATATTTTCGGTAGCGCACATAGCCGCGATTGTCTCAGAGCGATTGCCCGATATATAGAACGCTTCAAACGAGAAATCTCTGTTGTAGAATTCCTGAGCGGAGGCAATTGTCTTGCTGTCCGTCAGCGTGCCGATAGCCGCCTGACCTGCCGCCGTTATATTGAGCGCGTCAACCGTGTATTCGCTGCCGTTGTGCTTTACCGTCGTTTTTGCGATCTTCGCGCCGTTTTTGAGCGCGAAGCTCATTGTTCCGCAGGCGTCGGTCATTGTGCCGTCGGCAAACGTTACGTCAATAACCGCCTTTACTCCTTCGGGCATTTCGGCTTTGCCGGAATCCGTTGTCGTCACAACGGGAGCGGCTGTTGTCGTTTCTGCGGTCGTTGTGGTTGTTTCTGCCGTGGTTGTGGTGGTTGTCGCCTTGGCTGTTGTCGTCGTTTCAGCCTTGGTCGTTGTGGTTGTCTGCTTTGCCTGTGTGGTAGTTGACTCTGTTGTGCCTTCGCTGCCGCCTCCGGCGCATGCCGCAAGGCTCAGAGCAAGAGCAAAGACAATCAGAAGCGCGATGATTTTTTTCATTGTTGTTCCCTCCGTAAATTTTATTTATATTGCCGAAAACGGCAAATATCAGGTCATGAACATTATACACATTTCATGAAAAAGAGTCAAGAGTAATAATAAATAGAAATACTGTCTTTGATATGTACCTTTTCACAAACGGATATGTCAGTTTTTCAGCGAATGTATCGGAGCGGGGATTTTTCCTCCGCGCGATATAAACATTTCCGGACTTGCGGTATTCACCGCCATTACCGGAGCTTCGCCGAGAAGTCCTCCGAACGATATCATATCTCCCGCCTTCTTGTTTATTGCGGGGATAACTCTTACCGCGGTGGTTTTTCCGTTTATCATACCGATTGCGGCTTCGTCGGCTATCATACCCGAAATAACGGCTGCGCTCGTGTCGCCGGGAACCGCTATCATATCAAGTCCCACCGAGCATACGGCGGTCATGGCTTCAAGCTTTTCTATGGTCAGACATCCGCTCTTTGCGGCGGCGATCATTCCCTCGTCCTCCGACACGGGAATAAACGCGCCCGAAAGTCCGCCGACGCTTGACGAAGCCATAACTCCGCCCTTTTTGACGGCGTCGTTGAGAAGCGCGAGCGCGGCGGTAGTGCCGCAGCAGCCGCAGCTTTCGAGCCCCATAGCTTCAAGCGTTCTCGCAACGGAATCGCCTATTGCGGGAGTCGGAGCAAGCGAAAGGTCAACTATTCCGAAAGGAATTCCGAGCCTTCTGCTCGCCTCCTTTGCGACAAGCTGCCCCACGCGCGTTATCTTGAATGCGGTACGTTTCACGGTTTCGGATATTTCCGTAACCGATGCGTCCGGCTTGGATTTTATCGCGGAGCATACGACTCCGGGGCCCGAAACGCCGACGTTTATCACGGATTCGCCTTCGCCCACTCCGTGAAACGCTCCCGCCATAAACGGATTGTCGTCCGGAGCGTTGCAGAAAATCACAAGCTTGGCACACGCCATACAGCTGTTGTCAGCCGTTTTTTCGGCAGCCTCGCGGACTATCGTTCCCATAAGCTTTACGGCGTCCATATTTATTCCGGCTTTTGTCGAGCCTATATTGACCGAGGAACAGACTATTTCCGTTTCGGCAAGCGCCTGCGGAATCGAAAGAAGAAAACGTCTGTCGCCTTCGGTCATTCCCTTCTGAACAAGCGCGCTGTATCCGCCGATAAAGTTTATGCCCACGGCGTGAGCGGCTCTGTCAAGCGCTTTTGCCGCAAGAACAAAGTCTTCGCTTTTGCCGAGCGCGGCTCCCGCTATTGCAACGGGCGTGACCGAAACACGCTTGTTTATTATCGGAATACCGTAGGTTTTTTCTATTTCCGCGCAGACAGGCACGAGCCTTTCGGCTGTTTTTGTTATCTTGTCGTATATTTTGTCAGCAAATATCTTTGCGTCGGAAGAAGCGCAGTCGAGCAGTGATACGCCTATCGTCACAGTACGGATATCAAGGTGATCGTGCTCTATCATTTTCAGCGTTTCGGCAATATCGTTTCTTTCAATCATGACAGAAACCTCCGCAAATCATATACGGTGCATCGAGTTGAAAATGTCCTCGTGCATAACCTTTATCACAAGTCCGCTTTCGCCGCCGAGCGCTTCCATTGCGTCAACGAATTCCGGAAATGCGGATTTCAGCCCGTCTGTTTCCACAAGAAGTATCATGGCAAAATATCCGCTCATAACCGTTTGCGATATATCCGCGATGTTTGCGCCGTATTCAAGGCATTTCGAGGAAACCTTAGCCACTATTCCTTTCTTGTCTTTACCCGTTACTATTATAACTGCGTTCATTTTCAATAATCCTTACCTTTTTATTTATTTTCTCATTTTACTTCGACCGTCAGCTTTTCGCCGTCCGAATCGACTTCTATCAGCTTGTAGCCGTTTGCGTAGCCTTCTATGAGCTTTTCCGCCGCAGGATCTTCAACGTTTCTCGTTATGAACCTGCGCATATTGCGCGCGCCGAATTTGACGGAATACGATTTTTCCGCAATATATTTCAGTGCCGCGTCCGTCCACGAAAGCGTAAGACCGTGCTCCGCGACCGCTTTTTTGAGATCGCTCATCATTATGGCGGCAATCTTTACAAAATCGTCCTGCGAAAGCGAACGGAACGTTATGATTTCGTCCACACGGTTTATAAATTCCGGACGGAGAAATTCCGAAAGCGCCCTTTCGGTGCGAGCCTCCGATATTTCCTGCGTCGTGGAGCCGAAGCCCGCATTGTTTTTGCCCGTGGAGCTTCCCGCGTTTGTCGTCATCACGATTATGCAGTTATCAAACTTCACTTCCTTGCCGTGAGCGTCCGTTATCCGTCCGTCGTCAAGTATCTGAAGAAGGATATTCAGCACGTCGGGATGCGCTTTTTCGATTTCGTCAAACAGCACGACCGAATACGGCTTACGACGTATTTTTTCGGTAAGCTGTCCGGCTTCGTCGTATCCCACATAGCCGGGAGGCGAACCGATAAGTCTTGACACCGTATGCTTTTCCATATATTCCGACATATCAAGTCTTATAAGCGCGTCAGGCGTCGAGAAAAGATCCGCGGCAAGCACCTTTACAAGCTCGGTCTTGCCCACGCCCGTAGGCCCTGCGAATATAAACGAAGCCGGCTTGCGCTTGTAAACAACGCCCGCTCTGCTCCTCTTTATCGCGCGGCAGACGGCATCGACCGCCGCGTCCTGACCGATAATACGCGACTTCATTCTGTCGGAAAGTCCCGAAAGACGCTCGAATTCGCTTACCGTGACGGAGCCTGCCGGAATTCCCGTCCAGACCTCTATCACCTCGGCAAGAGCGTTTATGTCAAGCTCTACCGTCGCAAGCTTGTTTTTAAGCTCCTCGTATTCTTCCTCATTCTGCATACGCTTCGATTTTATCTTTGCGGCTTTTTCATAATGCTCGGCAAGAGTCTTTTCGTCGGCGTCGGCGGGAGGAGGATTGTTTTCAAGCTCCTGTGCTTCGGCTTTAAGCTCTTCAAGCTGTTTTTCAACCTCCGCAACCCTTTCGACAACGGGAGAATTCATCGCGACGTGCGACGCCGCCTCGTCAAGCAGATCTATCGCCTTGTCGGGCAGGAATCTGTCGGTTATATATCTTTCCGAAAGCTCGACTGCTTTGCCGACTATCTCGTCCGATATGTGTATTTTGTGATAGGTTTCGTAGTAATTCTTTATGCCTTCGAGTATCTTCTTTGCGTCGGCTATCGAAGGCTCTTCTACCATTATGGGCTGAAAACGTCTTTCAAGAGCCGTATCCTTTTCTATATATTTTCTGTATTCCGCAAGAGTCGTGGCGCCTATTATCTGAACCTCGCCCCTCGAAAGCGCGGGCTTTAAGATATTTGCCGCGTTCATACTTCCCTCCGAATCGCCGACGCCCACGATACTGTGAACCTCGTCTATCACAAGGATTATGTTTCCGAGCGCTTTGACCTCTTCTATAAGTCCCTTTATACGACTTTCAAACTGACCTCTGAACTGCGTTCCGGCGACAAGAGAAGTAAGATCGAGCAGGTGAACCTCTTTGTCGCGGAGCTTGTACGGCACCTTGCCCTCAACTATACGCTGAGCAAGCGCCTCCGCTATCGCGGTCTTGCCGACGCCCGCCTCGCCTATAAGGCACGGATTGTTTTTCTGGCGCCGCGTGAGTATCTGAAGCATTCTCGTAACTTCTCTGTCCCTGCCTATTACGCGATCGAGCTTTCCCTCTCTTGCGTCGGAGGTAAGATCCCGACAGTACATCGGAAGAAATTTTCTCTGCGGCTTTTTCTTCTCTCCGCTTTTCGCGAAAGCCGACGGATTTTCCTTTTTCTTTTCTCCGCCGCTTGATTTCGGCATCGGAAAGCCCGGGATCGAGCCGAACAGCTTTTCAAAATCTACAGCCGGCGCTCTCGACGCGGGATCGTCGGAATCCGTGTTGTCGTCCTCCGTCGGAAGCATAGAGCCTATCTCGTTTTCCATATTTTCAAGGTCCTCGTCCGATATGCCCATTTTTTCAAGGATATCGTTTACCTGAGGTATTCCGAGCTCCTTTGCGCATTTGAGGCAAAGACCTTCGTTTTTTGTTTCGCCGTTTTCAAGTCTGGTGACGAATACCACCGCCATACGTTTATGGCATCTTGAACATAATTGCATAGTTTCCGTTCCGTTCTCGGCGGATTTTTGCGCCGCCGACGCATTTATTTTCTTACACCGTCAATTTGTCCGCTATCCATGTAAGGAAGTTGAGGACAAGAGAAACGGGGTTTATTTTCATAAAAAACTTCATTACCGCGCCCGAGGCGATATCCTCCGAAAAGGTATTCGGGAATTCAGCCGCAAGAATCGGGAGCGCGATTTTCGCAAAACCGTTTGAAAGCAGCCACGTCCAGAACGAACCGCACATAATTCCGAAAAGGAATCCGAGTCCGCCGTTGAGCTGTTTGAGAACCGGCGCCTTTGCGACAAGATCGAGCAGCAGCACTATAAGCTTCTGCAAAAGCAGAGCCGCAACAAAAAGCGCCACAAAAGCAATTGCCGTCGATATTATCGACGCTATATAGTTTTTGACTATCGCCGCAGCCTCAGCCGAGGTTGGCTCCGCGCCGTTTTTTATGGCGTTGTCAACTATATAGCTTATAACCGATTGAATTTTTTCTCCGAGCGAAAGTCCTTCAAGCGAAGGCATTTCGACGTCGCTTATCATTTTTGCTATAAACGGCAGCTTTTTTATGTGTACCGCAAGCTTTCCGCAGAATACGTAAGCTATAAGGAAAGAAACAACGTATTCCACAAATCCCGCGACCATGCGTATAAAGCCTTTTTTCATTCCTATAAAGGCACATACCGCAATTATAATAACAAGTATTGCCGCTATAATCAAATCAACCATCTTTCCCTCCGTTTCCGGCTGAGCTTATTTCTGCAAGCTCCGTTCCGTAAGTATAACACAGCAGCACATTGTTTTTATCAAGAACAAACATATCGAGCGCGCCGCCGCTGATTTCGCTCTCGCCTTCGTAAAGCCCTTTTACATATATTTTTCCGTATCCGAGAAACACCGTGATGCCTTCTCCCGAGCGTATCGCATAAATTCTTTCGTCAATGCGAAAGCTTTCCTTTTCCTCTCCTTTGTCTGAGGAGACGATTATATCCGTTCCGGAATATCCCGCGTCGGCGAGCGCAAAAACAGCCTCGCCGTCTGAAAAGCACACGTCAAAAAGAGTTTTCCCGAATATTTTCTCTCCGCGCTTTTCGCCGCTCTGAGAGTAAAATCTCGCCGCTTTGTCCGTAACCGATACAATTCCACCGTCGCCCGCAAAGAAAACATAATACGGCGATTCGCCGCGATATTTTTCAGAAATCACCGAAGCGTCGCTGCCCGTTTTTTTCACCGTAAGCTCGCTGAAAGGAATACCGTTTTCCGTTCCGCAGGCAAAAACGGCAATATATCTGCCGTTGTCCGAAAGCTCTGCGCAGGAAACGTATTTATCTGCGGATTTCCATGTGTAGACAAGAGAAAACGCCTTGCTGTACACAAGCACGGACGATCTCGAATCCTTGCCGGAGGTAACCACGGCAAAGCCGCCGTCGGAGCTTACGTCGATATCCGTTATCGGATAATCACAGTTTATTGTATGAACGTCCGAAAAAGAATTGTAAAGCGTCGCCGTATTTCCGCCGCGTCTGTAAAGCGCCAGATATTTTCCGTCGCTCTCTATCGTGTCCGCGTCGCCCGCTTCGGCGGAAAGCTGTACCTTGCCCGATATCGAATATATCGTCATCATCCCGTCGCAGAGCGAAACAAGATCGCCTTTGTACATTGAAAATTTCATATCGGAATTTCCGGTAAAGGTGATATCGCTGTATGACGCCGACGACGAAAACGGATTTATCTGAAAATATTTGAAAAAATATCTGAAATTCTCCGGCTTCAGCTCGCTGCTGCCGAACACGGAGGTGAAAAGCACCATCAAAACGAGCACGGCGAGCATAACATATTTTGCGACGTGATATTTTTCCGCAAGCCCTGTAAAATAAGCGCTTCCGCTCCGATTGCTTTCGGGGATCGCCTTTTTTTCGTCGCCGTAATACAAACCCGTTATCCTCCTTTGCGGATATTTATCCGAGAAATACCTTGCGGAGATAAAGTCCTTCGGGAGAAGCGGTTCTTCCCGCAAGAGTCCTGTCCTTTGATTTTATTATTCCGTCGATATCGCCGACGTCTATTTTCCCTTCGGATACTTCTATAAGCGTCCCGACGGTTATTCTTACCATATTGTAAAGAAATCCGTCAGCCGCCATATATATTTTCACAATATCCCCGTCACGCTCGGCTCTGCATTCGGAAACCGTCCTCACCGTGTCGGCAATGTCGCTTCCCGAAGCCATAAATGCCGCAAAATCGTGCCTGCCGACAAAATGCTTTGCCGCCTCGTTCATTTTATCCGCGTCAAGACGATGAGGATAATGAAGCGCCCTGCCCGCATAAAACGGATCTCCGACGGCGGTGTTCAGAATGATGTATTCGTATTCTTTGCCGGAAACGTTTTTTCTTATCGAAAAATCGTCGGGAACCGTCCGCGCCGCAGAAACCGATATGTCCTTCGGAAGATATGTGTTTATTGCTCTCGGAAGTCTTTCTGCCGGAATGTCCGCACCGCCGACCGCTTCGAGTGTGGCATAATATTCCTTTGCGTGAACGCCGCTGTCGGTTCTGCTGCAACCGGTAACGGCGCAGTCGGTACCGAAAAGAGTTTTCGCCGCAGAGCAAAGTCTGCCCTGAACCGTATCGCCGTTCGGCTGAACCTGAAAGCCGGCATATGCCGTTCCGAGATAAGAAAGCCTGAGTAAATATTTCATTTTACCTCACACCGTAAAGTACGGCAGATATTTGTTTATCAGTACCACTCCGGCTATGAAAATACCGAAGAAGACCACAAGAATAAAATCCGACGGACAAAGCCTGCGCTTTGTCATTTTCGTTCTTCCGTCGCCGCCTCTGTAGCAACGGCATTCCATCGCCACGGCAAGCTCGTCGGCGCGGCGGAAAGCCGAAATAAACAGCGGAACAAGCACCGGCAGAAGCGCCTTCGCGCGCTTTATAAGTCCGCCGCTCGAAAAATCCGCTCCGCGAGCCTTCTGCGCCGACATTATTTTGTCCGTTTCCTCGATAAGCGTAGGAATAAATCTCAGCGCTATCGTCATCATCATTGAAAATTCGTGCACCGGAAGCTTTATCAGCTTGAGCGGAGAAAGCAGACTTTCAATCGCGTCCGTAAGCGCTATGGGAGAGGTGGTATAAGTCAGAACCACGCCCGTGCCGAGTATAAGACAAAGTATTCTTACAGCCATATACAGAGCCGTGAGAAGTCCGCCGAGATATACGTTCATCTTCCAGAAGCTGAAAAGCGGCTCCGCTTCGTCCGGCGGCGAATACCAGAAAACGTTTATGATCGCCGTTATTACAACAACGAATATAAGCGGCTTTATTCCCTTTAATATCACCGACAGCTTTATTCCCGACATAGCCGTCATAAGCACGGAAATCAAAAGCAGAAAAGCATAAGCCGCCGCGCTTTTTGCAAGGAATATCGCCACGACGTAAGCTATTGTAAGAAGTATTTTTATTCTCGGATCGGTTTTGTGGAAAATCGAATTTCCCGGGAAAAACTGCCCGAGCGTAACGTCCCTCAGCATTTTTTCTCACCTCCGAAAAGGCGGAGAATTTCGGCTTCGGCGTCCTTTACGGTATAAGCCGACGTGTCAACGTCATACCCCATATTTTTAAGCTCGTAAAGCACCTTTGTTACCTGAGGAACGGCAAGCCCCGTCCCGATAAGCTCGTCGGCGTGCGAAAAAACTTCTCTCGGCGTTCCGCGGAGAAGCACCCTCGAATCGCTCATAACGACTATCCTGTCGCAGTATTCCGCGATATCCTCCATACTGTGACTTACCATTATCACGGCGGCTCCCGTTCTTTCCTTGTAGCCTGTGATCTTTCCGAGTATTTCGCGTCTGCCTTTGGGATCAAGTCCCGCGGCAGGCTCGTCAAGTATAAGCACCTGCGGCCGCATCGCGAGAACGCCCGCGATCGCGGCGCGACGCTTCTGTCCGCCCGAAAGCTCGAACGGAGATTTATCAAGCAGCGCTTCGTCAAGACCTACGGCAAGCGCCGCTTCTCTTACTCGTTCGTCCGTTTCTTTTTCTGAAAGTCCCATATTTTTCGGCCCGAACGATATGTCTTTATATACCGTTTCGTCAAAAAGCTGATATTCCGGATACTGAAACACAAGCCCTGCCGTAAATCTTACCTCACGCATTTTTTTCGGTTCCGCCCAGATATTTCTGCCGCAGACAAACACCTCGCCCGACGACACGGGCAAAAGTCCGTTTATAAGCTGCGCGACGGTTGATTTACCCGAACCCGTATGACCTATTATTCCCGTCACCATATTACTTTCAAACACGGCGGAAACATCGCTGACAGCAGCCGATTCAAACGGAGTGCCCTTGCTGTAAGTATAAAATACGTTTTTAAGCTCAGCCGATATCATTTTCTGCCTCCCAAAGCGTATTTTATCGTTTCCGCGGCTTTTTGCGGCGTAAGAGCGCGCGTGTCGATATTTATTCCGTCTGCTTTCAGGGCTTTGAGAAGCCTTGTCACCTGAGGAATTTCAAGTCCCGCGTTTTCTATCGTTTCCGTCATCGAAAACACGTCTTCCGGTTTTCCGTCGGCGGTGATATTTCCGTCATCGATAACTATAACTCTGTCCGCCTCCGCCGCCTCTTCCATATAGTGCGTTATGAGGATCACCGTCGTTCCTCTTGCGGAAAGCTTTTTTATCGTTTCCATTACCTCCGCTCTGCCTATCGGATCGAGCATCGCCGTCGATTCGTCGAATATTATAACGTCCGGATCGAGAGCGATTATTCCAGCTATCGCAACTCTCTGCTTCTGTCCGCCGGAAAGCTTGTGCGGAGAATGCTTTTTGTATTCGCTCATTCCCACAAGCTCAAGCGCTTCGTCAACGCGCTTTCTTATTTCGGACGGCTCGATCCCGAGATTTTCGGGGCCGAAGGCGACGTCCTCCTCAACCACGGTTGCGACAAGCTGGTTGTCGGGATTCTGAAATACCATCCCTACTCTGCGACGAAGCTCAAAGGCTTCGTCCTCAGATATTCCGCCCGTGTCCTTTCCGAAAAGAATCACCTTTCCCGACGTAGGAACAAGCACAAGGCTGAGCAACTTTGCAAGCGTGCTTTTGCCCGAGCCGTTATGCCCGAGAATACAGGTGAAGCTGCCTCTCTCTATCTCCATATCAATCCCGTGCAGAACGGGAACGGTTTTCCCCTCATCCTCGTATGCAAAGCACAGCTTTTCGGTTTTTATAACTGTTTCTGACATTTTTCTTTTCCCGAATAATTTATTTTTTGAAAATGTATCTTGCGCTCGAACCGCAAGGAAGAAGTCCGCCCGACGCGCTGACCGGAAGCATAAGCTCACCGCAGTCAAGCTCTCCGGCCGGAAGAACCTGCTTCATTATATAGCCTATCGCCGAGGACGAAAGCCCCGTCGTATAAGAATTCACAAGCATAAACAAAGGCTTTGCCGAAACAAGCTTTGCCGTAAGCTTTATAAAATCGTCGATGCAGTCCTCAAGCTTCCATACCTCGCCCGAAGGCCCTCTGCCGTAGGACGGCGGATCCATAATGATTCCGTCGTATGTGTTTCCCCTGCGGATTTCACGTTCTATGAATTTTCTGCAATCATCGACAATATATCTTATCGGCGCGTCCGAAAGTCCTGAAAGCGCGGCGTTTTCCTTTGCCTGCGCAACCATTCCTTTCGCGGCGTCAACATGGCATACGGACGCTCCCGCCATCGCTGCGGAAACGCTCGCCGCTCCCGTGTACGCGAAAAGATTAAGCACCTTTACCGATCTGCCCGCATTTTTTATAAGCTCCGCGCAAAAATCCCAGTTTGCCGCCTGCTCGGGAAAAAGCCCCGTGTGCTTGAAGCCCATCGGCTTTATCTTGAAGGCAAGCTCTCCGTACGATATCTTCCAGCTTTCCGGCACATCGCGCTTCACCCATTCGCCTCCGCCGCCCTTTCTGCTGTAAACGGCGTCGGCTTTGTTCCATAGATTGCTTTTCCTTGCATTTTTCCATATTATCTGCGGATCAGGACGGCGAAGAATGTATTTTCCCCACCGTTCGAGCCGCTCGCCGTCCGAAGCGTCGATAAGCTCGTAATCTTCCCATTTGTCAGATATAAACATCGTTTGTCCTCACTCAATATCAAGTTTTGTCTGTGCGCTTTCCGCGTGCCTCTGCGGAATTCCGAGATGCTCGTATGCAAGTCTTGTAACGCATCTGCCCCGCGGAGTTCTGTTTATAAAGCCTATCTGTATCAGATACGGCTCGTAGACGTCCTCGAGCGTCACGGCTTCCTCTCCTATCGTTACGGAAAGCGTATCGAGCCCGACCGGACCTCCGTCATAGAATTTTATTATCGCTTCGAGCATACGTCTGTCAGTGTTGTCAAGTCCCAGCTCGTCTATATCGAGCATTTTCAGCGCAAGATCGGTCATCTCGCGCGTCACGGTTCCGTCGCCCTTTATCTGTGCAAAATCTCTTACGCGGCGCAGAAGTCTGTTCGCTATACGCGGCGTTCCGCGCGAACGCTTTGCAAGCTCCGCCGCCCCGTCGTCCGATATCGAAACGCCGAGAATTCCGGCGCTTCTTTTGATTATGCCCGCAAGCTCCTCCGGCGTGTAAAGCTCAAGCCGCAGAATCACACCGAAACGGTCGCGCAAAGGAGTGGAAAGCTGACCCGCTCTTGTCGTCGCGCCGATAAGCGTGAATTTGTTGAGCGTCATACGCAGGCTTCTTGCCGCAGGACCGTTGCCGATTATAAAATCGACGGCGTAATCCTCCATCGCGGGATAAAGTATTTCTTCGACGTCGCGCGGCATACGGTGTATTTCGTCTATGAAAAGCACATCGCCATCCTGAAGGTTCGTAAGCAGCGCGGCAAGATCGCCCTTCTTTTCTATCGCGGGCCCCGACGTTATTCTTATATTCACGCCCATTTCGTTTGCTATAATGTTTGCAAGCGTCGTTTTTCCCAGTCCGGGAGGGCCGTACAGCAAAACGTGATCGAGCGCTTCGCCCCTCTGCTTTGCCGCCTCTATATATATTTTCAGATTTTCCTTGGCTCTTTCCTGACCGACGTAATCGTCAAAAATTTTCGGTCTGAGCCCGATCTCTATATCTCCGTCCTCATCGGCGTAGCCGGCGTTCACTATTCTTGTTTCAAGGTCGAATTCGTCTTCGCTTTTACCGATGTCAAATTTGTTTATAGCCACGTTCTTCCCTCCGAATTACATTTTTGATCCGATCCTGTTCAATGCCGCGCGCATAAGCTCCTCAAGCGTTTCGCCCTTGCATCCGGCAAGCGCCTTCTGCGCCGTCTGACGCTGATATCCGAGTACCATAAGCGCTTCTATAGCGTCATTCATTATTCCGCTGCCCGCGGCTTCGGAAATCGCTTCTCCGTCGTCCGATGTCGCCGTCGCGCCGACCTTGTCTTTAAGTTCAAGTACAATCCTTGCCGCCGTTTTCGCACCGACTCCCGTCGCCCTTGAAAGCGTTTTCGTATCTCCCGTACTGACCGCGACCGCAAACTTCGCCGGCGAAAGCAGGGACAGTATTGCTATCGCCGCTTTCGGACCGACGCCCGAAACGGAGATAAGAAGTCTGAAAGCGTAAAGCTCCTCCGTATCGTAAAAGCCGAAAAGCTCCACCGCGTCCTCCCTTACGGAAAAATGCGTATACAGGCAGACCTTTTTCCCAAGCTCCGTGAGATGCGAAAGCGTATTCATACTTACCGTAAGCTTGTATCCGACGCCGCCGCAATCGACCACCGCGCTCTGAGGATCCGTCATCACAAGCTCGCCCTTGACGTAATAAAACATAAACCATCCCTCTTTTATACGAGTTTTTTCTTTTTTCCGTTGTAAAACTGCTGAATTTTCGAACCGCCGCAGTGAGCGTGACATATCGCAAGCGCAAGAGCGTCAGCCGCGTCATCGGGTTTCGGAATTTTCGGAAGACCTAAAATTATCTTCACCATTTCCTGCACCTGCTTTTTTTCCGCCCTGCCGTAGCCCGTCACGGCAAGCTTCACCTGTATCGGAGTATATTCCGCTATGTTCAGATGATTTTTCTTTGCCGCAAGAAGTATCGCTCCGCGCGCCTCGGCGACGGCGATCGCCGTTTTCTGATTCGTGTTGAAAAACAGCTCCTCGGTTGACATTTCCGTCGGCGAATACATTTTTATAAGCTCGCAAAGATCGTCGTAAACCATCTCTATGCGATCCTCAACATCTATCCCCGCCGGAGTTTCTATCGCTCCCGCGGCAATCGTGCGGAAGCGTCCGTTTTCGTATTGTATCACCCCGTAGCCGACCGTTGCTATCCCGGGATCTATTCCGAGTATCGTCATACGGCGTCGCCCGCCTTTACCGAGGTGTAAAGCCCGACAGCCGAAAACTGCGGATATTCAAGCTTAAGAAAGCATATAAAGCCCGCAAGATCCGCGCCGTCCACGCAGAACGAAATATCAAACGAATTTTCTCTTCCCGCAGCCGAAAACGGCACGGGCTCGGCACGTCTGAGCGAAGCGCCGTAATAACCGCCGCCGTAAAGAAGCGGTGCAAGTCCGTCCGGACTGTCAAGCGTCAGCCTGAAATGCAGTATTTTCTCGCCCTCCGCCCGAAGCGCCTTTACGGATCTCGAGCAAAGAGCAAATTTCGTATAGCCTTCTCCGTTGTCGGATTTTACCTCGCAGAGCATAATTATATAAAGACCGAATTTTTCAAACATTCCGTAAAAGCTCGCAAGCCTTCCGTCAGACGAATTTTCCACCGGAATTATTCCGTATTCCGCCGCTCCCGAATAAACCGACTGACATACGTCGGCAAAGCTTTCTTCTCCGTAAGGCATCGCACCGCCCTTGATATATCGCGCAAACTCCGCAAACGCTCCGTTTGCCTGTCTGCCGCGCACAAAGGCTATCTTTATATCTCCCGTGCGCGAATACTGCGCGGTATCCCCGTCGGAAAGCCACCTTTCAGCGTCCTCGGCTGTATATGCCTTTCCGCCGAAGCGCGATATCGCCCTGCAAAAATACAGAGCGTCGCACAGCGAAAGCGTCCGCTTCAGATTTTCCGCTTCGCTTTCGTTTGCAAAAGCCGTCGCGGCACTGCTTTCAAGCGCATTTTTTGCCGATATATATTCTTCCCTCGCCTCGTCCGACGCGCAGATAACGTCCATAATGTCCGCGTCGCTGCCGGAAAGAATTTTTCGGCACAGAATATGAGCAAGCTCGGCTGTTCGCGCCATACGCTTTTCCGCACAGCGAAAAATATTTGCGGCGTTTTTCGCCGTACAATCGGACAGTATTTTCATCTCGTCGCCGATATAGTCATACATAGCGCCTTCTCCTTTCGGTCGGTATCTGTCGGCAAAAAGCCAGACTAACCGATATTACCGCCTAATTATAACACAATATTATTAACAATACAAGAACATATTGCAAATTTGAAGTCCAAACTTTTTCCCGTATATTTAATTTTTTTGTTTACTTTTTCTCTGTTTTGCGGTATTATTGTGATGTAACACAAAATCGGAGGTAAAACCTTGAAAATAGGAAGCACCGAAATCGGCAGAGTTATCCTTGCGCCGATGGCGGGCGCGGCTGATACCGCGTTCAGAACAATATGCCGCCGTCACGGCTGCGGCTATGCCGTAACGGAAATGATATCGGCAAAAGCCGTCACATACGGCGACAGAAAAACGTCGCAACTCGCAACAATAACAAAGGACGAAGCGCCGACAGCCTGTCAGCTGTTCGGTCACGAGCCGGACGTTATGGAAAAAGCGTGCGCCCTGCTGCTCGAAGAATATTCAAAAGGCGAAGCAATGCCGGCGGCAATCGACATAAATATGGGCTGTCCCGTTCCGAAAATAGTCCGCAACGGCGAAGGCAGCGCGCTTATGCGCGATCTTCCCCTTGCCGAAAAGATAATCGCAGCCGTCGTAAAAAGTGCGGGTACGATTCCCGTCACCGTAAAAATGCGGCTCGGATGGGATCAGAACAGCATATGCGTAACGGAGCTTGCCAAAATCGCCGAGGACAAAGGCGCGGCGGCTGTCTGCGTTCACGCCAGAACAAGATCGCAGATGTACGCTCCGTCTGCGGATTGGAGCTACATAAAAAAGGTGAAGGACGCCGTTTCGATTCCCGTAATAGGCAACGGAGATATTTTTTCGGGCGCCGACGCAAAGCGTATGATAAGCGAAACCGGCTGTGACGCGGTCGCAATCGCGCGCGGAGCAATGGGAAATCCGTGGATATTTGAGGAGGCAGCCGCCGTCCTCGACGGAAAGGTATTTCCGCCCGTCACCGCGGCGCAGAAAATACAGGGCGCAATCGACCACCTCGATCTTCTGATAAAGTTCAAAGGCGAAGCCCGCGCCATACCCGAAAGCCGCACTCATATGGACAAGTACACCAAAGGTCTTTACGGCGCTCCGAAAATAAGAAACGCCGTAAATCTTGCGGAATCGGCGGACGAAATAAAATCGCTTCTGACCTCGCTTCTGAAATGAAAGACGGCTCGATAAGAAACGTGATTTTCGATTATCTTGAAGAAAACAACGGCAAGATAAGGATTTTTGAAGAAAGTCCGATCAGAAATTCACGCTGTGATTTTTACACCGTCACGGACAGGCTCACCGGTTACGAAATAAAAAGCGACGCGGATTCATACGAAAGACTCGCGCGGCAGATAAAAGACTACGACGCCTTTTTCGACGAAAATTATATCATTGTCGGCAGAACGCATCGCGCTCACGTTGCCGAAAAAGTCCCGTCGTACTGGGGAATAATCTGCATAACCGACGAAGAGGACGGCTTTGTCGTCGAAACGCTGCGTCCGGCGCAGAAAAACCCCAAGCTCAAAAGGAAAAATCAGCTTATGAAGCTCTGGAACAGCGAAATAACCGCGATATCGCGACGATGCGGACAAGCCGTTTACAGAGGAAAATCAAAGGGCTTCCGCTCCGGCGAGCTTATCAAAAAAGTAAATGACGAAAGGCTGAAAGAAGAAATCTGCGCCGAGCTTTTCGAGCGCGATTACAAGCTTTCGGAATAATGATATGAACTTTGATTCACCGAAAAAAATAGTGTTTTTCGGCGACAGCGTGACGGAAGGCTGTTTTGAGCTTTTCCCGACAAGCTACGGCTTCGACACGGTAAGACGTCCCGAAAAGGCGTATGCGTCGCTGACGACGTGCGCGCTGAAAGAAAAATACGGCGGCGAGAATATAATCGCCGTAAATGCCGGACGCAGCGGCGACAGCTCGAAAAACGGACTCGAAAGGATCGAGCGCGACGTTCTTTCTCACAAGCCCGATATCGTCACGGTCGCTTTCGGGCTGAACGATGTGTTCCGTTCCGGATATTTTGAAAAAAACATAAACGAAATACTAAGAAAAGTTACCGCTTCCGGCGCAAAGGCGGTGCTTATAACGCCGAATATGATGAATACCTACATTCACAAAGAAACGCCGCCATCGGCGCTGAAGGTAGCGGGCAAAACAATGGCGGCGCAGACCGACGGAACGCTTGACGGAATATATCTGCAGTCGCTGTCCGCCGCGGAGCGCTTCGGCGCGAAGGTATGCGATGTATATTTATTCTGGAAAAATTTATATTCTCAAGGCGTTGACACTACCGAACTGCTTGTAAACAGAATAAATCATCCGTGCGAAAAAATGCATATAAAGACTGCCGAGCTGCTCTTGCGGACAATCGAAAGTCTTTAACATGAAACGGAGAGAAGAATTCAATTCTTCTCTCCGTTTTTCTCTTCGGCGTCCATAAGCAATACCCCTCCCACCGACATTACAAAAGCCAGCGCCTCGCTTTCGAGCATTATCGTAAATTCATATGTATTTATCCCGATAATTCCGTGCTTTCCGAGCATTACGCAAGCGCACATGTAAAGTCCGTAAAGCAGCACCGGAATCCCCGTGTATATAAGCAGAGCCCGCGCCCGCGCACCCATTCCGATGCGCGCCGCCCTTTTCAGAAGCCTGATCATTTTTTATAAATCCTCCCCGTAGGAATATATTGCGTTTTCATAATAGCATATATATCCGCGTCTGTCATCATAAGATTTTTTCCGCGGTTTCATCATTATTCCTCAAAATGTATTTATTCACTGTCGGGAATTTTTATTATGTTTTCGACACAAATCGACATCAAACAAAAGCCTTTGGCAAGCATTCTCCGTCTGCGCTTTGTTTGGTGTCGCATTTTGTCGAATTTCGCCGATATTCCGCAAAATATGTCACTTAAAATCGCTTTTCTCCGATGGTATAATGACGGCGACCGAAGCGGCAAAAAACAAAAAAGGAGAAAAATATGAAAACAAATTGTCACAATCAGATCATTTTATCAGAATCGCAGACCTTTCAGGGTGCGGTTTACCGTTACAGAGTAATTGAAACATCGCGCGAAAACGGCTGCGATTATTCCCTTTTCATATCGAGCGAAGCCGAAGATCTGTGCGATGAATGCTTTATATTTTCGATATCCTCCGATATTGAAAAGGCAGAGTCGATATGCAGATATCTCGCGGAAAAATCGGTAAGCGCGCTTCACGCGCAGGATATAATTTCCGACCTTCTCGGAGAAGAATCCGCCCCCGCGCCTCTCGCCGCGCTTTAACTTCCCGAAAAAATTCTCTTATGCTTGCCCTATTTACTTTCAAAGAAATGATTTACATTTTCATTTTGATGTGATATAATATAAATATCAATATAATTTGGAGGTGTATTTCGTTTTGAAATGCCCTGTTTGCGGTTATACCGAAAGTAAGGTTATAGACTCACGCCCTTCCGAAGAAGGCTCAAGCATACGCAGAAGGAGAGAATGTCTTTCCTGTCAGAACCGTTTCACGACGTACGAAAAAATCGAAACGTTGCCGCTTCTCGTCGTGAAAAAGGACAAGACCCGCGAGCTTTTCGATAAGAACAAGCTCCTTTCGGGAATAATAAAAGCGTGCCACAAGCGTCCCGTAACGATGGAACAGATGGAGGAGATCGCCTCCGATATAGAAGCGGAGCTTCAAAATTCTCTTTCAAGGGAGATTTCGAGCCAGAGCATAGGCGTGCTTGTGATGGATAAGCTGAAAAATCTTGATCCGGTCGCATATGTCAGGTTCGCTTCCGTATATCGCGAGTTCAAGGATCTTGATACTTTTATGCGCGAGCTTGAAGAGCTTCGCGGACAGAACTGAAAATACAGAAGGGAGATTTTATACTATGGTAAGCATAAGAGAAGAAGCGTCGTACAAAAACTACGGAAAATGCCTTTCGATTTCAAACGGCGCGATAGAGGTGCTCGTCACGGTCGACGTGGGGCCGAGAATAATCAGATGCGCGTGCGCCGGAAAAGAAAATATGATGTTCGAGGACATCGGCAGAGAGAGGA
>CAVEFC010000005.1:0-16381 GCA_963614875.1 uncultured Eubacteriales bacterium | reverse complement strand
GAGAGGACGCAGGACGTTTCTCAGCTCTACGGCGAGGGAAAAACGTGGAATATCTACGGCGGTCACCGCCTCTGGATGAGCCCCGAGGCTTTCCCCGACACCTATTATCCCGACAATGAAAAGGTTGTTTACACAACGCGGACGTGCGGAGCGGAGTTCATTCCTCAGCAACAGGACAAAACGGGGCTTCAGCTTTCAATCCTTGTGGAAATGGATGAAACCGAGCCGAAGCTCACAATAACCCATACAATAACGAACACCAAAAAGGAAGCCGTCACGGGTTCTGCGTGGTCGCTGTCCGTAATGGACGCCGGCGGAACGGTTATAGTTCCTCTTTCCGCAGAGCAGACGGGACTTTTGCCCAACCGCAATATAATTCTCTGGCCCTACACCGATATGACGGATAAACGCCTGTATTTCGGAAAAGATCTGATCGCCGCGCGTCAGGATCCCAAAGCCTCCGAGCCGCTGAAGGTGGGCGTAGGTCGCGCAACGGGAAAAATAGCGTATGTAAATCACGGTCAGGCGCTTGTAAAGGAATACGACGTCGATAATTCCGCCGTATATCCCGATTTCAATGCTTCAACTGAATTTTATCTTTGCTCAGCCTTTGCGGAAGCCGAAACGCTTTCGCCTGTAAGCACGATTAAAAAAGGCGAGAAGATCGTCCACACGGAAACGTGGACACTGCACGACAATTTCGTTCTTCCGTATTTTGACCGCGTATCTCTTTCTGACGCGGCAAAAAAACTTTTCTGAAAAAAATTCCGCAATACCGCGAGGTTTTTTAATCTTTCATACGACAAATAAGCAAACAACGCTCAAAGGAGTATTTTTATGAAAAAAACTTTCAAGGTATGTATTCTTTTTATCGTGTGTGTATCGGTTCTGATGCTTTTCGCCGTAAACGTTTCGGCGGATATGGGGCCAAAGCCTTCGATAACGATAAACACAAACGGCACCGTCGGCGAAAAATATTATCTCGATCTGCTTGTGAATTATGACTCCGAATACGAAAATCTGAGCGAATCGACAATCGCGGCGCTCAATCCCGAAATGTATAAAACCTTAAGCGAATACACGGACGGAACATGGTATCCCGCCCTCGCTCACGGAACGTACGTTCCGCTTTTCGGCACTGTCGTTCCGGACAGCAACGGCTCAAGCCGTTTCAGCTATTTCGGCACGCCGGACAGGTTCAGAATTATAATCGTCACCGAAAGCGGAATTGTAAAGGTTTCGGGCGTCGTCAATAAAACGATGTATCAGCAGTCGTTTTCCCTTGACTTTGCCGATATGACCGTGACGGCGGAGCAGACACTCGCGGGACACTATTTTCTGCAATTTGCAAAAACCTTTATCCCAACCGTGATTATTGAGGTTTTATTGCTTCTGGCTTTCCGTCTGTCGATAAAAAAGTATATTGTGCCCGTTCTTATCGTAAATTTCGTAACGCAGCTCGGTCTTGCGGCGGTTCTCGTATGGTGCGAGCAGGCGGCATATTTTAACGCGATTCCCGCGTTTATCGGCGCGGAAATACTGGTAACGATAATCGAAGCGATAGCTTACATTATAATAATGAAAAAAGAAAGGCTGTGGAAACGCATTGTTTACGCCGTGACGGCAAACGTCGCCTCCGCTCTTATAGGCGAGCTTCTCATAGCGATCATTGCGAAGAAACTTATCTGAATTTATGGAACTTGCAACAACATTACTCAAAGCGCAGATACGACTGCTTCGTCCGATAACAAATTCCTGCCCCGTCGGGATAACCCGCGCGGCACAGGACAAAATGGGCGAGCTTATGCTCCGTCCCTATGACGCGGACGTCACCGAACAGGAAGTCGATTTCGGCGATTTCAAATCTATGCTCATAACGCCAAACGGCGACAAAAAGTCTGCCGGTGCAGTGCTTTATCTGCACGGCGGCGGCTATGTTACGGGCGGACTCAGATACTGCAAAGGCTTCGGAACGGTTCTCGCCGCGCATACCGGCACTCCCGTGCTTTGCGTTGCGTACAGGCTCGCTCCGGAGTATCCTTTCCCTGCGGCGCTCGACGACGCGATGAAAGCCTACGACTATCTTCTCACGCTCGGCTACAAGCCCGAAAATATCGCTTTCTGCGGAGAATCCGCCGGGGGCGGACTCTGCTTTTCGCTTGCGGTAAAGCTCAGAGAGCTCGGCAAATCTCAGCCCGGATGTATAGTTGCGATTTCGCCATGGACGGATCTCACGCTTTCCGGCGCTTCCCACACGACAAACGCCGAAAACGATCCGTCGCTTACGACGGCGCGCCTGCGCGAACAGGCGGATATGTATTCGTCGGACTGCAAGGATCCGCACGTTTCTCCGCTTTTCGCCGATCTTTCGGGGCTTGCGCCTTCAAAAATATATGTCGGCTCGGACGAAATTCTTCTCGACGATTCGATGAATATGTATAACAGACTCATAGCGTGCGGCTGCTCCTCCTCGCTTACGATACGCGAGGATATGTGGCACGCGTATATGCTTTTCGGTGTAAAAGAAGCCGAAGCAGACCTCAAGGAAGCCTGCGGCTTTATTTCGGAGGTTACAAGTGGCACCCCGCAAACCTAACTGGCTGCGCCTCGACAACGCGGCAAAAATTTATCCCGCCGCACGAAGAAGAAAATGGAGCAACGTTTTCAGAGTCGCGGCAACGATGAAGGATGAAATAGATCCCGAAATACTCGGATCGGCGCTCAGGGTTACGGCGGCAAGATTTCCGTCGATAGCCGTAAGGCTGCGCCGCGGCGTTTTCTGGTATTATCTTGAGGAAATAGACAGCGTTCCGGAGGTTATCCGCGATACGCCCTTTCCCTGTCGCCGTATGACGCCGAAGGAGGCGCGCACCTGCGCCTTCCGCGTGATGTATTATAAAAACCGCATAGCAGTTGAATTTTTCCACGCTCTGACGGACGGCTCCGGCGCTATGGTCTTTCTTAAAACGCTTATCGCCGAATACGCCGAACAGCGCTACGGTATAACCGTTCCCGCCGAATGCGGTATTCTTTCGCGCGACGAAGAACCGTCGCCCGAAGAAATAGAGGACAGCTTTCTCCGTTACGAAGGAAACACCATCTCTTCAAGAAAAGAAGAGCCTGCATATCACCTCACCGGAAAAAAAGAGCCGGACGGCTATCTGAATATCACCACCGGAATAATCGATCTTCCGCAGGTGCTCGCACAGGCAAAGAAATACAAAGCCACGCTTACAAATTATCTTGCCGCGCTTATGGTTATGTGCGTAGCGGATATTCAGCGCGAAAATACCAAAAATCCCGCAAAGCAAAAGCCCGTAAAGGTGCTTATTCCCGTCAATCTGCGAAAGCACTTCCCTTCAAAAACCGTCCGTAATTTTGCCATGTATGTAAACGTCGGCATAGATCCGCGTATGGGCGATTACACGATGGAGGAAACCGTTGAAGCGATCCGACATCAGATGGGGCTTAAAATAACAAAAAAAGAGCTTCAGGCAAGCTTTACGGCAAATGTGCGCCCCGAAAAATCAATATTTCTCAAAATAGTTCCGCTCACCGTAAAAAATCTTGTTATGAAAGCGGTATATAACAGCGTCGGAGAAAGATTTTCGTGTATGAATATATCAAATCTCGGAAATCAGCCTCTGCCCGACGAGCTTTCGCAATATGTTGAAAGCCTTGAATTCGTGCTAGGGATCCTTGCGGATACGGCATACAATTGCTCGGCAATATCATACAAAGACAAGCTTCGCTTTACATTCACAAGCAACATATGCGACCATGAGCTTGAACGACGCTTTTTTACGGCGCTTGTGCGCTCGGGAGTACACGTAAAGATAGAAAACAACGAAAAGGAGTCAGAATAAAAAAATGTCCTACTGCGTAAATTGCGGTGTCGAGCTTGAAAAGGGCGCAAAAAAATGCCCACTCTGCGGCACCGAGGTAATAAATCCGCGCGAAACGGAGGGCGAACATATCCATTCGTATCCCGTTTATTCGCCCACGCCCAAACAGCACATAAAGAAAAGCACGGTGGTTTCGCTTATAACGCTTGTTCTTCTCCTTCCGGACTTTCTTACAACGCTTTGCGATTACACAATAAACCGCACGATAACGTGGTCGTCATACGTTATGGGCGCGCTTTTATTCCTTTATCTGATGATTGTTTTCCCGATACTTCTTTCAAAGCACGGAGCAGTGTGCATTGTGCTTATGGCTGCCGATATTCTCGGATTTCTGTTTTTTATAGAGCTGAAAACCGGCGGAAAATGGTTTCTGACGTTTGCCCTGCCGATAGTCACGGTGCTTGCGGTATTTATAGCTGTCATATCGCTTCTGAAAAAAGAAAATAAAATATCGTCGCTTACAGCAGCGTCGATCTCCGTAATATTTCTCGGACTTTTCTGCGTTCTCATTGAATTTCTGATAAACACGACCTTCGGCGTTCGGGACAGATTCGCGTGGTCATTCTATCCTGCGGTTACATTTATTCTTCTTGCCGTGGCTATGTTTCTCATCGGGAAGAACAAAGCGCTCTGCGAAAAGCTGGAAAAAAAGTTTTTCCTGTAATGATATATTTCAAACAAATTTTTCTGCGCCCGCTTAAAATGCGGGCGTTTTTTTGGTCATTTTTCGGAAATTGCATACAACAAATGCTTTTTGTTAATAAAAATTTAATTGACTTGAATATTCTTATATGGTATTATAGATATGTTATATAGCGATTGAAGGAGGCGATATAATTTGCTCAAAGCGCTCAGTAAAAAAATCGGCGAAGCGCTTACCTCTGTTCTTCCCGTAACGGCAATAGTCTTTATTCTGAATTTAACTCCACTCGTTAATTTCACATCAAAAGAGATCGTCGTTTTTCTTATTTCGTCGCTTATGCTTATAATAGGCATAGCGCTTTTCAATCTCGGCGCGGATCTCGCCATGACTCCTATGGGAGAGCATATCGGCGCGGGACTGACCAAAACCAAAAAAATTTCACTTTTGCTTTCGGTATGCTTTGCAATGGGCGTGCTGATAACAGTTGCCGAGCCTGACCTTACGGTGCTCGCGTCGCAGGTAAAGGATATAATAAATCCCACCGCGCTCACGGTATCGGTCGGCATCGGAGTCGGAATATTTCTTCTTATATCCGTACTCAAAATAATTTTCCGCAAACCCCTGTCCTCAATTCTGATGTTTTTCTATATGGTGCTGTTTGCGCTTACGGCGCTCATCGTAATAAACGGAAAAGAGGATTTTCTTGCGCTCGCCTTTGACTCGGGCGGCGTTACGACGGGCCCGATAACCGTACCGTTTATAATGGCGCTCGGCGTGGGCATAGCAATAACGCTCGGCGGCAGAAATGTTGAAGAAAACAGCTTCGGTCTTATAGCGATGTGCTCTGTCGGGCCGATACTTGCCGTAATAGCGCTCGGCATATTTGCCGACGGCGAGCTTACTTATCAGCTTCCGGATTACTCAATGGATTCTCACCTCGGGAAAAATCTCTTCCCTACGCTTCTTTCCGTAGCCAAGGAAGTTATGGTGGCGATAGGTCTTATAGCGATATTCTTCTTCATTCTTCAGGTAATGTTCTTAAAGCTTCCGAAGAAAAAGCTGTTTCAGATACTCATAGGCATTGCGTACACCGTGGTGGGACTTGTTGTTTTTCTTACCGCGGTAAACGTAGGCTTTATGCCAATAGGCTATAAAATGGGTACGGAGCTTGCGTCAGGAGCGCCGTGGATGATAGTCGTTTTCGGATTTATACTCGGCACGGTTGTCGTTCTTGCGGAGCCTGCCGTACACGTTCTCAACAAGCAGGTTGAAGAAATAACCGGCGGAACGGTAAGCAAAACGTCAATGATGATCGCCCTTTCCGTCGGCGTCGGAATTTCGATAGGACTTTCGATGCTGCGTATCATTTTTGATTTCAATATACTTTATTATCTCATTCCCGGATATTTCATTTCGCTCGGGCTTTCGTTCTTTGTTCCCGGACTTTATACGGCTATCGCATTCGACTCCGGCGGCGTTGCGAGCGGACCGCTTACGTCAAGCTTTATACTTCCCTTTGCGGTCGGTGTGTGCTGTATCATCGGCGGCGAAGGCAAAATAATGTCAAACGCTTTCGGAATTGTCGCAATGGTTGCAATGACACCGCTTATAACGATTCAGCTTCTCGGCTTCAAAGCGATAATAACAAGAAAAGTAAAGCAGAAGATAGCAATGAAGCGTATTCTCGAAGCAGACGACGAGCAGATAATAAACTTTATGTAAGGAGGCTTTTGAAATGAGCGAAAAAGAAACCACAAAACAAAAAAAGCAAAACGCCGCAAAGAAAGTCTCGGCGCAAAAGCAGCTCGCCCCGCCCAAGCTCAAGCTTCTTTTCACAATAGTCAACCGTGAAAAAGCGGAGCTTTATACGGCGCTTCTTCAGGGCTTTGAAGTGAATATGCAGCTTTCCGCCGCCGCTCGCGGCACGGCAAGCGAAGAAATGCTTCGTATGCTCGGACTTTCGGAAAAAAACAAAGCGCTTATAATGAGCGTTATACGCGAAGACAATGAAGATACGGTTCTCAAATTTCTCGATGAAAAATTTCACACCATAAAAAACGGAAAAGGTATTGCCTTTACGGTTTCGATGTCAAGCGTAATCGGCGTTGCCATATACCGTTTTCTCAGCAACAACAGATGAAAGGAGAATAAAAATGGATATATTAACTGATTGTCAGGCAATTATGTGCGTTGTAAACTCAGGCTTCGGCGACGCCGTAATGGACGCGGCAAAGGAATTCGGCGCCCGCGGAGGAACAATAATCCACGCTCGCGGCACGGCAAATTCCGAATCCGAAAAGCTGTTCGGAATAACGATCCAGCCCGAAAAGGAAATCGTTGTAATCCTTGTGCGAAACGAAATAAAGGACAATATAATGCACGCCGTTTATCAGAAGGTGGGACTTGATACTCCCGGTCAGGGCATTGCCTTTTCAATACCCGTGGATAAGGTTATCGGCATACCGCCCTTTCAAAAGAAAAAAGACTGAATATAAAAATCGGCGTCCGCAACAGAGCGGACGCCGATTTTTTTCGTTTTTTATCCGTTTTCCCCACTGTAAAAGGAGGAGAGAAATTTCTTTAATCTTTCGTTTTCCGTGTTTCTGAAAAGCTCCTCGGGCGAGCCCTCAGCGGCTATCACGCCGTCGTTCATAAATATTATTCTGTCCGAAACGTCACGGGCGAAGTTCATTTCGTGCGTAACTATAACCATCGTCATTTTTTCGGCGGCAAGATCCTTTATTACTCTGAGAATTCCCGACGTAAGCTCCGGATCGAGCGCGGAGGTCGGCTCGTCAAAAAACAGTATCTCGGGCTTGCATATAAGTGCGCGCGCGATAGACACACGCTGCTGCTGTCCGCCCGAAAGCCTGCACGGATATTCTCCGGCTTTATCTTCAAGTCCCATTTTCGCAAGGAGCGCCATCGCTTCGGATTCGGCTTGCTCCTTCGGCATTTTCATCACCGACACAGGCGCCGCGGTTATGTTTTTAAGCACCGTCATATGCGGAAACAGATTGAAGCTCTGAAACACAAGCCCGAAGTACGAACGGATTTTCGCAAGCTTATCCTTTGAAGCGTAAACCACTTTCCCGTTTTCGTCCTCCCACGCCATCATATCGCCCTTGTAGCATATCGAACCGCCCGATACTTTTTCAAGCATCGTGGCACAGCGCAGAAGCGTCGATTTTCCGCTTCCGGATGAGCCTATAACCGAAACCACCTCTCCCTTTTTTACGGAAAGCGATATTCCCGAAAGCACGCCGAGCCCGTCAAAATCCTTTCGCAAATCTTTTATCGTAAGTATATCCTGCACTTTATTTCACCTCGTAATATCCGAGCGCCTTTTCGGCTTTTTCCATACCGAACGCAACCGCATAATTGAATATATAATAAAGAATTCCCGCAAACAGATACGGAAGCATCGAGGTTTCCGCGGCGGCAATCTGCTTTGCGCGTGTGAACATTTCGATAACACCTATGGCAAACGCAAGCGACGTATCCTTTACAAGCGTTATCGTTTCGTTTGTCACGGACGGAAGCACGCGCTTTATAACCTGCGGAAGTATTATCTGCATAAAGGTTCTCGTTTTTCCGAAGCCGAGAAGCTGTGCCGCTTCATATTGTCCCACAGGCACGGATTCTATGCCCGAACGGTATATCTCCGCAAAATACGCCGCGTAGTTTATAACAAAAGCTATAAGCACGGCATAGATATCATACGCATCCGAAAGCTTAATTCTGAAAAGAAAATACGGTCCGTAACGCACCACAAGCAGCTGAAGCATCAGCGGCGTTCCGCGCATTATTGATATATAAACCTTTGTTATTCCGCGCAGTATGCGGTTTTTTGACATTCTGCAAAACGCCACCGCAAGTCCGAGCGGAAGCGAAAGCGCAAGCGTTACAAAAAATATTAGCGCGGTCGTTCCCATTCCGGAAAGCAGAAGACGAAGCATTGTAGTTATATTCATTTTGATTTTCTCCGTAAACGGTAAACGCAGGCGCAGGGGGCGGGTATTCTCCGCCTCCCGACCTGCCCGAGTTTTTATTTTATTTTTTATCTCAGTTCCATTTTATTGCGCCGTCGACTCCGAACTTTTCGGCGAGCCTGTCGTATGTGCCGTCAGCCATTATTTCGGAAAGCGTCTTTGAAACCGCGTCACAAAGCTCCGTATCTCCGAGCGCAAAGCCTATACCGTACTGCTCGGAGGCAAGTATCGTTTCAAGCTGCGTATAGCCCTCGCCTCTGGAGGCTATCTGATACTTTGCAACGCCTATGTCCATTGCGATGGCGTCGACCGCGCCGCTTTCAAGAGCAAGAAACGCTGCGTTGTAATCCGCATATTCTTTAAGCTCCTTAAAAGAATTTTTAAGCTTTATCATCTCACTGTTTTCTTCGTCCGTAAGCACCGACAAAGCGGACGAGCCTGATTGTACAGCCACGGTTTTTCCGGCAAGAGCTTCAAGCGTGCTTATTCCGCTTCCGCTTTTCACCACAACAACCTGACTGTTATCGACATACGGCTTGCTCCATGTGTATTTGTCCTCTCTGCCGTTCATCGTAAAGCCGTTCCATATACAGCTTATCGCGCCCGACGAAAGAAGAAAGTCCTTGCTGTTCCAATCTATTGCTTTGAGCTCGATTTCCCAGCCGTTTCTCTTTGCAACTTCCTTTGCAAGCTCTATATCAAAGCCTGTATATTCTCCGTCGTCGCCAACATATCCGTAAGGCGGAAAGTCGGCGTCGAAGCCTACGATAAACGTTTCCTTTTTTGATCCGCACGAGCAAAGAGCCGCACAGAAAAGCATAACCGCAAGCGCGAGCGATATTATTTTCACAACCGATTTTTTCATTTTCGTATCCCCTCTTGATTTTAGCATTGCAACGCTTTAATGCGTTAAAGTGATGATGTAATAGTATCACAAAGGCTTGCGTTTGTCAATAGCTTTTTCAAAAATTTTTTCATTATTGTTTAATCAAAAAAATCACAAAAAGGCGACGCCGGAATGGCGTCGCCTTCTGCGCTTTTATTTATCTTATGTAGACCTTTGAAACAAGGAACATCGGTATCATCCAGAAAAGCTGATACAGCGCTGGAATTATGGAAAGGAAGCTTTCCGTTGCACCCGCTCCTATAACAAGTCCGACAATAACCGCGCCTATAACGGCGGAAACTATCTTCATGGCAAGATTGGTCTTTGAAAGATTGCAAAGCCTGTCGCAAAGCATAAAGGTCTTTATCATTCCCTTGAGCGATCCCGTCGATGCGATGCCGCTGTCGTAAGCCGAAAGCGTATCGGAAACATCCTCCGGCGCGCTTCCCTTTATTATCTTTACGGCGTACTTTTCGGGATCAAGACGGTTCTTGTAAAGAATATCGTCGTCTATGCACGGATCTATCGTGCTTATCGCAACGCACACTCCGCTTTCAAACAGATGCTTTACTATATAGATGAAATCGGGCGACGTATTGTACTGAATATAAAACTTTGCTATTATAACCTCGTCGCAGGCAAGATACATTATTCTTCTGTTTGTCCTGCCGCCGTATTCGGCGTCCGAATCCTCTTTTATCACTTCAAAGCACTGATTTTCCATATATTCGGGCTGACCGACAACTATGTGCTTGCCGTCCACAACGGCGTCTATGCCGTAATCCGAAAGCTCTTTTATTTCAACGTTTTCGGAACTTGCGGTATCGAGCGCAGCCGCCTTGAATACTGTCGCGAGCGGACCGCCTATCTTTGAAAAAACGCTTGAAGCATAGTAAATAACCTTTTCTATGCTGCGGTTGTCGATTACCTTTACGCTCTTTAGCTTTATTCTGTCCGCGGGGAAAGCGTCCTCGTCGGTGAAGGTTATCACAGCCGCATTGCTGTATTTTTCGGGCGTAGCTTCCGAAAGTATAGCCGCGTCGTGAGCGTAAGCTCTTGCCGATCCGAGATATGCGGAATAAGCAAATGAAAGGAATACCGAAAGCGGAGCCGTCATTATAAACGTTATGTAAGCGTTTGTCACGCTCTGATAAAGGTCGCAGTCGTCTATTGCGAACATCGACACAAGGAAAGCGATAACCGAAAGCGCAAACACCGCCGGAATAAGTATTTTAAGCGGTCTGCGGTTTGAAGGCTCCTCCTCCTTGTTCGAGAAGAAATCGCTTATAAAGTTTGTTCTCTTTACCTTGCACACCTCGGAAGCGTCGTTAAGATAATCTTTGAACGCGATATCCTCGCGCGCACATTCGGATTTTCCGACGCGCGCAAGCACTTTTTTCGTCTTTGAAGAGGAGATGACCTTAAAGGAATACACATCTCTGTTGAGAAGCATAAACGCCGAAATCAGATTGAAGAACGCGCAGAGCGCAAACGTAAAGTTATAAAGCACAACCGTCGCCCATGCGTCAGCGGCGATAAGCGCCACCACCGACGTTATAAGCGAAAGCACAAACATAACAAGCGTTACGGTATCCGCGTCAAAGCCGAATTTGGCAATACGCTTTGCGGCATAGATAAGTCTGTCGCAGACAAGCATCGCGCAGGCGAAGGTGAGCAGCCAGTCCACCGCGACAAACACAACCGTATCAAGCGCAACGCCCGCCACGGGAAGAATAAATTCCCAGATGAGAAGTCCCGCCGCAAGCACCGCGCATATAATCATACGCAGACGAAGCGAATTGAACTTCTTTCTGAAGTTTTCAAATATACCTCTGTTGTTGTCCGCGCCGGTGTATTCAAACATCGGCTTGTTCATCATTTCGGTAACGGCTCTCACCGGAGTCGTTTCCGTTTCAAACATCGAAGTGTCGCCAAGATTTGCGGTCGTGGAAAGCTCGTCGGTATCCGAGAACGAATATTCGTCGAAGCTGTGCGGCTCTTCTTCCTTTTCGGGAGCCTTTTCCTCTTCCTTTTCCGGCTCGTAGCCGAAAGCCATCATCATCATTGCCGTATCCGAAGGATCCTTCGGAGTTTTCGGCTCGGTTTCCGCGTCTGCTTTGTCAACCTCAGCCGTGACGGCGTCTTCCTCGTCCGCGGCATCGGGCGCTTTTGTCGCGCGGGTAAAGGTTATCGTCTGCTTTTCGTCGTCGGGAAGCGGCGGCTCGAACGCTATAAGCTCGTCCGTGCTTCCGAGTCTGTCAATCGAAGCCTCGTCGAAATCCTCTTCGTCATCGTCGCTTACGCCGCTTGTCGTGGCAAGCTTTGCTTCTTTTCTCGATTTATCCCTGCGCGACTTTGAGAAAAGTCCCTTTTTGTCCTTCTTGCGCGAAATTTCCGGATTGGTGGAATAATTATCCACGTTTTTCACGGGCTTTGCGGCAGGCTCTTCCTCGTCCGGATAAGTCTGCTCGACGTAGTTTTCCGCGTCCTCTATGTTCTTCTGAAGCTCGGAGGTTTCCTCCGTCACGGCTTCTTCGGACTTATGCTCCTCTTTTTTCGAAGGCGAAATCTGGACAGTTTTCATCATTGCCCAGTATTCGTCGTCCTCATCGCCTTCTGCTTTTACGTCGGCTTTTTCTTCGGAAAGTTCCGCTCCGGAGTCCTCCGAAGGCTTTGCGCCCACGTCATCATCCGGTTCTTTGGGAACATCTCCGCCGACCTCCTTCTGAAGATCGACTATTCTTTCGTGAAGCGCTTCATAGCCCGACGAGCCTGTTTTCTGCGACGGCTTTTCACCGAGATATTTTTCATAAAGCTCGCTGTATTTTTCGTCCGTAAGACCGCCTGTGTGTCCGTCGTCCGACCTGACCGAGCCTTCGTCCTTTCCGGACTTTGACGCTTCCGCTCCGAGCTGACCGTTGAGCCTTGCAAGAAGGCTGTCCGCCGACGTCTGAAGCTCGTCTATGCTCTTTTTGTTTTCTTCCGCCATATTTACCTCCGATGAATTATTTTTCCCCCGTAATTATTTACCTTGTTTGTTTGCCGCTTCATAAAGCAATACCGCGGCAGCCGTCGATACGTTGAGCGAATTCACGCCTCCGCGCATCGGTATGGAAACCGTATAATCGCATTTTTCGCGGACAAGTCTTGAAACGCCTTCTCCTTCGCTGCCGAGCACTATCGCGCACGGACAGTCAAAATCTGCGCTTCGGCAATCCTCTCCGTCCGCCTCGGCGGCAAACGTCCAGACTCCCATTTCCTTTAGCTCGTCGATTGCGGAGGCGATATTTGCAACCTTTGCTATCGACATATATTCTATCGCGCCCGCGGACGATTTTATCACCGTCGACGTCATCTGGGCGCATCTTCTTTTGCCTATTATAACGCCGTGAGCGCCCGCGCCGTCCGCGCATCTTATTATCGCGCCGAGATTGTGCGGATCCTCTATTCCATCGCAAACGACTATAAGCGGCTTTTCTCCGCGCTCGCGCGCCTTTTCGACTATGCTTTCCACGCTTACATATTCAACGGGAGAGGCAATCGCCGCAACCCCCTGATGATTTGCTCCCGCGGAAAGCTCGTCAAGACGCTTTTTGTCGGTTTCGTCAACAACTATTCCGCGCTCGCGCGCTATCGCTACTATTTTTGTTATCGAGCCCTCGCGTTCGCCGCGAAGCACATATATTTTTTCTATATCCCTGCCGCTTTTGAGAAGCTCCGACACGGGATTTCTTCCCACCGTTATCGTTCCGTCCTGCTTTTCGGGAAGCTCTTTTCTTCTCTCCCTCGGATTTCTGTCTGCGGGATCAAATCTTCTGCCGTTCATATAAATTTCCTTTTCGCCAATCAGTGTAATGAAAGCCATCTGAGCAGAGCCGTGACTTCAAGCTCCTTTGCAAGCTCGCTTTCGCCGTCCGCCTTCAGCCTTAGTCCGTCGCTTGTTTTTACAAGCTCCGCCGTAATGTCATCGTAAACAATGTAATTTTCTATCCTGTCGGATGAGCATATATCCGATATCACCTCGCCCGACGGCGTTCCCGAAACGGAAATTTCGGTTGCGACGTCGTACAAAAGCTTTGTTACGTCTATGTGTCTGAGCCTCAGCGAAAGAGTGACGCTGCCGTCGCTGTCTTTTGTTTCGCTGTAATAGGAAGCCACCCCGACATTCGTCATAAGACGGGCGTAAGCCTGCGATTTATCATCGTCGAGCGACGAAAAATATCCGCGCACGGAATTTATTTCTTCAAGAGAATCATCGGTGACGTACAGGGAAAGCTTTTCAAAATCGGGAGCGGAGAACGCTTTCAGAGCATTTTCAAACACTGTTTTTCCGCTTGCTCCGCAGGAGCACAGCGCAGATATTATAACCGCCGTCATAAGCAGCACGGCGACGCAGCGCAGGCATTTCAACTCAGGCACCCTCTTTCAGAAGATAATTTTACATCATAAGTACATTATTTTCAATAATTATATCACAGATTTTTCCGTTTGTATAGACCTATTTCAAAGTAAAATATGTAAATTTTTCAGAATGTTTTTCTCTGCGCCCGTTATTCGCGCAAAATAAAATATAAAATCCGATTTTTTGACGTTGTTCATACCGTTTTAATAATTACGGGTTATCATTATTGCAAAACAAAAGCGTTTTTCGCTTTATCTGATGAAAAGGAAAATTTTTATGAACAAACAAAACACCGCTTCGGGCAAAAAATCCGCGCTTAAAATCATCGGTATAGTCTTTGCGTGTCTTATCGGACTTTTACTGCTTGTGCTTTTGTGCGGAAGATGTTATTTCCGCTTTCCCGTAAGCGAATATTACAGAAACTCCGAAAAAACATTTGTAATTCCCGGGCTTTCCGACGGAATGATAGTTCAGGGGCTTGCCTATGACAAAAGCACGGACGAATTTCTCGTCACCGGCTATCGCACCGACGGCGCCGCATCTCAGGTCAGCATCGTAAACAAAACAACAAAAAAAGAAGTAAAACGCATTTCCCTTGCAAACAGCGACGGAAGCGCCTTTATAGGTCATGTCGGCGGAATAACTCTGCACGGCGACTACATATACGTTGCCGACAGCTCCGGACTTATAGTCTATTCGTACAATGATTTCAGAAACGCTTCGGACGGCGACACGGTAAAATCAATCGGAACATTCGGCACAAAAACCGATGACGACAGGCTCGGCGTTGCGTTTACTCACGTCGAAGGCGACAGTATTTATGTGGGAGAATTTTATCGCGAAGAAAACTATCCCACGCCCGACAGTCATAAATACACAACAAAAGCGGGCGATAAAAACACTTCCCTCATTCTCGAATACCGTCTTGACGATTCTGCCGAATTCGGAATATCCGACAAAATAGAAAAGGCATATTCCGCGCCCGATCTCGTTCAGGGAATATGCTTTGACAGTCAGGGCAGAATGTATGTTTCAACCTCGTATGCTTCGGCTTTTTCTCATATTTACATTTATAATCCCACCTCTGCCGAAAGTCAGATAACCGTCCTCGGTCAGACAGTACCCCTTCTTGTTCTCGATTCTTCAACTCTCTGCGGCGATATAAAAGCGCCTCCGATGTCGGAAGAAATAATAATTACAGAAGGCAGGCTTTACACAATGTGCGAATCCGCAACGAATAAATATATATTCGGCAAGCTTACCTCGGCAAAATATTGCTACGCAACGGACATTTCAAAATACGTAAAATAAAAATCGGAAAAAATCCTCAGACAATCTGGCAATAATTAAAGAAAAAACGGAGTCGGTTATGAATTTTTTATCGAATTGTACTGTTAAAAAGAAAAGTCGGATTTTCGGCATTTTTGCGATCGTCGCAGTCATCGTCGCGTCGTCGGTTTTGTTTTCGGCGTGCGGCCAAAAGCCTTCTCTTTCGGGGGCAAAGGTAACGGAAGACGTCAAATTCAAAGCCGCAATCGTAGATATTTCCATTGATGACTTCAACAAGCTGGGGTTCTCGCTCGGCGACAGCTGCAACGTTAAATTCAGCAACGGATACGAGCTGAAGGACGTACCGTATTTCGACGGATATTATGTACAGAACGGCGCGCCGGTAATTGTGGCTTATCCGTCAAACGAATATGTAACGATTACATTGAACAACGTCGGCATATGGGAAACCGCCGGACTCAATGACGGCTGTACCGTCGATATCACGCTGAACAAAACGAAAAAATATTCCGCCACGCAAGAAGCTTTGGGGCAAAGATATTCGCTTTTGAGAGAAGAATATTCAAGCGATGAGGAGTTTGCAAATTTCAGAGCGATATCCGGCGGCAGCCTGAAAAAGAATTTTATATTCAGAGGCGCAAGCCCTGTTGACAACAGTCGAAACCGCGCCGGATATACCGACAATTTATTAAAAAGCAACGGCATCGCGTGCATAATAGATTTAGCCGATTCAAAGGCAAATCTTGAAAGCTATTTCGCCGGCGAAGATTTCTCTTCCGAATATGCAAAATCGCTTTATGAAAGCGGCAATATGGTTTTGTTGTCCATGAGCTCCGGCTACACTTCGGACGCCTATAAAGAATCGGTCGTCCGCGGACTTGAATTTATGCTTGAACACGGCGGTCCGTATTATATACACTGTATGGAAGGAAAAGATCGCACGGGATTCGTATGCGCGCTGATCGAGGCTCTTTGCGGAGCAAGCTATGACGAAATGCGCGATGATTATATGAAAACTTACGAAAATTACTATAAAATTTCCGCAGAAAAGACGCCCGAAAAATACAATGCGGTGGTTGAGCTTTATTTCGATTCCTTTATGAGATGTATTTCGGGAAAAGACGATCTGTCCCAAGTAACCTCGGACGATTATGTCAGCGGCGCAAAACGATATCTTACCGAAGGCTCAATGAGCAGCGAAGATATTGACAGATTTATAGCTTTAATCACGGAATAACCGGAGTAAAAACAATAAAATAAAAG
>CAVEFC010000004.1:0-58108 GCA_963614875.1 uncultured Eubacteriales bacterium | reverse complement strand
AAGGCTTCACGGATTGCAACGCCACGGCGTTTCAGTTCCACATGGACAAGGGGCAGACCGTTGACAAGGATAGACACATCATAGCGAGTGTCATGCTTGCCCTCGGTTTCCTCATACTGGTTGATAACCTGTAAGCGGTTATTGTGAATGTTCTTTTTGTCTATGAGCTGAATATTCTTGGAAGGTCCATCATCCCTGCGGAGTACCTTTACATGGTCAGTCTGGATGGTACGGCTTTTCTCAACGATGCCTTCGTTGGCGTTGGCAAGCGTTTCCGTGAAGAAACGCTTCCACTCGCTGTCGGTAAAGGTGTAATCGTTCAAAAGCTCCAACTGCCGTCTGAGGTTGGTGATCAGACTGTTTTCGTCATGGAGGGTAAGATACTCGTACCCTTGCGTGGTCAGCAGCCGGATGAACTCCTTTTCAAGAGCGGCTTCGCTCTGAAAGCTGTCGCTGCGTTTGGAAACAGGCTCATACTCCGTCACCACCGTATTTTCTCTTGTCTGTGCGACTATATTGAAAAAGGACATGGCTTGACCTCCTAAATGATTAGTTTCCCACTATTAACTTTTATGTTGTCTTGAATATCCTTCATTGTCAGTTTAAGTACCGCAAAATCATTTGTATGACAATCCGTGTCAAATCCACCGAAATACAATGAATGTGCTTTATTCGCTGGGACAATCATTGCATACTCTTGAAAGTGAGGAAGAAATACATCAAGCTTATTTTTGTTATAATCATATTCCAATGAAGGGTCATAAGTTTGTACAAAGTTCAAGTGAGAGATAGCGATTCTTAGTTCTGACTGTTGTTCGTATTTTGGTAATTTCCAAAACAGCTCTTCTCGGTTGTCCTGATAATCAAAGAAAGGACGGTCATCAGTATAATGGTGGTAATCAACATCACGAAAAATAAACGGCTCTTGCGGATTAAACCCTGAATAGAATCTTCTCGATGTGAGATTTTTCTTATTCTTTTCAACCGAAATAGGAATCGATTCTTTTAAGTCTTGAAAAAAGGATACGGGGTCAGAGATAAACAAGAAACTCGCATCGTCTTGATATTCCATATCTTCCCGATATGCATCCAAGTCGAAAGCAAACCATTTGGTGGCTTCTCCTTTTTTATCCATTTGTTTCCGTATCCTTTGAACATTGAAGGAAAAGAAACAAATTGTCGGCATAAGAATCGTTGGAATCAGGCGAAGCAAGGAAGACCCATCACGCTGGTTTTCCAGAATCAGCAAATGATCGCCCATCGGCTTGCCATGAATATCGGTAATGGAATTAACCCTTGCATCGCCTTTTGGTATATGAGCAAAAACGCATTCATAATAGTCACCAACAGCTTGATTTTTGCATTTCAGTGCATAGTCAAGCCAATTCGCCGCACAGCCAAACTGAATCGTTTTTTCATCGTAACATTTTTGGATTACCTTTGAGTTACCGACTCGCATCAAAAGCGATGTGGTCACGCTATAATTCACTCGCCCCATTATTTATCCCCCAGTTACACTCCAGCTTTCTCAAATGTCAGCAACTTATCACGATAGAACTCATACTGCTTTTGTCTTGCTTCAATCTCGGCAGGCAGACCGATTTTCAGATCAGAGCAGATGGCATCGAAGTTGTCGAGAACCTCAGCAAGCCGTTTTTGAACATCAAGTGACGGAATTGCAACCTGGAACTTGTTGAGCATCGGTCTGCGGATCGACGGTACTGAACCTTGAAACATCTGCTGTGCAATGTATTTCGGAAAATTAGCAACAAAATAGTGATACAGATACTTACCAAAAAGCGCATCTGTTGCCGGATGAATTCTATAGGCTCTTTGATGGAGAGCATATTTCCCATTGATATAGTGAAATACCTTTCCAACGCCTACTCCATCTCCTGCTGTGATAATTGCTTCTTCGTCGTACTCGTATTCATTCTTAGCAAGAGGCTGCTGAGAACGGACAAAAAACGTGTAGCAACCACCCTCAACCGCATCATCCGTGTTGCTTGAACCGGTTGAAATTTCTGCAATTTCAGCGAGCGTCCTCCACGCAACATCACTTGTCGCCCCCCCTCGGACATCGCCGAAGGTCAGCAGCTTATCCCGATAAAATTCATACTGTTTCTTCCTCGCTGTAAGTTCCGCTGTAAGCTCCGTGAAATTGTCCAGAATCCGGACAATTTCACTCTGCACAGGCAGAGGGGGGACGGGGATCTGTAATGCTCTAAAATCTCCACCTGTCAACTTGGGTATATTGCCATGAATTAAAGGGGTTACATCGATAGTCTGTATATAATGAAACAGATATCGAAGGAGGACACCGTCAGTTCCTTCAATGATATGAGCGTGATTGTTCACCCATATTTTCCCCTCTGCCCATGTTACAACTGGCGTTCCTGCTTTTGTAATTACGCTTCCATCTTCTCCGACAAGAACAAACGTGCCATCAAAAATATAATCTGAAACATAATCCTGAATGCCGTTTGCACCATAATACGGATATTCGCCTGCTTCTCTTGCCGCTTTTGTAACGGGTTTCCTTTTTTTATCAAGAACTGTACAGCAATCTTCAAGTTTTCTATACTCCACCCCATCTGGGCAGTATTGCTGAATCAGTTCATCCAATCGGCTCATTTATCTTCACCTCTTTCTTCGTTCCAACCAAGCACAGTAATAGCATCCAATAACTCTTTATGATTGATTACATTTTCAAGGATTCCTATTACAAGCCTATGTAGGGCTTCGAAATTCTTCAATCCTGCTTCTTCATCATATTCTCCATGGACGACACCGCTCAATTCTCGAAACAGTTTATACCCGTTTGCGGAGAATTCTTTTGGGATTATAGAACATTTTTCATCCACCTTTTTTAGCAGATCAGAAAAGTTCTTTGGGCTTCCGCCTTTATATTGAGCATACTCGATATTGACTGCTTTCGCTGCTTTCACCGTGATTTTTTCGAAAATTTTTCTCAGATATACAACTGCACCTGCTCCTAATCCGTCGGTATATGCCTGCATAGCTTTGTCTAATAGCGGAGTAAACTCCCCATAGCGATTGTCGTTGATCCGAACCACATCGGATAGTTTTACACTTTTCTTCAATATGCGTATAGTAGGAGCTTGACCTGTTATATCATTTTTGCTCTCTATCAAAAACCATACTGGTATGGAAGCGCCGCATCCGCAGGTCAAAACACAATCAACACTGATTAGATTCTTACTCACAAAAATGCATGTGAGTTTGGGGCTTGACCAAAAAGTCCTTATATCCCCGCATGAAACGCAAAAATAGTTCAGGGCGACCGTTCCGGTTGAAATATCGACCTTTTGGCCTACTTTACCGGCTTTTTTTGCAAAAAGGCATCAATTTGAACGTATTCCTTATTGGGCGGTTTTGACAAAACAGCAGATAATCTCATAAAGTTTATTCACCGCCATCCTTCGCTTCCGGCAGCTCTTTTGTATGTGAATCTGCTTCCAGCAACATCCTGTCGAAGTCGCTTTGATACAGCTGATCCTGCACGATGCGATATTTTTCAAACTCGCTCAGGGCGTGAGCCTTGGCAAGCTCCGCGGATACCTTTCCAGCATCCTGCAAAACCTCTCTGTCCCACACGGTGAGAAAGCCATCGAGCCGCTTCTCCCAATCTGCCATTGTCATCGGAATGTGCCGCTCTGCCTGTGCTTCTGCCAGATCCAGATATGCCGAAACAATGCGTCCCAGCTGGGAAAGCTCCTTTTCGGTCAAGTAGTTTTTCGCTACCACAACATCGTAGGCATGAATTTTACTTTTTGGCGAGCCGTCCCATGTGGTAAGCCCCATGTGTTCCTTTTCTGCATCTGCTCGGGTGTAGATAACCTCGGCTGCTGTTTGCCCATGAACACTGTAGTGCAATTTATTTTGCACCGCTGCAAAAAAGCGTTTTGTAGCCGCTGCGGAAGGGTCATAGTCCAGAGCTGTGGCATAAATATCGGTGATTTTCTGGTAGAATTTTCGCTCCGAAAGACGAATCTCACGGATTTTCTCCAGCTGCTTTTCAAAATATTCTTTTGTCAGCACTGTTCCGCCATTTTTCAGACGGTCATCATCCATAACCCAGCCTTGAATGGTGTAATCTTTTACAATACGGTTGGCCCATTTTCTGAACTGCACCGCTCGCTCGTTATTCACCTTGAAGCCAACCGAAATAATCATTTGCAGATTATAATGGTTTACTTCACGGGCAACCTCACGGGAACCTTCCGTTTGAACTATCCGATATTTTCGGATAGTTGCCGATTGTTCCAATTCTGAATCAGAATATATTTTTTTAATATGGTCGTTGATGGTTCGTACATCCACATCATACAAAGCAGCCATCATTTTTTGCGTCAGCCAGATGTTTTCGTCCTCGTAACGCATCTCTATGCTTTTTTCGTCTGCACCTGTGGAGGCAACAAATGTCAGATATTCCGCAGCGGAAGAACGAACGATGCTGATTTCACGCTTGTCCTTCTTCATCATTCCACCTCGATTTCTGCGATGATCTTCGCTATTTCGTCACGGAGAACCTGTTCACGGGCGACAATTTCCTCAATTTCAGCATTGAGCTTTACAATGTCGATTTTCTCTCTGGTATCCTCGGCTTCCACATAGGTGGAAACGGAGAGGTTATAATCATTACCCTCGATTTCCTCATAACTTGCCAGATGAGAGAAATGCGGCTCCTCGGCACGGGCGGCAAAGGTGGAAACAATACGGTCAATGTTTTCCTGAGTCAGCTTATTGTTGTTCGTGACTTTGATGCACTCGCCGGAAGCGTCAATAAACAGGGTCTTGTTGTCAGGTTTGCCTTTCTTCAGAACCATAATACAGGTCGCAATAGACGTTCCAAAGAACAGATTGCTCGGCAACTGGATGATGCAGTCGATATAGTTGTTATCAATCAGATACTTTCTGATTTTCTGCTCTGCACCGCCACGGTACATAATACAGGGGAAGCAAACGATCGCTGCTGTGCCGCCTGTTGCCAGCCACGAAAGGGAGTGCATGATAAAGGCAAGGTCGGCTTTAGACTTCGGTGCGAGAACGCCAGCCGGAGAAAAACGAGGATCGTTAATCAGCAGAGGGTTATCATCGCCAGCCCACTTGAGGGAATAGGGAGGGTTGGAAACGATCAGCTCAAACGGTTCATCGTCCCAATGCTGCGGTGCGATCAGTGTGTCCTCACAGGCAATGTCAAACTTATCAAAGCCAACATCATGCAGGAACATATTGATACGGCAGAGGTTGTAAGTAGTGATGTTGATTTCCTGTCCGTAGAAACCATTTCTGACGGCATCCTTGCCAAGAACCTTTTCTGCTTTCAGAAGCAGAGAACCGGAGCCACACGCAGGGTCATAGACTTTATTGATTTCAGTCTTGTCCACCGTGCCGAGTCTGGTGAGCAATTCGGAAACATCAGCAGGGGTAAAGAACTCACCGCCGGATTTTCCTGCTCCCGATGCGTACATGGTCATCAGATATTCGTAGGCATCGCCAAAGGCATCAATGTCATGGTCTTTTACATCGCCAAGGTTCATATCGGCTACACCATGCAGAAGTTTTGCAAGGCGTTCATTTCTCTTTGCAACGGTAGAGCCAAGTTTGTTGCTGTTCACATCAAAATCATCAAACAGTCCGGCGAAGCTGCTTTCAGAGGAAGAACCTTTTGCGGATGCTCCGATATGGTTGAACACACGCTCCAAGGTCTCATTCAGATTTTCGTCATTGTCTACTCTGCGGTTGACATTGCAGAACAGTTCAGACGGCAGAATAAAAAAGCCTTTTTCTTCAACAAGCCCCTCACGGGCTTCCTCTGCTTCGGCATCGGACATTTTTGCATAATCAAAATCAGTATTACCGGCATCCTGCTCACCGGAGTTAATGTAATTGGTCAGATTTTCGGAGATATATCTGTAAAACATCGTGCCAAGGACATAGTTCTTGAAATCCCAGCCGTCCACGGCACCACGGAGCTCATCAGCGATTGCCCATATCGCACGGTGCAGCTCGTCACGCTCTTGTTCTTTCTTTGTATCAATCATTGTTTTCGTTCTCCTTTATATCAGGTATAAAATCCAGAATATCGTCAACGCCGCAGTTGAAAGTTTTGCAAATCCTCTCAATACTGTTGAGAGAAATGTAATTGTCACGCTTGATGCGGGTAATAATATTGGCGCTAAAGCCTGCTTTCTCCATCAATTCGGCATTGGTCATGCCTTTGTCGATCAGCAGGTGAAATAACTTTTTATAGGTTACAGCCATAGCAAGTCCCTCCTTACATCAGCAATTATTATATCACGAAATCATGAATTTTTCAATAGGTTTGCATGAACTTGTTTTTCGCCTACGCAGAAAGAAAAAGAGGGGCTTGTGCCACCTTGAACACAAGCTCCTCTGCGGTATCAATTATAAATCAGTTCGTTTTTCACAATTTCCTCTGCACGATTGCGGATGCTGATCATAGCTCCTACCCATGCTATTTGGTTAGCTGCTTTCATGTCCTCTGTCACGCCCCCAGCAGCTTTCTTCTGCTCGATGATAAGTTCAAGGCGGCTCTGTGCCTGTTCGTTCAAGTTAGCCAGATAAGTCCACAGTTCGCCGCTAAGACACAGATCGTTGAAACGGATGGGGTTATGCTCCTTGATATAATCTCTGTGCATCCGACCCCACCGACCAATAGGCCTGTTTTCTTCCGGCAAGCAAATATCGGGAATATAGTAATCACCACAACGAATATAAGTAAGTTCCTGCATTATTTGTTCCTCCAATCATAGTATGAAAAATCATTAAAGATAGAAAAAGGCGATACCTAGTTGTGAAAACCAAGTATCGCCAATTTATCTTGTCGCACCCTGTACGGCAGCTACCCTATGTCAGTAAATGTTCTTATACTGTCTTATTGATAGCTACCCTTCGAGGTGGCTTTTTTGTTGAATTTTGAGGACGGAAAGACAAAAGATATTAAGCATTTACCAAAGTGAGAGGCTTTATAGAATTCTGTATATCGTCCCCGATAACTAAAGTTTCTTTTGCTTTTTTAATAAGCCCCGTCTGCACAGATACTAAAAAATCTGTACATCATCGCCGATAATTGAAGCATCTTTTGCTTTTTTAATAAGCTCCGTCTGCGCAGATACTAAAAAATCTGTACATCATCGCCGATAATTGAAGTTTCTTTTGCTTTTTTAATAAGCTCCGTCTGCGCAGATACTAAAAAATCTGTATATCATTCCCGATAACCGAAGCTTCTTTTGCCTACTTTTCTTCTCGAAGAAAAGTACGGTCGAAGAAAAGTAGGTTATTTGCAGAGACGGATTATGGCTTCCGCGAAGATTTTGGTGTTTTGCTTCATACGTTCGACGGAAATAAATTCGCCGACGGAATGAATTTTGCAGTCCTCGCCGGGAAATTCCGCGCCGAAAGCAACGCCGCCTTCAATATCGTGAACATAAGTGCCGCCGCCGATGGCTATGCATCCGCTGCGCGCGCCGGTTATATCTTCATAAACCTTGTTCAGCGTTTTTACAAAATCCGAATCGGCGGAGGTCTCGTGAGGCTCGACGCCGGAAAAATCGGAAAGCTCCATATTTTTTGCGGCAAAAGCCTTTTCAAGCCCCGTCTTTACTTTTTCAACGGAGCGGCAGAGCGGAAAACGTATGTCGAACTTGCCCGCAAGCACGCCCTTTGAGTACGAAAGAATACTCAAAACTTCCGTAAGCGTGCCGGATCTTTCGTCGGAGGCGGCGATTTTAAGCGACTTTCCGTCCGTTTCGCCGAAGGGGAAAAGCGAGGAAAGATTGCGGAACATAACGGTGGAATCATCGTCGCCGTAAAGCCTGCCGAGCATAGAGCAAAGTCCCGTTACGGCATTTATGCCATCTGCCGGAGTCGAGGCGTGAGCGCTCTTTCCCTTTACGGTTATCACGGTTTTGTCGCCGTCCTTTCCGAAGGTGACAAGCTGACCTATCCCTGCGTTTTTTGCGGCGAGCGTAAGCTCAATATCCGAAAAACCGACAACGGTGGCGCAGGCGCTTTCCGGAACGGCGTTTATAACCGTGCCGCCCGACGCCGAAAGCACCGATTTTGTTCCTCCGACGGAGCATTTTGCGGATACTTCGCCGCGGATCATACCCTTTTCTATATTTATAACGGGATAGCTTCCGTCCGGAGTGAATACGTTCGGAGGAAGCTTTGCCTGCTTTTTGTACCATTCAAGATCCGATGAGCCGTTTTCTTCGTCCGTGCCGACAATAAAACGCACGTTTTTTGAAAGCTTTATTCCGCAGTCCTTTATGGCTTTCATTGCATAAAGCACGCAAACGGCAGGACCTTTGTCGTCCATTGTGCCTCTGCCGTAAAGCTTTCCGCCCGACATAAACATTGAAAACGGGGGAGTTTTCCAGCCTTCGCCGGCAGGAACAACGTCAAGATGACAAAGTATTCCGAGCGAAGGCTCGCCCTCCGGATAAAGATCTATCGTACCGACTCTGTTTTTGTGATTTTCGGCTTTGAATCCGAACGATGACGCAATATTAAGCATTTTATCAAGCACTTTCGCACATTCTTCGCCATAGGGCTTTCCGGGCACAGCCTTGCCTTTTACACTCGGAATCGCCACAAGCTCCGAAAGAGTGCCTATCATTTTCGTAAGATTGGCGTCTACATAATTATATATTTCTGCGTTCATAGAGGTTCTCCTTCCCTATAAATTCGTTTTTTATTATTATATCATACATTGCCGCGATTTTCGATACAAATTTATTAAATATTTTAATTTTCAGTTCAAAAGCCACCCTCTCGGGTGGCTTTCGGTTTTTACTTTATTGCCGTACCGTCTGCATTGAACAGAGGAAGCACCTGAAGAAATCTGATATCGTCGCGCTTTGCGGCATCGCCTTCGGCAAGAACGCAAAGCCTTCCGACAGTGTTTCCGCCGGCTTTTGCGACAAGCTCTTCAAGGGCGTGAAGCGATTCGCCCGTGCTTATAACGTCGTCAACGATGAGAACCCTTTTGCCTTTCATAGCCGTGACGTCGTTGCCGTCGAGGTAAAGCGTCTGGGAGGTGGCGTGAGTTATTGATTTTACTTCTATCGAGAAGATGTCGCGCATATAAAGCTTCGGCGTTTTTCTTGCGAGAAGATAATTGTTTACGCCGGACTGACGCGCCATTTCGTAAACAAGCGGAATTCCCTTGCTTTCGGCGGTTATCATTATGTCGTGCTCGGGCGCGAGCTTAAGAAGCTCGGTTGCGGCGGCTTTTGTCAGCTCAACATCGCCGAACATTACAAAAGCGCCGATATAAAGCGAATCATTCAGGGGGCAAAGCGGAAGTCTGCGCCGAAGTCCCGCAATTTCTATGTCATAATACATTGTAAAACCCTCCTTTTACGAACGGATTGTTACGCCGAGCTTATGCTCAAGCGCGCCGAGTATTTTTTTGGTGGCTTTGTCCGCTTCTTCAACGGTCAGAGTGTGATCGGCGGAACGGAGCATTACGGAAAAGCTTACGCTTTTTTTGCCTTCGGGAAGCTGACTTCCTCTGTAAATGTCGAAAAGCGTGATGCTTTCGAGAATTTTTACGCCGCAGGATGACATCGCTTCTTCAAGCGTGCCGACCTCAACGTCCTCGTCGCAGACAAGCGAAAAGTCGCGGCTGACGGCGGGGAACTTGGGCAGAGGCTTGTAGCTCTTTTCAAGCTTTGCGTGCTCCCAGATATATCCGAGGTCGAGCTCCGCAACATAGACGGGACACGAAAACGTGTAATTTTCAAGCGTTACGGGATGAATTTCTCCGAATGTGCCGAGGTTTGTTCCGTCCGGAAGAACGATGCTTGCGCAGCGTCCGGGATGGAAGGCGGGATCCGTCGATACGGCGACATATTTTGCGCTGCTTATTCCCGCATAGCGAAGAATTTCCTCGCAAATTCCCTTTATGCGCGAAAACGAGCCTGCGCCGTAAAATCCTACCGTTACCTTGATTCTCTCGTCGGGAAGAGAGCCTTCAAGACCGTGAGTGTTTGTCACAATTCCCTCTCTGGGAATGAAAACCTTAGCCATTTCAAAAAGCGAAGCCGAGGGGTTTGATCTGTTGTAGTTGAGCTCAAGCGTTTCGAGCATTGACGGCACGGACGTTGTGCGGAGAGTTTTTGTATCTTCGCCGAACGGGTTTGATATTTCAACCGATTTTCTTCTCGGATCGTCCTCCGCCATTCCCGATTTTGTATAAATTCTTGCGGGAATAAAGGTAAACGTGCATATTTCGTCAAGTCCGAGCGCACAGAGATGATCGGAAAGTCCTTCGCGGAATTTGACGTCCTTGGGAAGTCCGCCCTGAGTCATCTGCGCAACGATGGAGCTTGAAGCTATTTCGTTGTAGCCGTAAATACGGACAACCTCCTCCGCCACGTCGTTCATACAGCGGACGTCGTCACGGAAGGACGGAACTATAACCTTGCCGTCCTCGATTTCAAAGCAAAGCGAACGGAGGATATCCTTCATACTGTCGGGAGAAAGGAATATGCCGAGGAAACGGTTTATTCTTTCGGGTTCGAAGGGAACGGTGTAAACGGGTTTCTTTTCGGGGTAAACGTCCACCGCGCCGCCTACGACCTCGCCTGCGCCGAGAAGCTCGACAAGCTCGCATGCGCGCTGAAGAGCGGGCATACAGTTTTCGCAGTCAAGACCTTTTTCAAAGCGTGCGGAGCTTTCGGTTCTCATACCGAGCTTTTTCGCTGTGATACGGACGGAAGCGCCGTCAAAGCAGGCGGATTCAAATACAACCGTAGCCGTTGAGTCCGTGATTTCGCTGTTTTCGCCGCCCATAACGCCGGCAATACCGACGGGGCGATCCTTGTCTGCAATGACAAGCATATCGGGAGTAAGCGCTCTTTCCTGACTGTCAAGCGTGCGGAAAATTTCTCCGTCGCCTGCCTCGCGTACAACTATACGGTTTCCGTCAAGGCAGGAATAGTCGAACGCGTGCATCGGCTGACCGTATTCTATCATAACGTAGTTTGTTATATCAACGATATTGTTTATCGGTCTTACACCTGCCGCGCGCAGACGCATGCGAAGCCACAGCGGCGAAGGCGCAATCTTTACGTTTTTTACGACTCTTGCACAGTAGCGCGAGCATTTTTTGCTGTCAACCGATACGCTTATATAGTCGCGCACGTCGCCATCCGAGCCTTTTACCTTCGGAGCGGGGATATTTGCCTGACGCCTGAAGGTTGCCGCGGCTTCCCTTGCCAGACCTATTACGGAAAGACAGTCGGGACGGTTGGGCGTTATTTCAAATTCGACAGCCGTGTCGTTCATATGAAGAACGTCTGTTATGTCGTCGCCGGGCTTGCAGGGATAATTTTCGTTGAGAATGAGAATTCCGTCCGTCGGAGCGCCGGGCATATCATGAAGATCGAGTCCGAGCTCTTCTATCGAGCAGAACATTCCTTCGCTTGCCGCGCCGCGAAGCTTGCTTGTTTTTATTTCAACGCCGTGAGCAAGCTTTGCAACGATTTTTTCTCCCGAAGGAGAAATTGCAACGGGAACAAGCGCGCCCTCGAATACGTTCTTTGCGGCGGTCACTATCTGAAGATTTCTGCCGCCGATATCGACCTGACAGATAACGAGCCTTTCGGCGTCGGGGTGCTGCTCTATTTTTGTTATAAGTCCCACGCGGACGTTTTCGATTTCCTTTCCGAGCTGCTCATAGGTTTCCACCTTTGAGCCGGAAACCGTCATATCCTCGCAGAAGGTTTTTATGTCTATATCGCTTACGTCGATGAAATCGCGAAGCCAATTGAGTGAAAGTATCATCTGTTAAATCCTCCTTATCAGAATTGAGAAAGGAATCTCACGTCGTTTTCGTAGAGCATACGCATATCGTCTATACCGAGCCGGCAAAGAGCAACTCTTTCAATGCCCATTCCGAAAGCGAAACCGGAATAAACCTCGGGGTCTATGCCGCAGTTTGAAAGCACGAACGGATGAACCATTCCCGCGCCGAGAATTTCTATCCAGCCCTCGCCCTTGCACAGACGGCAGCCCTTGCCGCCGCATTCCCAGCAGGAAACATCGACTTCGGCGGAAGGCTCTGTGAACGGGAAATGATGCGGACGGAAACGGATTTTCGTATCCTCGCCGAACATTTTCTTTGCGAAAAGCTCAAGCACGCCCTTGAGATCGCCCATTGTTATTCCCTTGTCAACGACAAGTCCCTCGCACTGATGGAATATCGGCGAATGGGTTGCGTCGGCGGGATCGGCACGGTAAACTCTGCCGGGGGAAATAACTCTTATCGGAGGCTTTGTGTTCTCCATCGTTCTTACCTGAACGGGAGAGGTCTGCGAACGGAGCAGAATGTTGTCGGTTATATAGAATGTATCCTGAGTGTCGCGCGCCGGATGATTTTTCGGCAGATTGAGCGCTTCAAAGTTGTAGTAATCGTATTCCACCTCCGGACCTTCGACAACCGAAAAGCCCATTCCTATGAAAATTTCGCGGATAAGCGCCTCTGTCTGCGCCAGCGGATGACGCTTTCCGGTAGAAAGGTCGTCTCCGGGAACGGTAACGTCGATTTTTTCCGCCTTCAGTCTGGCGTCGAGCGCGGCTTTCTTTTCGCGCTCCGCCTTTTCGGCGATCGCCGCTTCGATTTTTTCTCTTACTTCGTTTACAAGCTGTCCCATTTTCGGTCTGTCCTCGGGAGCGACGGCGCCCATTCCGCGAAGCACGGAGGTAAGCTCGCCCTTTTTACCGAGAAAACGGATTCTGATGGATTCCGAGCTTTCGTCGCCGTTCAGCGCGGAAAGCGCGTCCTGCCTGATTTTTTCAAGTAGTTCTTTCATATAAAAAGTCCTTTCAAAATATTTACGTTTGCAAAAAAAATAAGCTCCGCCCCACAAAAAAGGGACGAAGCAGCAAGCTCCGCGGTACCACCCACGATTTCCGCCTTTACGGCGGACGCTTTGTAAGTCTTTTAACGGGGACAAGCCGTTTTCCGCTACTTTTGTTTTCACGGAAAAAGCTCCGAAGCGAAAGGCATAATCTGCGTCGCGGTGCGCCGCTTTCAGCCTCGTCGGACGCTCTCTGTAACCGTTTATACGCAAAAAGCCGCTTCATCACAGCCTTTTATAATGATATTTACCTTATCAGTATACCACAAAAATCCCACAATTCAAGGTTTTCGTGAAAAAAACCGCCTTTTTTCGTATTTTGCGCCGACGGGTGCGGGAAAAGCGTATCTCCCCCGCTTCCGCGGAGAAGATACACGCAGTTTTTATGTCAGTGAAATATAAGTTATTATAACGCCGGCAATTATTATCGCCACCGTTCCGAGCACTATCGAAAGCACGCCGTGCTCCTCTTCCCCGTACTGCTTTTCTGCGCGGAAAAGCATATCCTCCGGAATGTAGAAGCGCGTGTTTTCGTCAACCGTCACGGAGCGCTTCTTTTTGTCGCTTTCCTGAGAATGTCCGCCTTCGTCCGCGATAAATACAATTCTCTGCAGCGCGGCGGAGCGTCTGTAATGCGAAATCGCGCTGACGTTATGCTCCTGCTCTATTTCGACCAAGGTTTTTGCCGTTTCCCGTGATGTCGCGCCCGACGAAATTATCGCGCGGACAAAAGCGCCGATTATTTTTCTGTTATAGATAATTATTATCCACGATATTATAACGCCGAAAATAAGCGCCCACAAAACGAACCGGAAGGTAATCTTTACGTCGCCGGACGTCCTTACCGAATCGAATAATTCAGAAAATCCGCCCATATCAGCCTATTCTGTCTGTTCCCACATACTTGCGGAGAACTTCGGGAACGGTTACGCTGCCGTCGGCGTTCTGATTCTGTTCAACAAGCGCGGGAAGAATACGGCTTGTGGCAAGTCCCGAGCCGTTGAGCGTGTGGCAGAATTCTATCTTTCCGCTGTCCTCGCGTTTGAAACGGATAGCTCCGCGACGCGCCTGATAGTCGCGCGCGTTGGAAACGGAGCTGACCTCTTTATAGCCGTTCATCGAGGGGATCTGAATTTCTATATCGTAGGTGCGCGCCATTGACGCCGAGCAGTCGCCTGCCGCAAGCTTTACTGTACGGAAATGGAAGCCGAGTCCCTTTACAAGCCCTTCCGCGCAGGAAACAAGCTCTTCAAAGGCTCTGTCGCTGTCCTCGGGAAGCGTGTACTGAACCATTTCAACCTTGTTGAACTGATGTCCGCGAACCATTCCGCGCTCGTCTGCGCGATAGCTGCCGGCTTCTCTGCGGAAGCACGGCGTGTAGCTGATATATTTTTTGGGAAGCTCGGATTCCTTCAGAATTTCGTCGCGGTGGAGCGAAACGAGTGCCGTTTCGGCTGTGGGGAGCATAAAACGACGGCGTTCGTCCTCGGCGACGTCGAGCCAGTAAACCTCGTCCTCGAATTTCGGGAACTGACCTGCGGTAAGTCCGCATTCGTAGCCGAGCATATGCGGCACGAGAACAAGCTCAAAGCCGTGGCTGAGGTGCGTGTCGATAAAGTAGTTGAGCAGCGCCCATTCAAGCCTTGCGCCCATTCCGCGATATATCCAGAAGCCGTTTCCGGAGAGCTTTACGCCGCGCGGATAGTCGATAAGTCCGAGATTTGTGCAAAGATCGACGTGATTTTTTGGCTCGAAGTCGAATTTTCTCGGCTCGCCGAAGTAATAAAGAGGCTGATTGTTTTCTTTTCCGCCGGGAACAACGTCGGGATCGGGCAGGTTCGGGAACGAAAGCATAATCGAATTGTATTCGGTTTCAACCTGCTTAAGCTCCTCCTCCTGCTCCTTTACCTTTGCGCCGAGCTCCTTCATCTGAGCAAATATGGGCGCGCAATCCTTTCCCTCTTTTTTGTAGACGGGAACAAGCTTTGTGGTTTTGTTCTGCTCCGCTTTGAGCGCTTCGCTGGACGCGATAAGCTCGCGACGCTTTGCGTCAAGCTCTATAACGCGGTAAATGTCGGCTTCGGCTTCCCTGCCCTTCGCGCGAAGACGGTCTATAACGTTCTGCGGATTTTCCTTTATAAGTCTGATATCAAGCATTTTATCTGTATCCTTTCTTTGTTAAAGAGAATTTACAAAATCATCGCCGCAAAGCAAACGAAGCACGACTTCAAGGTCATTGTTGTCCGAAAAGCCTATCGTTATACTGCTTTTTGCGCCGTTTTGTTTAATTTTTACTGTCCTACCGATTTTATCCTGAACAGCTGTTTCAAGCGCTCTTGTGTAATCTATCGGCGGGAGTTCCTTTTCGGGCTTGGGCGGAGCGCAGAGCTGTTTTACAAGCTTTTCCGTTTCTCTTACGGAAAGCTCGCCGTCAACCACCTTCTGCGCGGCTTCCGCAAGCTTTTTTGCGTCCTTTATTCCCAGAAGCACCTTCGCGTGACCTGCGGAAAGCTTCCCTGCCGCAAGCAATGCGAGCGCCGCGTCCGGAAGCTCGAGAAGTCTGAGAGAGTTTGTTACGGAGCTGCGGCTCTTCCCTATCTGTCCCGCGACTTCTTCCTGCGTAAGTCCGTACTGCTCTATAAGCGCGGCATACGCCTGCGCCTCCTCCACGGGATTGAGATCCGAGCGCTGAATGTTTTCGACAAGCGCTATTTCCGCGGCTTTTTTATCGTCGGCGCTGATTATTATCACCGGAATTTCGGAAAGTCCCGCCATTCTTGCGGCGCGCCAGCGTCTTTCTCCCGCGATGATAATGTATCTGTCCCCTGCCTGTCTTACCGTTATCGGAGAAATTACCCCGTATTTTATTATTGAATCCGACAGGGCTTCGAGCTCTTCCTGCTGAAAAAGCTTTCGCGGCTGATTTTTGTTCGGCTCAACGTCGTTTATTCTCACCGAAGTGATGCTGTCGCCCGACGAATAATCGCTGTCAACAAGAATGGCGTCAAGCCCTCTGCCGAGTCCGGTCAGCTTTGGTTTTGCCATGTGATCTCCCCTTTCTATGTCCTTTCGAGAAGCTCTTTCACGATATCGTCGTAAGCGGAGCTTCCCTTTGAATATTTATCGTAATACTGTATCGGCATTCCGAAGCTCGGCGCCTCGCAAAGTCTTACATTGCGCGACACGGGCGTGGAAAACAGCTTGTCCGCATAATGCTTTTTCAGCTCGTCAAGCACCTGAACGGAAAGATTCAGCCTTCCGTTGTGCATTGTTATGAGAATTCCCGTGAGCGAAAGCTGCGGATTATACAGTCTTTTTACCTGCTTTACGGTTGAGAGTATCTGCGTAAGCCCTTCGAGCGAAAAATATTCGCATTGCATCGGCACGATAACGCCGTCGCTTGCCGTCAGCGCGTTTATCGTAAGCATTCCGAGCGAGGGCGGACAGTCTATAAAAATGTAATCATAATCGTTTTTTACGCTTTCGAGCGCATTTTTCAGCCTGAAAGCACGGTTTTCGAGGGCGGCAAGCTCAAGCTCCGCCGCCGCGAGCGGCATACTTGACGGAAGCACAAAAAGATTTTCAAAATCGGTTTTTATTATCGCGTCTTCCGCGCGCGCTCTGCCTATCAGTATGTCGTAGGTCGTTGCTCCCGTGCGCGATTTTCTTATTCCGACGCCGCTTGACGCGTTGCCCTGAGGATCGCAGTCGAGCAAGAGCGTTTTTTTGCCCTTGAGTCCCGTGCCTGCGGCGATATTTATGGCTGACGTTGTTTTTCCCACGCCGCCCTTCTGATTTGCAAACGATATTATTTTCGCCATAGGCGCTGCTCCTTTGCGTTTTCGGGTAATGTAAAAATTATATCACCGCGACGGCTTAAAGTCAAGTATAATCGGGAAAAACATATGACAGGCGAAAAAGATAAAAAGAAAAATGTTCCACGTGGAACGCTACGCTTTGCCTGCGCCGCGGTTCCACGTGGAACATTTCTGCCTTACGCTATATAGGAGGAGATTTGGGTACGGTGATGATCAGAACGGTTTGCCCGTCGTCGTCCCGCGTTCCGCAAGATACGGGAATTCCGCTCTGCTTCATCAGGTCTACCGCGTGATAGACGGAATTGAAGAAAAAACGGGGATCCTTTATCGCTATTTTGCTTTTGGGCGGCGGAGAGGCACCGACCGAAGCGTTTACGGGAGCCGGGACGACGCACGGCTTTTCCGGCGGTTCTTCCGATGTGCGACGCTCCGGCAAGCGACGCGGATATTCATCGGAAATTATGCACGGAAGCCGTTTCAGACCGGCAATAAGCGCGGCACGGAAGATTTTCTCACCCGAAATAAGCATAAACTTGTTTTTAAGCTCAGGTATTTCGGCGGCGGTTATCGGAAATCCGATTCCGTGCCGCAAAAATCCCCGCGCGATAACGCAAAGCTCCGAGCTGTCATATTTTCCCGGCTTTCGGAGGGGGTCGGGATAAATGTCTGAGAGCTTTATAAGCCGTACATCTCGTGCTTCGGAAGGGAGAGCAATATCCGAGCCGGCTTTATTTTCGCGCGAAGGCTTGTCCATTCGTATCACCTCCATATGCTGATAATATCACGGATAAAAACAAAAAACACGAAAAACACGCCGTCGAAGCGTTGTTTTTCGTGCCGATATGTTGAAGCGACCGCCGTATCAGAGCGGATTTTTGGTTATTTGCGCGTATCTTCGCGGATAAATATCCGAGGTTTTTGAAATTTTTTCTATAATCAGAATGTGTCTGTCGGACGATATGATTCCTTCGGGCGTGATTTCTTTGAGCTGAATGAATTTATCCTCCGAAACTTTTCCGCCGAGCGTTTTTATTGCGGAAAGAGATGCGGAAAGCTCATCCGCGCCGTTTTTGCCTTTGAGAGCGCAGAAAATTCCGCCCGTGCGGACAAACGGCAGACAAAGCTCGGAAAGCACGGGCATTGCGGCGACGGCGCGAGCCGTCACGACGTCAGATTGTCCGCGGTATTTTTTGTCCTTTGAAAGCTCTTCGGCGCGCCCCGATACGACTTTCAGGTTTTTCAGTCCGATGGCGGACGCACATTCCGCAACGAAATCGGTTTTTTTCGCTGTGGAATCCATCGCAAGCACGGATATGTCGGGGCGGACGATCGCATAAGCCAGCGCGAGAATTCCGCCGCCCGTTCCGACGTCGAGCAAGGAAGCGCTGTCCGGAATAAATCCGGCGGCGGTGAGCGCATCTGCCCAGTGGCGCGAAATAAATTCGTTTTCCGAGCATATTGCGGTAAGGTTCATAACCTTGTTTTTTTCAAGTATCAGATTTGTGGCGTCGAACAATTGTTCCCTTTGATTTTCCTGCAACCGCAAGGACAATCCGTTTATTACGAACGTTTGTTCAAGCGCGGCGGAGAAGGTGTCGTAATTCATTTTTCGTCCTCTTGCTTTGTATGTCTGCGCCTGTCGCCCGATATCGAATCGAGATAAATGAGCAGCACGGCGATATCCGCGGGGCTTACGCCGGAAATTCTTGACGCTTCGCCGATGCTTTTCGGCTTGTGAAGATTCAGCTTCTGCGCCGCTTCCGTGCTTAAACCTCTTATGCGCGCAAAATCCGTGCCGTCGGGGAGCAGACGTTTTTCGAGCTTTTCGAATTTTTCGGCTTCCGCAAGCTGTTTTTTGATGTAGCCGTCGTATTTTATGTCGGTCACCGCCGTGAAAACGACTTCATCGGGAAGAATTGGACGGTCTTTGTCCACGGGAGCGAGCATTTTGTACGTCACTGTCGGACGTCTTATCGCTTCGGCAAGGCGCAGACCTGTTTTTACGGGCGTTTCTCCGGCGCTTTCGAGAATTGCGTTGAGTTCCGGCGTGGGAGAAAGCACCGTGCGGCTCAGCCGTTCCTCCTCTTTGTCGATAAGCGCCTGCTTTTCCTTGAATTTTTCGTATCTTTCCTCGCTTATAAGCCCGATTCTGTGTCCGATCTCGGTAAGACGTCTGTCCGCGTTGTCCTGACGGAGAAGCAGACGGAATTCGGAACGCGAGGTCATCATTCTGTAAGGCTCGTTTGTGCCTTTTACGACAAGATCGTCTATAAGCGTGCCGATATACGAGCTGTGGCGGGGAAGGGTTATCATTTCCTTGCCTTTTACCCACAGCGCCGCGTTTATTCCGGCGACAAGTCCCTGAGCGGCAGCCTCCTCATAGCCGGAGGTGCCGTTGAACTGTCCTGCGCCGAAAAGTCCGTCCACGGCTTTGAATTTCAGTGTATGGGAAAGCTGCGTCGGATCTATGCAGTCATATTCTATGGCGTAGGCGTTGCGCATCGTTTCCGCGTGCTCAAAGCCCTTCATCGAGCGGAGCATCATAAGCTGAACATCCGCCGGCATAGACGAGGAAAATCCCTGCAGATACATTTCTCCCGTGCCGTCGCCCGTGGGCTCGACAAACAGCTGGTGTCGCGTTTTGTCGGGAAAACGAACGACCTTATCCTCAATGCTGGGGCAATAGCGCGGGCCGATGCCCTTTATTTCGCCGCTGTAAAGCGGAGAACGGTGAATATTTTCCCTTATTATGCGGTGGGTTTCTTCGTTTGTGTATGCAATATAGCAGGGAAGATTAGGACGCGACAAAAGCGCGGCGGGATCTGTATCCGCGCTGTACGGCTTCATTATTTTTTCGCCGTCCTGACGTTCCAGCACGGAAAAATCGATGCTTCTTGCGTCAAGACGCGGCGGAGTGCCTGTTTTGAAGCGCAGGAAGCGCAGTCCGAGCTTTTTCAGCGAATCCGTAAGTCCGACCGCGGCGTGCATTCCGTCAGGTCCGGACGAATACATAACCTCGCCTATGATAACGCGCGAATCGAGATAAGTTCCGGAGCAGACAACGGCGGCTTTTACGTTCCATACGCCGGAAAGCCTTGTCACCACCGAGCAGACCGAGGGCATACCGTTTTTTTCTTCGGTGCGGATTTCGCGGATTTCCGCCTGAACAAGACGGAGCTTGTCCGTGTGTTCGATGGTTTTCTTCATCACGCTCTGATAAAGCCGTCTGTCCGCCTGAATACGCTTAGACTGTACCGCAGGCCCCTTGCTTGAATTGAGAACCCTGTCCTGAAGCATAACTTTGTCGGCGGCTCTGCCCATTTCTCCGCCGAGGGCGTCTATTTCAAACACAAGCTGACCTTTTCCCGTGCCACCTATCGATGGGTTGCACGGCATATTTGCCACAGCGTCGTTTGATATTGTGAAAAGCACGGTGTCGCAGCCGAGTCTGGCGCAGGCAAGCGCGGCTTCGACGCCGGCGTGTCCCGCTCCTATTACGGCTACGTCCGCCGTTCCTGCAAGATATTCCATAAAAAGAAGTCCTTTATTTGTGATATTTTCCGCCTGCCGCTATGTTTTCCGCGCGATATATCTGTTCGAGCAGAAGCACGCGCGCCATACGGTGCGTAAAGGTCATTTTTGAAAGCGAAAGCCTGAAATCGCACGCGCTTTTCACCTCCGGCGAAAGCCCGAACGCTCCGCCGATTATAAACGAAAGCTGTGAAAAGCCCGCGTTTTCCGCGTCCTTTATCATTGCGGAAAGCTCCTCGGAGGAAATCTGCTTTCCTTCGACGCAGAGCGCGATTTTTTTGCTTTTCTGCGGCAGAACGGCGAGAATTCTCTCGCCCTCTTTTTTTATCGCGGCGTCTATCTGCGCCTGCGACGGCTCGTCGGGGAGCTTTTCCTCGCGCAGCTCGGTGCAGACGAGTCTGCAATACGCCGAAAGGCGTTTTTCGTATTCCGCAGCCGCCGCAAGAAGATAATTTTCCCTGATGTTGCCTACATAAATAAGATTTATCGTTGTCATTTTATTATAAGCTCCGAAATTTCGGCGGGAGCTGCCGCCGACACCGTCACGCCGGAATTTTCGCCGAGCGCGGCTCTTACCGTGCCGAGCGCAAGCGTCGGAGTGTTGTTTTCCTTTGAGAGATGTCCGAGCAGAAAGCCGGTCGTTCCGCTTTCCGCAAGGGAATATACAAGCTCTGCCGACGCGTCGTTTGACAGATGGCCGCGGTCGGAAAGCACGCGTTGTTTCAGCGGATACGGATAAGGTCCGCACCTCAGCATATTCACGTCGTGATTTGCTTCTATAACCGACGCTCTGCACCCCGAAAGCGCCTCGCGCACGGACGGCATTATACAGCCCATATCCGTTGCAAAGCCTATTTTTACATCGCCCGATTCGAGCGTATAGCCTACGGAGGCGGCGCTGTCGTGCGGAGTGGCAAAGGCGCGGACGGAAATATCGCCGACCTTTATTTCAAAATCTCCGCGATAAAGATACAGCTCGCGCAGCAGCGCACAGGACGGATCCTTTATCAGCGCGCGCGCGGAAAGCTCCTCCATATGCGTGGGAATATGATAGTTTTTTGCTATCACTTCAAGTCCCTTTGTATGATCGATATGCTCGTGCGTGACAAGTATCGCGTTTATGTCCGAAAGCGAAAAACCAAGCGATTGCAAGGCTTTTTCGGCGCATTTCGCGCTTACGCCGCAATCTATGAGAAGACGCGTGCTTTCGGTATGTACAAAAAAGCAGTTGCCCGACGATCCCGAAAAAAGAGAATATGCCTTCAAGACGAAAACCCCTTTATCACAGCTTCGATCCACCACGACGCGATCTCGCAGAAGAGCGGGAAAATCACGGCGATCATTATAAGCGAAAGCACCTTTACGGCTTTTCTGCGCTTCGGAACGCTGAGAAGAAACGCCGCTTTTCTTTCGGCACTCCACGAATCCGGAAGATCAAGTTCGACCGGATCGGCGTCGCGGCTCATACCCGCGTTTATTATGACCGTCGCGCAGGCAAGCAGCGCCGCGACTGCCGTGTATATTTCTATTACGGGAATGTATATCTGCTCGCCGGCTTTTTCGGAAAGTCTGACCGAAAGCTCGGTCAGCCCGAAATAAATGACGGTTGAAAGTATCACCGCGCCGACAAGCGCAAGCAGCTTTCTGTAATTTATCGGCTTTTTCGCCGGTTTTTCGGGCAGGGACTGCCCGTTTTTCCTTTTGTCTGACATCAGTACACCTTTACCGCGCCCATCGGGCGAATTCTGAGTTTTGTTGCACAGCCTGCGCCGAACGCACATTCGACGGCGCGGACAAATGCCGCTTCTTTAGCCTCCGGAACAAACACCTGCGCCGTGCCGGCAAAGCCTCCGCCGTGAACGCGACACGCGCCGTCCCCGTCCATAACGCTTTCCGCTATCGCGCAGGCAAGACCTATGCCTTGCTCAGACGGCGCTTTTACGGAGTAATAATTCTGCAAAAGCATGGCGGAGGAACGTCCTGATTCGTTTATCACGGACAAAAAGCCTTTTATGTCGCCCGACGCTATGTATGAGGATATCCGTTTTACTCTTTCGTTTTCGCGCACGAAATGGAGTGCGCGCAGAAGAGCCCTGTCGCCGAGTGCCTCTCTTATTGCTTTTGCGTTTTCAATAAGCTTTTCTTCGGTTATTCCGCAAAGCACCTCTTTGCCGAAAAATCCTGCCACAGCCTTCATTTCCGCGGGAACGGAGGCGTAATCGTCGTTGAGATCGGCGTGGCTTCCGCCCGTGTTTACTATGTAAAGCGAATAGCCGTATTTTTCGGGCGAAAATTCTATTCTTTCCGTTACGGGATTTTTCGGATCGGCAAAGTCTATATGAACAAAGCCGCCCGCCGCGCACGCCATCTGATCCATAAGTCCGCAGGGCTTGCCGAAAAATCTGTTTTCGGCGTACTGCGATATCACCGATATCTGCGTGAAGTCGAATTTTCCGTCGTTGTAAAGGTAATTTTCTATCGTGCCTATCATATCCTCAAACGCGGCGGACGACGAAAGTCCGCTGCCCTTGAGTATTTTTGACGTTGTGTAGGCGCAGAAGCCTCCGGCTTTTCCGCCGTTTTTTATAATTCCGTCGCAGACGCCGCGGATAAGCGACGACGAACGGAATTTTTCGTTTTCCTGCGGCTCGAGCGTCGAAATATCGACTCTGTTCGGATCAAAGCCTTCGCTCTGCACTCTGATGAGGGTGCCGTCTGTTTTTTTCGCAACGGCGATTATATCGAGATCTATTGACGCAGCCACAACCTGACCGTGATTGTGATCGGTGTGGTTTCCGCATATTTCGCTTCTTCCCGCAACGGAAAATACCGAAAAATCGTCGGTTTCGCCGTAAAGCGCAAAAAACGCTCCAACGGCGTCCGTATAGCGTTTTGCCGCCGCTTCCACGTCGGAATACATTGCGGAAAGCGCGGGCTTTATCTTTTCGGAAAATTTATTTTTGTCGAACATAGGGTAGCTTACCTGCTTTTTTATCGTATTATGCCAATATTATATCACTGCGCGGAGCAAGTTTCAATTATTTTTCGGAAAAACCTCTTTACTTCCGTTAAAAATAATGGTAGAATTCAATATAAGAGTGAAATTTACGTTGAAAGTTGAGGAGGAAAGCAAATGCTTGACAGTGTGGACAAGAAAATACTTGCTTGTCTGAGCGAAAATTCCAGAATGAACGCATCCGCGATAGGCGCGCGGATAAATATGTCGGTGTCCGCGGTGATAGAGCGCATCAAGCGACTCGAATCCACCGGAATAATAAAAAGCTACACCGTAATACTCGATCCGTCAAAAATAGGAAGAGATCTTCTTGCGTTTATCGACGTAAGCACGGACTATCTTCCCGTTGTGAGCGCTACCGGCGCTATGGACGAATTTGCCGCCGCGCATCCGGAGGTAATGGAGTGCCATGTCGTCACCGGCAACAGCGACTTTCTTCTTAAAGTATGCACGGACAGCACAAAATCGCTTGAAAAGCTGCTCGACGATCTGAAACGCGTAAAGGGTGTTTCGTCGACGAGAACGTCGATAGTTATGTCAAGCGTAAAAAACCGCGTTTCGCCCGTCGATCCCGACGACGAAAAGCTCTGATACGACGGATTTTCGGAGAGCTCACGCGTCTGCGTGAGCTTTTTTGGCGCAAAATGTCCGAAAAACTCAAATTAAATTTGTTCAATATATGCAAAATCGCTTGACAGGAAACAATAATATAATGTATAATAACATCTGTATAGTGATAAAAATGCGTTTTTATCAGTCAAACCGGATCTGATTCATTGATATCGCTTACATATATTAATAAAATAACACTGCAAGGAGGTGCGAAAATAATTTGAGTAATTTAAGCAATCTGACAAATTGTCTTATAGCCGCCGCAATCGGCTTGGCAGTCGGGCTTGCGGTTTTCTTTGCTCTGATGCTTGTCACAAGGAAGAAAACCGAAAAAGCAAAAGCGTTTATAAACTCCGCAAAGAGCGAAGCCAAACGCATTACCGAAGAAGCCGCAAAGGATGCGGAGGCAAAGAAAAAAGAGATGATCGTCGAAGCGAAGGAAGATATTCTCCGTGCCAAGACCGAAGCCGAGCGCGAAAACAAGGAGCGCCGTCAGGAAATAATCAGGCTTGAAAACAGAGCGCTGGCAAAGGAAGAAGCGCTTGAAAAGAAGATCGAAAATTACGAACGCAAAGACGAGGCATTAAACAAAAAGACAAAGGAAGTCGAAAGACTGAAAGAAAAAATCGAGGAAACGATAGCCGCTCAGACGGCAAAGCTCGAAGAAATTTCCGGCTACACAGCCGAAACCGCAAAGGCGGAGCTTGTCGCAAGCATAGAAGCCGACGCGAAAAGAGAAGCCGCGGTCAGACTCAATCAGATCGAAAGCGATCTGCGCGAGGAAGCCGACACAAAGGCAAAGAACATTATTTCCCTTGCCATTCAGAGACTTTCTTCCGAACAGGTTTCGGAAACGACGGTGTCCGTTGTTCCGCTGCCCAGCGACGAAATGAAGGGAAGAATCATAGGCAGAGAGGGAAGAAACATCCACAAGATAGAAACCCTTACGGGCTGCGACCTTATAATCGACGACACGCCGGAGGCAATAACGCTTTCCTGCTTCGATCCGATAAGAAGAGAGGTCGCAAGGCTTACCCTTGAAAGACTTATTGCCGACGGACGTATTCATCCGGCGCGCATTGAGGAAACGGTTGAAAAAGCCCGCAAGGAAGTTGAAGCGTCCATCAAGGCGGCGGGCGAAAACGCGGCGCTCGAAACCGGTGTAAACGGGCTTTCTCCCGAAATAATCAAGCTGCTCGGACGCCTGAAATACCGTACAAGCTACGGTCAGAACGTACTCAGTCACTCCACGGAGGTCGCCTATATCGCGGGAATTATGGCGAGCGAAATCGGCGCGGACCCCGTACTTGCAAGACGCGCGGGACTTCTGCACGATATCGGCAAGGCGCTCACGCAGGAGGTTGAAGGCTCTCACGTTCAGCTCGGCGTTGAAATCGCACGCAAATTCAAAGAAAACAAGGACGTTATCCACGCTATCGAGGCTCATCACGGCGACGTTGAACCGAGAACGGTCATCGCGGTGCTTATTTCCGCAGCCGACGCAGTTTCCGCGGCAAGACCGGGCGCACGCAGAGAAGATCTTGACAGCTATATAAAACGTCTTGAAAAGCTCGAAGAAATAGCAAACAGCTTCCCCGGCGTTGAAAAATCCTATGCCGTTCAGGCGGGCAGAGAAGTTCGCATAATGGTAAAACCCGAACAGGTAAACGACGATCAGATGATAGTTGTCGCAAGAGATATCGTAAAGAAGATCGAAGAAGAGCTTGAATATCCGGGACAGATAAAGATCAACGTTATACGCGAAAGCCGCGCAGTTGATTTCGCAAAATAAACCCCGCAAAAGCGGATAATATAGATTTTCATATAAATTGCTGAAGTGAAAATTATCGGATACTTCCGAGTATATAAAAACCGCAACCCCCCCCTGTCTGCCGCATCCGGCAGACAGGGGGTTAAATTTTTTCTTTGCCCGTTGCGGCAAATGCGCGGCGCGGGGCAATGTTTCAGTTGTGTTACAGATGAGCCGAAGCGCTTGATTTTGTCGCGATTGTATCGTATTATATTAAAGGAAAGCAAAATTGTCCGCGAAATATTACAGTTTTATTACAAAACGCGCGAACCTCTTGAAATAAATGCTGCAATTTTGTATTATTACAATGCTAGGATAGCTACCGGGGGAGGATTATCCCCCAACGCACCTAAAAAATATAGGAGGAATACTATGAAAAACATCTCAAGAATTCTTGCACTCGTGCTCGCTCTTACAATGGTAATCGGCGCGTTTGCAAGCGTTTCTGCAGCTAAGGCTACTTGGTACAACAGTGCCGTTTCTTATCTCAAGAACATCGGCGTTGCTGACGTTGGCCTTAAAGCAGAAGAAAAGGTCACAAGAGCTGAATTCGCTCTTATGATCGCTAAGATCGACAGCACTTGGGTAAACACTGAGTGGTGGGATGAAAACGGTGTCCTTGCTGACACGGTAGTTTTCAAAGACCAGGCTGATACCGATAAGGCGCACAGAGCAGCTATATGCTATGCATATCAGCGTAATCTGATTGCCGGTGACGGTGACGGCAACTTCAGACCCAATGCTACAATAACTCTTGCTGAAGCAAGTGTTATTATCGTAAGACTTATGGGCTTCCAGAACGACGTTCCCGAGAACGGCGATCAGTGGCAGTATAACTGGATGTATACGGCAAACAAATTCTGCCATGCATTCGACACGACATTTATGTCTAATGTTAATACTGTAAACCCCAATTATGAGCTTTCTTATGGCGAGGCTGCATACCTCCTCGCAACGATCCTCAACTGGGGCAATACTTCTGACGATGTTCCTTGCCTTACAAAGAAGGGCGAAAACCTTGGCAAGAACTTTGGCAGAGTTAACACTTCTGCAGACCTCGTAAGAGTTAAAGCAGTTGATATGATTAAGGAAACTCTTATCACATCTTCTACTGTAACAGTTGAAACAATAACAAGCACAGGTGAAGCGGGCGAAGAAGTTGTTCTTGATACAGACGAACTCGAAAGACTCGTTCGCGTATCTCTCGGACTTAGTGCAACACGTGACCTTGCTTCGGACGACAAGTTCAATCTTGGTGACTACATTCAGAACGAAACAATCTTCCAGCTTTCAAGAAAAGACGGCAAAAACGTTGCAGTAACTCTCTTCTCCGGAAGCACAAAGGCTGTTTCTGACACAATTCTTGTTGCAGCAGCAGGCCCCGCTCATACATACAACTATGACGGAACAATAAAGACTGTTGGTGATTATCCTAAGTTCGCCAATAAAGCCGGCAACGCAGATGCAACACCTCAACTTCCTACATCTTACACATCCGCTACATACGAAGTTAACGGCGAAAAGAAATACACATATGAAATTTCTTTCTCCGGAAACAAGCTCGTATTTAAGGGCGGCTCTGAAAGCGCTGTTGAATACACAATCGTAAACAACCTCAATACACTTGGTGCAGAAGAGCTCGTTGTTTATGATAGCACATTCACAATGCTTACAGCAGCACAGACAAAGGCTGCTATACCGAACGTTGCTAACGGTGGCGCAAGAGTTGAATTCTATGATATCGACGCAGACGGTTATTATGATATAGCTGTTGTTGCTAAGACAAAGAAGTTCACATCAACTCCCACAGTATCCTTTGATGACGATAAGGTTACTCTTAGCACTTACGGTAATGCTTCCGATAAAACATACATAACTATCCAGATCGGCACAGTTTCTGCAGGCGTTATCGTAGCTGTTGATACATCCGGCTTCAAGACAATCGGCGGCAAGAAGTATTACACAGCAACAGTTGCTACTATCGGCAACGCTGAAGAAACAAAGACCGTTTACATTCCCGTTCCTGCAAAGGACGAAAATGGAGACGAAACATATGCTAACAGACCTGCTACAGTAAAGATTACTTATACAGTTGAAGGTCTTAAGGCTACGGCTACAGTTGATTCTAAGGCTTGGACTTCCTTCCTTGATATCAAAACAACCGGCACAGTAAACGACGTACTTGATGCAGAAGAATTCAAGGGTATCGTTTACAACAAGGCAGTTAAGTACGTTCTCGCAGGCGACCTTGACAGCTCTCTTACAGGCGACGCAGCAAACGTTGTTGTTTATGTAAAAGATACAACAGCTGAAAACGCAACAGCTAATGGCTTTATAGTTAAGGTTGAAAAGAGCGAAACAGGTGACAATACATTCAACGTAACACTCGCAGTTACAAATGAATACGAAGGCGGCGGCGTTCATTATTTTGATAATGCACTCGACGCAAGATTCTGCTATGTAGCTCGTTTTGGTTCAACAAGAGTTCTCAATCAAGAGACTGTTGATAGCGGCGGCGTAAATGCTCCTTGGACTAACGATAGCATTACAATAAGAGATGCGCTTACAACTCTTGGCTTTGATGCTGAAAAGTATTCAAAGGCAAATCACACATGGGTTTATGAAATCCCTGAGTGTGATCCTGCAAAGGTTGACAAAGGCCAGACCACTTGGAACTTGAGCGTAACAGAGATGAATGGTAACTTGGTTGCATATACAAGAAACCTTCTCACAGCTCTCAAAGCTACGGCAGCAGATATGAATGCTATATATGGCAAAACTCTTGCAGCACTTGACAAACAGCTTGATGATACTGTTGTTGATTTTGAAACAGCTATAAGCAAAAATACTGTTGGCTGGTGCATATTGTATAACTATGAAGTTGCTCAGGGAAAATGGCCGACTGGTAAGATGCCTGACTATGAAAAAGATGCAGCTGGTGCATATGTAAAGGATGCAGACGGAAATTATGTTCAGAAGAAAGATGAAAAAGGCAATCTTCTCACAACAATCGCATATCCTGATGATTATGCAGCCGCAAAGAAGACATACGAAGAAGTAACTCTTGGTCAGATTCTTGATACATTTGCAAAATATGACGATGTTCAGACATTTGACAAGAAAGTATTCTTTGAAAATGTTGTTGCAAACAAGAACAATGTACGTACAAATGTAGCATATGGATATATGGTACAGCTTCTTGACGGTATCATTGCAAGCGGACGTTTTGAAAGAGCTGTATTTGAAGTAAAATCAGATACAGGTACTGCAAACAACGGCTGGAACCGGACTGGTAACGCAAGCGTAACAATTCAGGACCAGACAAGTTATAATGAAGAAGGTCCTCAGTATAAATATCTTGACTCTGTAATTTCTCATCCCGGTTCTACTGGCGTTAAGACTTACGAAGTAAGAGCAAGCGCATCCGTTCTTTGGGATATAACAAATGTTGGCATGTACAACAGAATATTTGCTACAAACGAAAACGCATATCATCCGCAGGATGAAACAAGCAAGACGTATGTAAACCCGCACGACCTTGTTTACGTTTCTATTCTTGATGATGCTTCAGGTCAGTATGTTCTTAAGTATGATGCTGATGCATATAAGAATGTAACATCTGAGGGCTTTGTAAAAACAGATCATATATCTCTCCCGTATGCAGTAAAACGCGTTGACGGAGTTGATATTGCTGCTGGTAACTGCGGCTTCTCAAGTGAACATTATAATCACAAGGGTAGATATGCATTCAAGAGATCTACAGATTCTCCTGCAGACAACTGGAGCTCTTACAGCGGCTACATCTATCTCGGCGATATCAGCGCTGAGGTTGCAAAGTATGAAAAAGAAGCAGTTGCAGCTTTAAAGGAAGGAAAAATAATCGATACCAAGACGGTCACTGTTAAGGTTGCCAAGGATCCTTACTATGAGAAGTCTGCGGGCACGTCCAAGTTTATAAAGAAATGGTACGTTGCGGATGCTAAGATCACTCTTACTGCCGCACATGCAATGACGGGCGAAATAAAGACATACATTATAGTATCGGACGAAAACGGAGCTCCGATAAAGGTTACCTCAAAGGCTGAAATAACTGAATGGGAAAGCAAGACAACGGACGGTTACGGCGTACCTACAGAGTACAAAGTACTCGGTAACTATCTTTACAGAGTAAACACATCTTCAAGCGTTAAGAAATATGACGCTAACGGCAATCCTGTTGTTACCGTAACAAAGAGCGAGCCCGATTACGACGTTGAATGGAAGGTTGAAACGGTTACAAGCGAAGACCTTGCAAAGGTTAACACCGTTACCGCAAGAGAACTTGACATCGTAAGCGACAGCAAAGTATATCCTTACGGTGAATATGAAGTTAAGTTCGACGGCACAACATACTATGCATTCGGCGACGCTACGGTTATCGTTATGACTCCTAACCCCGCAACGGGCAACCTCGACGGCACAACAACAACTCTTGCTTCGTTCATTAAGGACAGCAAGGATCTCTTCGTAACATACGAACAGGTTTACTCCACAACATCCGACAACAATAAGATCCTTAAGGCGCTTACGGTTATCGGTGAATACACAGACGGCATCAAGAAGGACGACGACACAACCAAGCCCGAAGAAACCGTAACGGTTTACCTCGGCAAAGCAGGTTCAACTCTTGAAATTACAGAGCTCGGCAAAGAAGTAGTGGTTAAATCCACATACGTAGCCACAACTGTTCCTTCGGGCGAAACCTTCGGTTCTATCTATCGCACATATTCTACATATGCAGAAGCTGCATTCGCTACTTCCGTAAGCACAGGCATGCCTGCCGGCTATTATGTAGTAAATAAGGACGGTAAGATCGTATCGACCGGCGTTGCTACAGAGGTTGGCTACATCACATCCACAGATGCCAACGGCGGCGTTAAGGCTAAGATCGACGGCAAGGAAGTTGATGCATCATCCTTCAAGTGGGCATTCTTCTATGTTGACTTTGATGGCAACTTCAAGAAAGCCGGCGATTCTACGGCAGTATCGCTTATGACTCCTTCTGTAGTTGCAAGCAATATACAGACAAAGAAGGCAGCTATAACAAAGGCTGAGGAAGCTTATAACGCTATTGACAAACAGTATGTTGCAGCCAAGGCAGCAGCAAAGGAGACTCTCGACAAAGCTAAACAGGCTCTCGAAGACTACAAGGCTTCTGTTGTAACAAAGAATTATGATGGTCAGTTCTGGGGCTTTGCTAATTCTCCCGCCTACACATACTCTCTTAAGTATCAATTTGGTTACCAGCAGTCGGCTCCCGCTATCTACTTCGAGTACATCGTAGTTGACGGCACATATTGTGTTCTTTCCAATACAATTCTCGGTGATAAGTAATCAATAGTATTCCTACTAAAGATATAAAAACAGCTCCCTTCGGGGAGCTGTTTTTATTGTCTGAAAAATTTACAAAATAAAGTTTTTATCTGTATAATAATGTGATATATTTATTGTATAATCACATTCTTGAAAGGAACTGTATTTTGGAGAAAAGAAAGCTTAAACTTTCCCGTATAATATTGTGGGAGCTTGTAGTTCCGCTTTTGGGAACGGTTTTGTTTACGGTGCTGTTTGCCGTCCTGCAGAAAAATTATTATTATCTTCCGCGGGGGCTTGATTTTCTTATTCAGCTTTTTTATAACGCAAAATATATTTTCCTTTACGCTTCACTTTTTTTCTTCGTCGGAATTTCGGTGTGGATTGTTATGCAGGCAAGATGCGGAGATGCAGTGGTTTTGTCCGTCACGGGCGTGCTTTTGGCAGCACTTATGCCGATGATATCGTTTGCGATAACTTTGCTTTTGCTGCGAAACGACATAAGCGATTCGCTTATTGAAACTTATCTGTATTCCGACGCTTTGTGCGCGCTTGAAAACGCCGCAAGATATATTGTCGCAATTGTTTTAGCTTTCGCAACACGGATATTTTATCGTGCGCATAAGACTGTGCCGACATTTGAAAAGCCCTATATATCTCTTCGCGGAATCGGATTTCCGCTGATTACGGCATATTCGGCGTGGCTGATAACAACGCTCTGCGGAATAATTTTCTCCGATTTTTCAAGCAGTATTGCCGGAACCGTGATTTATGAAAGCGTTTTGTGCGTCGCGGGATATTTTATCGGTATAATCGGCGCCGTATATGCCGAAAAGAAAATAGCCGTAACGGATTAACAAAATAAAAAAATCTCCGCGCGAGCGGAGATTTTTTGTTTTATCAGCCGTTGAGCTTTACGAATCTGTCGATAACGTCGTCAAGGGCGAGGGCGGGATGCTCGTTTATATATGTCATAACGGTGTTGTTGAAGTTCTTGTACCAATGCTCAGGAATGTTTTTGAAGCCTATGCAGGCGCCGACGATACTGCCGACGGTCGCGCCCGTACAGTCGTTATCAAGACCTATCGCAACGCAGTTGCCTATGCATTTTGTATAATCCTTTCCGCCGAGCATAAGCGCGAAAACGATAGCGCACATATTGTTTATTGTATGAACGGGGTGCATTTTGGGGAAATGCTCGTCAAGAAGCTGACGCGCACGGATATAGTTTGTAACCTTTTCTTCGCAGGAGAACGCCCATTCAAGCTCTTTATAAAGCTCGGATTCCTTCGGGATCTGCTTCATACCTTCTTTTACCGCGTCGAGAGGAGTTTCTGCCGTGAAAGCTGCCGCAACGGTTGCCGCACAGAACATTTCACCGTAAATACCGTTCTGACGATGGGTAAGATAAGCGTCCGGATAAGAAAGCTTTGCGGCGGCTTCGGGATCGCCGGCTTCCGCATATCCGAAAGCGTCCGCTCTGATGGCTGCGCCTATCCATTCAACATAATTGTTGAAGTTTGCCGCGCTTTCTGCCTTTGTTCCCGCACGAAGCTGCATAAGCGCTTCGCTTTCCGCGGTGCAGGCATAGGGAAGATAATCGAGCCAGAACTTGCCGGCATCGTCTACCGTGTAGCCTTTTCCGTATTTTTCGAGAAGAAGCAGATTGAGAATGGTATAGGTTATGTCGTCATCAACCGGAACCTTGTTTATATTTTCAAGAATATATTCGGTTCTGTTGTTTACCTGATAGTGAATTTTTTCGGGATGATCGGTTCCTGTCCAATAATCAACGGGCGGATACTGCATATTGCATTCCATAGCGAGCGCCTGCATATCCGACATTTTGTAAAGCTCTACGGGTATACCGAGAACGCAGCCGGCAAATCTTCCTATAACCGCACCTTTCATACGGTCGTGAAGATCAGAAACGGTTTTTTTGCAGTTTTCCGCGCCTTCGGGACGAAGGGCAAGAATTTCGTTGAGCGTATCGGGCTGAATTTCAGGATGCTGATTTGTGTACATAATTTTTTCTTCCTTTATAATAAATAAAATTTTTTGTTGTGATTAAAACGTGCGGAGGGAGGTTTTATGGGGGTGTGCTTGTTTTCAGGCTCGCCCTTTGGGAGAGCTCCCGACGAAGTCGGGTGAGAGGGCACGCCTCATCCGTCTGCGCAGGCATTGAAAAATCTGTATATCGTCGCCGATAATTGAAGTTTCTTTTGCTTTTTTATAAGTCCTGTCTATGCAGGTATTATAAACTTTGCACAAAACAATTTAACCGAAGTTTCTTTTGCCTACTTTTCTTTTCAAAGAAAAGTATCTTGCATATACGTGCTTCTAAAACCCTGTATTTACACTGTTTTTAGGGTAGTTAAAAGTAGATGAATGTCGAGAAATGTAGGTAACTCGTGCATTATTCCTACACTACTTATACACAGTATATTCCTACATTTATATTTTGCCTTCTTGTTGCGGCGAGCGCCTTAATTGGCGTTCTCCCTTCGAGGAGGCTTTTCTTTTTTTTTGTGCAATCTATTTTATTTTTTCGATTTCATCTTTAAGCCACTCAAATTCTCTCTGTGTATAAACTTTTTCCGTGATGTCGGAGATCTGATGCCCCACCATATATTTAATGGCATACTCGTCAACACCGTATTTTTTAGCCATAGTGATAAAGTGTTTGCGACCATCGTGCGGGCGGTGTTCAGGATTCAGATTTAACTCGGTTTTGATCATATCGAAAGCTTTTTGATATCTGGAATATGACAGAAAAGTGGAATTGCTTCTGGAGTTCAGATTTGAATAATTGAAAAGGTACGGGCTACCGAGCTTCTGTGCCTCTTTATATTTTCGTTCAACCAGATAACGAATTTTAGAATGTATCGGGACAACTCTATCCGTGCCGGCATCGGTTTTCATGCCGCCTTTGAAAATCCAATTCTCAAGATCTGTATTTTGTAACTCAATTAAACTGAGTTCTCTTGGACGCCAGCCGGAGTAGCACTGTATAAGAATGATATCTACCAGCATTTTATCATCGGCATGCGCCCAAAGCAAATCCATTTCTTCATTTGTAAACGGAATGTGCTCATTTTTAACCATATCAAGCTCTTTGACCGTTTCATCGCTGAGACTGAATGTGCGAGAATAGTTTCGGTCAACGATCTCATATTCGAGAGCGTAGTCCAGCATGATATTAAACAACGATTTGATTTGCTTTTTCATAAGGGCGTTCGGAGTTTGTGTTCGCCCTTTGACTGTCACGGTTCCTTCGTCGATGCACCCTTTGATGTGACGGGCACGAATGTCTTTTACTCTCATATCGTATACAGCCGAGCAATATTGCCAAGCGTATGTCATAGGACCACCGGTTTTAACGCTCTTTTCGTATTCAACGAACCATTTTTCATAAAGTTCTTTAACGGTAATAGATGCCCCCAGATCATAAGGATTCTTGTTATATTCCACAAGAGCTGCATATGCGTCATTATAAGTCGGAAAGTATGATTCCGGTTTCAACGGTTTGCAGATAGGTCTGCCGTTTATATCTTTCCCGACGCTTACCATTGCACGAAACGGATTACGAAGATTTCGGTTTTTGATTTCACTTATCTGTCCGAAGCCGTTCGGCAACCGTCTTCGTTTATTATTCTTATTCCGGGGTTTGCGCGGTTTTATATTTGCCTGCAAAGGATAGCCGCAGTGAGGACAAGTCGAAGCCTTGTCACTGACCTGTAATTCGCATTCGGGGCATTTTATAAGCATTGTTTATCACCCCCTATTGATTTGCTATCAATAATCATATATCATAATGTAGGATTTGTCAACTCCTATACCAAACTTTTTTATCAGAAAAGAGAGATCCTATGATTAGTGACAACGAATCAATCTGCCCCAAATGCAAAGGTACACTTAAATACTATGATAGCGTGAAAAGACTTGTCCGGACGAAATACGGTCATAAAAAGAACGTATTGCTCCGCAGACTACGCTGCACAAAGTGTCATTCGATACACAGAGCGCTGCCCGATTTTATATTTCCGTATAAGCAATATGAAGCCGATATTATCATTGGCGTAATAGAGGGGCTTATCACCAGCGAAACTCTTGGCTTTGAGGATTATCCCTGCGAAATGACGATGTTCCGCTGGAAGGTTATTTCCACTGAGGTTGTTTTTACAAGAAGCCGTTCCTAACCTAAAATAGTGGTTGAAAGGAGGCAAACGCCAATGAATGAAATAACATTTGCATCGGGATCTGTACCTGTAACCGTCGCCGCAAGGGTGTACGGTAAGGACACGTCCTGGGTCAGAGCCGGCATTGTGTCCGGCTGGCTGCCGATAGGCAAAGCCACAAGAAACGGAAAACTGGTTACTAAGCTTGAGGAAATGAATTCAAAGTACGGGCGAATCAACTTTTATATTTCCCCAAAGCTGCTGTATCAGGAAACCGGTTATGTCTGGAGGGGTGAGCGGGTATGAGTACAACCATCCGTCCGGAGCTGTCCGAGAAAAACCAATATTGGATTGAAAGGCATCGGTACTACGAGCTGAAACATTTCTGTCTGCAATACCCGCGATGGAAACGTCTGTATAATTCGCTGATTTATTTTCCGAGCGCCGCAATCAATCCGGTTCCGCCGTGCAAAACAAATAAACTTCGTGACCCGATCAGCATGCACGTCGACGAGAGGCTGTTCTACGCCAGACGAATAGAAATGGTAGAACGTGTAGCCAAAGAAACAGATGAGTCCCTCGCCTGTTATATTCTGAAAGCCATAACGGAGGGCATCTCATACGATCATTTGAAAGCCAGAACGGGAATCCCTTGTTGTAAGGACACATATTACGACTTGTACAGACGCTTTTTCTGGTTACTGAGCAAGGAGAGACAATGATGAAAATTGTAGATATCGCAGTAAAGAAAGTCTATCGCTTCAACTGCCCGAATTGCCAGAGCAGACTCGAAGCCGATAGCAACGAGCTTACGGACATCGGTGGCAAGGTGAACAAATTTTATTGCCCGATCTGCCGTAAAGACCGTTATATTTCATGGTCGGATCTGAGAAAAAAGATTGTCTATGACAGTTCGCAGAAATAACAGGTTCCTTTATGAAAGGAGTGATATTTCATGGAAAAAGAAAACAAGGTTTTAACCTATGCGACGGCATTTGCTGTAGTATCAGGAGGTATCTTGATGTTGTCTATTGTACCTGCTGCACTCGGTATTAGACAAACGCAAAAAGCACAGGCGTTTAATCTGATGGCAGATGGATATAGAGCAATGTCACTTGCTAAAACTTACGATGCAAAAGCAGCAGCGGAAGCGTTAAAACTGACAATTAAAGAAGTGATGTAACTACTGAAAGAGATTGAGCCGCTAACAACGGCTCTTTCTTTTTTTTTCTTTCTAACTTAGATTAAAAACCGGACAGAGGTAACAGAAAGATGTGGTAAATTAGTATTCGGAAAAATTCCCGGGTGGAGATTTTGGGAAAACAATTTGGAAAGGAGGAGTTTATGGAAATTATTTTGCTGGCGACAGGAATCGCAATTGGCATCGCACTCTCTTTTATATTTCGAAGAAGAAAGGCTGTCGGCGTTTTGCGGATAGATAAGTCCGATTCCGACGGTCCTTATCTTTTTCTTGAAATTAAAGAGAGCGTCAGCAACCTTGAATCGAGGAAAACAGTCTTGCTGGAAGTGAAGCGGGAGAACTTTCTTCCGCCAAAATAACACTTCCTTTTATGGAACCCTATTATAACGAAAGGAGAAAACGAATATGGGTGAAGAAAACAAAAGATTGTTGGAAGAGGAGATCAGAGCCGAAATTGAATATTTGGGAACTCTTGAATCCGGAAGCCAAGAACATTCTTCGGCTGTAGACAGTTTGACAAAGCTGTACAAACTGAAGCTCGAAGAGGACAAGAATGCCGATGAGCATCTGGAGAAGATCGGAAATCAGAAAACCGATCAGGACTTCAAAGCTGCTCAACTGGCGGAGGCAGTCAAAGATCGATATTTCAGAGTAGGTATTGCCACTGCCGAACTGATATTGCCGTTGATATTCTACGGCATCTGGATGAGACGAGGTTTCAAATTCGAAACGGACGGGACATTCACTTCCCAGACATTCAGAGGTTTATTCAGTCGATTCAAACCGACTAAGAAGTAAACCGGTTCCGAAAATGAAGAGATCGTGTGAAAAACATGGTCTCTTCGTTTTTGCCCTTCACGTAATTTGCAACGACTATTATGAGAGATGTAAAAGTGCTTTTTATCTCTTGATTAAAATACTGATGGCGATTATAATGAATATAGCCACATATTATCAAGGAGGTAATTTGCAATGAACTTATTAAACAACGCGCAGATTGAAGCTCTGCTTACGGGACGGTATATTTGCAGTAAATGCGGAGAACGCATGGAATTTGAGGACGAATGGGAAGACACACTTGTCTGTCCTCACTGCGGTCACTCCGTAGATCTGGAACACTATGGCTTCGAGAAAGACGAGGATTACGATGCCTTATATCCGACCAAAGAAGAGGTCTGCGACGACTAACTAAGATTATTGGCAAAAGGGGAAAGAGTCCTGACGAGGACTCTTTTTCTTTTATTTTTTGGAGTAAATTGATATGAGATATCATTTCGGGAAGCCGACTATTTATCTGTCGCTTTACGGAGAACGTTATATTTGCAATCATCCGGTGTATGACAGTTGTACCCTATACAGAATTGAGAGAAAAGGATTGGCTGTTATTCAGCAAAGATTTGACGTCGGAACAAAGAGTACTTGGTGGAGTGAAATTGATCCGTGGATTACGGACGCTTTATATTTGCATCCCGAATTCCGAGAATATTTCGAAAGACGTGCGGGAACTTGCACAAACGGGCTTTACCCGACTGTGACGGTTCGCCAGATTATGTGGGCACTCAAGATGAAACCTATTCCCAAAGAGCGATGGGAAACGGTTTTTGACAGACGGGATATATAGTTTCGCTCAAAACACATCTCCCTTTATGAAAGATCTGTATATTTTGAAGGAGATATTGAATTATGAAAACACTGAAGAATAAGCTTTATGCAATTTTATTGCTGGCAGCAGGGTATGTGCCCATGCTTATCGACGGCGACGGAACGGCATTGGTGATTCTTGCATTTATCGCAATTCCGCTGTTCTTTGCAAAAGAAAACTGGATCTGTTAGAGAACTGAGCCGCTTACAACGGCTTTTTCTTTTTTCGCCAAAATTACAATTCCTATTATGGAAATCAATGCACATTGAAAGGAGTAAAAAGGAGCATGGATGAAATGAAAATCGGATCTAAATTCACTACGAGTATTATCTCGAAATTGGCGAGCATGGTGATCAAAAAGAAATTCGGTTATGATGTAAAACTGAATTTGAACGAGGTTAATGCCACAGTCGTTGACGGAAAGACGCATGTTCATTTGGATGTAGACGCTGATCTTGACAAAGATGAGCTGATGAAAATTCTTAATAGCGTTGGTTTATAAGAGGAGGAGCCGCCAACAACGGCTCTTTCTTTTTACCGCGCGAAATTTACAAGGATTATTATGAGAGACGGGTTAGCTCAGTTGGTAGAGCACCACACTTCCGTGGGGGTCGTCGGTTCGAATCCGATACAGTCTCTCTTACTTTTTATTTTGCATGAAAGGAGAAAACCATGAGCCTCGACCAATTTGAATTACTCTTGTATGATATGTATCAAATGGATGCATGGCTGCCGCCACTATTCAGTAAATGGACAGAGGATTACAAAAAAACGAGTTACTCACAGTGGGCTGTCGACGAGCTCAAAGAATTTATCGCCGAACGGATTTACCCACGCACAAGCGGATCTATGGATGAATTCAGTGAATTGACACGGGAGTTTATGAAAAAAATGTCCGCCTATTCAAAGGTAAATCCCAAAACACGCATTATGTTTTGTTACGCCTGTGAAATGGCGGCAAACATTTTGGATTTATTGCAAGCAATGAAGTAAAACATGAAAGGAGAAAAACGATGAGCAAAAATCAAACAATTCAAAAAATGCTGTATAAGGCGAGGCTATATGCCAGAAAATATTCCCCTGTCGCTTTGTCTTGTGCAGCATCTGCAGGAGTTGTGGTAACTGCCATTGCAGCAGTCAAAGCAACCCCCAAAGCCGTTATGTTGATTCAGTCCGACAGCAGAAAAAATCATGACGGAGATCCATACGCCTACACAAAAAAAGAAGCATTTATGTCGGCATGGAAATGTTATATTCCGGCGGCAGTGTTCGGCGTATCGACAATCGCCTGCATTATGGGCGCAAATACTTTGAACGGGCGTCAACAGACAGCTCTCACCGGTGCTTATGCACTTGTCCAGAGTTCTTATAAGGGATATAAGGATAAGCTGAAAGAGCTGTATGGCGAGGAAGCCCACAACGCGATCGTGGATTCTCTTGTCAAAGAAAAGTGTAAAGACATTACCGTTTCGGCGTCCGGAGGATGGTACGATTCGACATTGGACTTTGGTGAGGAGATGGAGCCGGAAATTTCTCGGACATTCTACGACAGCTTTTCTCAAAGATATTTTGAGACGACTATTGCAAAAGTGATCGAAGCCGAGTACCACCTCAATCGTAATTTCATGTTTAAGGGTGTAATTCCCTTGAATGAGTTTTACGAGTTCTTGGGGCTTGAGAAGACAGACCTTGGTGATGCGGTCGGTTGGTCGAGCTGTAACGGTGATATTTACTGGATCGACTTTAACCATCATCGCATTACTCTTGAAGATGGTATGGAAATCTATGTCATCGACATGGTCTTTGAACCGACTGCGGACTGGATGGAAGATCTCTAAGTTCGCAAAAAATACATCTTGCTTTATGAAAACGAAAAGGAGGTTTCGCTTTATGAAAAACAATAGTAAACTGATTAAAATCCTTGGCCTTATCGCCGCCGCAGGAGGTGCAGCAATGACGTTGCTTGCCAACTGGGTAAACGACAGGCAAATGGATCAAAAAATCAACGAATGTGTTGATGAAAAGCTTGCCGCACTTAACGAAGAAAATGAAGACGAAGAGGAGGAGTCCTGACAAGGGCTCTTTCTCTTTATCCGGAGATGTGCGGTATGTATGACGTTGATACGGCTGTGTCGATTATTCGCGAGTATACCGATAAGTATCTTTTCAGCCCGTCATTCTCATGGAATAAGCGCGAGTTCAAGAAAAGATCTTATCAGCAATGGGCTGCGTATGAAATCTGTAATCGAATTATGGATCATCCTCTTGACGATCCGATTATTACCATTGAAAACTTTATGTTTGATATGGCGATGTATGCTTGCTATGGCGAAGATGAGGCTCGCAGTTTTATATTTCAATCCGCAGTCGAAACAGCAGAAGAATTATTTTTATTACTTATTTGAAAACATGAAAGGAGAAAAAACAAAATGCTGAAAATTGAAAACACTGAAGTAATGGGGTGGGAACACACCATCCGCGGTATGCGGAACCCCATGAATTCGTGGGGGAAGAGTGACAGTATATTCGGAACGTATGACGGTTTTATAATTGGCCCTAACGACTATCATCTGATGATTCGCCTCCGCAATGCCGGTACGGATCATCGCAAGTTCATGCGTATGATTACTGTGTATTTGGATATTACAGCACCGCTGTACTGGTGGAAGGAGTTTGATACTTATAAAGTGGGCACGGTTGCAAATTCCTGTTCCACGATGCACAAGATTGCGGATAAGGAGTTTACAGAGTCAGACTTCTCTTGCGAGCATCTTCAGGACGCTGCAATGTTTCACTTGAGGGGTATTATCAATTATCTGAACGATGCCAGACTGTGCTATTTATCGTCAAATGAAAAAGACTGGTGGTGGCAGATGATTCAGCTTCTTCCCAGCTCTTATAACCAGCGCCGGACGGTGATGCTGAATTATGAGGTTCTGGCTAATATTTATAAGTCCCGCCGCAATCATAAGCTCGATGAGTGGCATACACTCTGCGATTGGATTGAAACTCTGCCGTACAGTGAGTTGATTAGCAAAGGCAACGATAAATAAACATAACAACAATTATATTTTTGAAAGGAGAAAAGCAAAATGCTGAAAATTGAAAAAGCAGTTATTTTAGGCATCGGGACGGTCTGCGGTTTTATAGGCGGAATTATATTTATGTTCAGTAAGATTCTGAAATATAAGCATCTAAGAAATGCGGCTATAGACATTATCGCCAGCAAAATAACGGGCAGACTTTATCCTCACGTGTGGTCATATCACAGTAATTACAAGATAAAACCCACATATTTCAGAGCTGGTTATCTCAAACAGTATCGAAAGGAGAAAAAACATGGCTAAACTAAGTTTATCCGGCATTGCCAGAAGTGTACGGACGGCAATGAAAAAACATAGTCCGGAAATTCTCACCGGAATCGGAATCGCCGGTATGATTACAACTACCATTATGGCAGTAAAAGCAACCCCCAAGGCTCTGATTTTACTTGAAGACAGGAAAAGCGAGCTTGAAACCGATCGGCTTGAGCCAAAGGAAATTATCAAGACCGCATGGCCCTGTTATATTCCGGCGGCGGCAGTCGGGACGGTTTCGGTAATCTGTTTGATCGGGGCAAGCTCGACAAATCTGCGTCGGAATGCGGCTCTGGCAACCGCCTATACCCTGTCCGAATCTACTTTGAGGGAGTATCAGGAAAAGGTGGTCGAAAGTATCGGGGAGAAAAAAGAGCAGGCGATCCGCGATTCCGTGTCAAAGGAGAAAATGATCCGGAACCCTGTCCGTGAAGTTATTCTCACAGAGAAGGGCGGAAACACCATATGCTATGATGTTCTATCCGGAAGATATTTCAAGTCCGACAGGGATAAAATTGTTCGGGTTATGAACGATCTTAACCGACAGATGCGCGACGAGATGTATGTTACACTGAACGAGTTTTATTACGAACTCGGACTGGACGGTACCAAAATGGGCGATATGCTCGGCTGGAATATTGACAAAGGATATATCGACCTTGCTTTTTCGTCCCAGCTCGACGCTAACGGAACGCCTTGTCTTGTGATCGACTACCAGATTGCGCCGGTTTATGATTATCAGTAATCATCCGCGCGAAAAATACAATTTATTTAATGGAAGAACATTCCACAATTTCACATATTAAAAAAGGAGATTTTACAATGAACAACAACGAAATTATGAACAATGAGGTTATGGAGACTACCGAAGAAGTTATCGAAAACACCGGTATGAGCAAGGGTGTTAAGATTGCAGTAGGTGTCGGCTTGAGCGTGGTTGTAGGCTTAGTGGTCTACAAATACGTAGCAAAGCCGGTCATCGCGAATATCAAAGCCCAGCTCAGACAGAAGAAGATGGCTGCTAAGGAGCAAACAATTGTTGTAGACGAATACGATGTTGTTGCTGAAGACGACTGAAAATGCGAATTTGAGAAGTTCGGATAAGGGAGAGTACCTGTAACAAGGTGCTTTCTCTTTTTTCTTTATATTTGGAAAGGAGAAAATTATGCAACAGTATTACTATGACGGTCCTGTTTTACGCTTTGACGATGTTATTTTGCATTCATGGAAAGCAACAACCGTTGCCCCCTCGGAAGCTAAGGCAAAAAGTAATCTTACCTATCGCTTCAAGAAAGAAAACGGTTTAACGCCGAGCACTAAAATCTCTCTTCCCGGAAAACTGATTCCGGCATAAAAAGGAGGTTCGTAGTGGAAGATTACAAATCCAATTCCGACAAGTTCCGCAAAGAACAGCAGCCGGAAAAAAAGGTGGAAGCGGTTATTGCCGGATCTGCAAAAACCAGAAAAAAGGGCGAAATAAAAAAGTTTACAGACGCGTTTATTGCCGAAGATGCAAACAACGTAAAGAGTTATATTTTGATGGAGGTTGTTGTGCCTAACGTTAAAAAGGCTATTTCCGACATTGTTACCACAGCCATCGATATGCTTCTTTACGGAGAATCCGGCAGACGCAAAAAGAACGGTACGGCATCCAAATACTCATATCAAAACTATTATGAATGGGATGTTGATCGTGTTCGGGCCGGAGCCGTGAGTAATCGGCGAAATACCCTCGATTATGATGATATTGTGTTTGATACCCGCGGGGATGCGGAAGCGGTACTGGACGCTATGAATGATATTATAAGCCAGTACGGAACGGTAAGCGTATCCGATTTATATGATCTTGCCCGTGTTCCGAACGACAATTTCACGATGAACCGCTATGGCTGGAAAAACATCGGCGGTGCTACTGCAGTAAGAGTCCGAGACGGTTATATTCTGAAACTGCCTCGTGCCATTCCGCTGAACTGAAAGGAGAAACGCAATGAACAGAGCTGAGACCCTCGATAAAGCAAAAGCCTGTGTATGCGGTCATCGGGAGAACGAATACGGCTCTCCTGAAGATAACTTCACTGCTATCGCAGGCTTCTGGAGCGTCTACAAAGGCATTGAATTTACAGCAAACGATGTTGCCATGATGATGGCACTTCTTAAAATCGCACGAATCAGGGCGGGCACGGCTACGGACGATAGCTATGCCGACTTAGCCGGATATGCTGCCTGCGGTGCAGAAATCAATTCTAATAACTGAAAAGGAGAAAACAAATTATGAAAAACAAAACCAAATTCATGAAGAGCATAAGCGGCTTTACATCCAAAGCCGTTATGAAATTCAGAAAACACAGCCCGGAGATTTTTGTTATAGCCGGTGTTGTAGGTGCTGTTGCGAGCGCGGTTATTGCCTGCAAAGCAACCACCAAAATCGGAGAAATTCTAAGCGAAAGCAAAGAAACCCTTGATACGATTCACACAGGCATGGAAGCCGGAGCTATCAACGGACAGACATATACGTCTGAAGACGGCAAAAAAGATATTGTCATGGTTTATGCTCAGACAGGCGTTAAACTGGCTAAGCTGTACGCCCCTGCCATTATTCTCGGTTCGCTGTCCATTACGGGTATTCTTGCGTCAAACAATATTTTGCGTAAGCGCAATGTGGCTCTGGGCGCGGCTTATGCCGCAATAGACAAGAGCTTCAAAGAATATCGCGGGCGGGTTGTCGAGCGTTTCGGGGAGCAGGTTGATACCGAGCTTAAGTACGGAATCAAGGCAAAAAAATTTGAAGAAGTCGAAATCGATCCCGAAACGGGCAAAGAGAAAAAAGTAAAAAAAACAGTGATGGTGACCGACCCGAATCTTCAGAGCGACTATGCCGTTTATTTTGACAACAGAAGCCGTTGCTATGAGAACACTATGGACTATAATCTCATGTTTCTTAAAGCTCAGCAGGCGTTTGCCAACGACAAGCTTCAGACGCGCGGGCATCTTTTCCTGAACGAAGTGCTGGATGATCTCGATCTGCCGCGTACCCCGGCCGGCCAGATTGTCGGATGGACAAAAGACGGTCCGGACGGTTACGTGAATTTCCGCATTGTCGAGGTCGAACGCGAAACTTCTGACGGCCGTCACGAACCTGCATTGCTTCTTGATTTCAATGTCGAGGGCAATATCTGGGAAAAGATGTGACAGACCGTTTTAATTATATTTTGAAAGGAGAACACAAAATGAAAGCATTATTTTCATACATACTTTCCACTATGGCAGGACTTTGCCTTGTCGGAGGAATTGCCGTTCTTTCAGGTGGGAAGGAGTAAACATGAATATTCTGGATAACTTTATTTCAACTATTGATGCCATGCTCGACAGCAGGCGCAAAAGACACATTACAGGAGGGATTCTTCTGAGCGCGGCACTGCTGTTCGGAGGTCTTGCCGTTACTGTTGTTACAATCAAATCAGATAAGGAGGACTACGAAGATTATGAGTAAAACCAATTTTGCCATGTTCCTTGCCGGAGCCACTGTCGGTTCCGCCACAACATGGCTGCTTCTCAAGAAGAGATACGAGCGGATTGCTCAGGAGGAGATTGATTCCGTGAAAGCTGTTTTTGCCAGACGGGATGCGGTCAATAACAATGATACCCCCACCGAGACACATGAAGAAGATATTGCAAAACTGAAACCAGATTTTGTCGATTACGCCGCAAAGCTTCAGGAAGAGGGGTATATCGACTATGCGGAACACGGAAGAAAAAATACGGAGAAGAAAAAAGAAAAAGTCACATCCGCCAAGCCTTATATCATTTCTCCCGACGAGTTCGGAACGTCAGACGACTACACGCAGATCAGCTTGGTCTATTATGACGGCGATGAGGTTCTTGCGGATGAGGAGGACGAGGTTGTTGAGGATATTGCCGGCACCGTTGGCGAGGATTTTGCAGAACATTTCGGAGAATATGAAGACGATTCGGTTTTCGTCCGGAATGATATTCTGAGATGCGATTATGAAATCTGCAAGGATAATCGCTCTTTTGCCGACGTGACGGACGACTCGACCTATTGACAGGAGAGATTAAATGACAAAATCAGAGCTGAACGATGAATACTTCAGATGGATGTGTCAGCTCGTATGCGATAAACGATACATCAGGGGGCTATCTTATCAGAGGCTTCTGCGCCATCTGCATGATATTGTTTTTCAATATACATTGCCGATGGACGGAAACAGAGCCGAAGATGGAATAGACCTCCGGTATCGTTTTGGCTATGAAAAAGAATACGAGAGTCCAATGATTGCCAGTTATCTGGATGATCGTCCTTGTAGTGTGCTGGAAATGCTTATTGCATTGGCTTTTCGTTGCGAGGAACATATTATGGCCGATCCTGACGCGGGCAATCGAATGGGACAATGGTTTTGGAATATGATTGTCAGCCTTGGATTAGAATCGATGAACGATACCCGATTTGAAGCGGGGTATACGGACGATGTGATATTTCGATTCATGCACCATAAATACAAACAAAACGGCGAAGGCGGTCTGTTTACGGTTGAACACTGCAGATACGATATGAGATCGGTTGAAATCTGGTGGCAGATGAACTGGTATCTGGACAGCATCCTGTAAAAAGAGATGTTAACAAATGAAAGGAGAAAAAAAACAAAATGGATGAAATGATCCGTTATATTTTCGGCAGCCTCCGTTGCTCCGAGACTGCTATAAGTGTATTTGGTAAAGCACTTAAGCATCAGAAATCTTTTAATCGCGGCACAGTGATATTTGCGGTTGCCGCATCCGCACATATGCTTATTCAGAATATGGCGATCCGCAGTATGCAGAACAAAATCGAAAGTCTCAAGTCCGAGATTAAGGAGCTCAAAAATACGGAAGGAGATTAACCAGACTCAATGATCGACTTTTTAATGATTTCAACCCGTAGTACAAAGCGTGGCGTAATAGAAATCTATCCGAAGTTTATCATTAAGAAAAGCTCCGACCTGATGATCAGAGGCGGTGATTTTTATGCTATATGGCTGGAAGAACGCGGTCTGTGGTCTACGGATGAGCAGGACGCACTCCAGCTTATCGACAGAGAACTCGACAGGTATGCGGAAGAAAACCGCACGCATTTCGACGCAGGCATCAAAGTTCTGCATATGTGGGATTCGGAATCCGGAATGATCGATTCGTGGCATAAATACTGCCAGAAGCAGATGCGGGATTCGTTTCATATGCTGGATGAGAAATTGATATTTTCAAATATGCCGACAAACAAAAAAGACTATGCAAGCAAAAGGCTGAACTATCCGCTGGAGCAAGGAACCATCGACGCATATGACAGGCTTATGTCCACATTATATTCCGAAGAGGAACGGACAAAAATCGAATGGGCTATCGGTTCGATAGTATGTGGAGAGTCTAAGAAATTGCAGAAATTTATGGTTCTGTACGGCGCGGCAGGCACGGGTAAATCGACGGTGCTCAATATTGTGCAACAGCTTTTTGATGGCTATTACTCGGTTTTCGACGCCAAGGCACTGGGCTCTTCAAGCAACTCCTTTGCACTGGAGGCGTTCAAGACAAACCCCCTTGTTGCGATTCAGCATGATGGCGATCTGTCTCGGATTGAAGACAATACCCGTTTGAACAGCCTTGTTTCTCATGAGCTTATGACGGTAAACGAAAAGTTCAAATCGACCTATGCAAACCGTTTTAAGTGCTTTCTGTTTATGGGCACAAATAAACCAGTAAAGATTACGGACGCTAAATCCGGTCTTATAAGACGACTGATTGACGTGTCCCCTTCCGGAAATAAACTGAGTCCGAGGGAATACAAGACGGTGACAAAGCAGATTGAGTTTGAGCTGGGTGCCATTGCATATCATTGTCAGGAGGTTTATCTGGAGAATCCCGGTCGGTATGACGATTATATTCCCATTACAATGCTCGGTGCGTCTAATGATTTCTACAACTTCATTGTTGATTCTTACCACGTCTTTAAGAAAGAAGACGGGACAACTCTCAAAGCCTCATGGGAGATGTATAAAACCTATTGCGACGAGGCAAAAGTTACCTTCCCGTTCTCACAAAGAATTTTCAAGGAGGAACTTAAAAACTATTTCCGGGATTATAAAGAGAGGTTCAATCTTGATGACGGGACTCGCGTCCGCAGTTATTACACCGGTTTCCGAACAGAAAAGTTTGAAGGTCAGACTTTATCCGAAAAAGCAGAGCCCGACCATAAGACGATTGAGTTCTTAAAACAAAAATCCATTTTTGACCGAGAATGCGCCGATTGCCCCGCCCAGTATGCTTCGGAAAAAGAGACCCCCACCGTCAAATGGGACGATGTCACGACGAAGCTGGGCGAGCTTACCACGTCAAGATTGCACTATGTCAAAGTTCCGGAAAATCATATTGTTATTGACTTTGATATTCAGGATAAGGACGGTAATAAATCGTTTGAGCTGAATCTCAAAGAAGCAAGTAAATGGCCGCCGACCTATGCGGAGCTCAGCAAAAGCGGTCAGGGTATTCATCTGCATTATATTTATGCCGGAGACGTGTCAAAGCTCAGCCGGGTTTACGACGATCATATCGAAGTGAAGGTCTTTACCGGAAAAAGCTCGCTTCGACGCAAGCTGACAAAATGCAATGATTTACCTATTGCAACGATCAACTCGGGTTTACCACTGAAAGGAGAAAAACCTGTGATAAATTTTGAAGGGGTGAAGAGCGAGAAAGGGCTTAGGACAAAAATCAAGCGAAACCTTAATAAAGAATACCACCCAGCTACTAAGCCAAGTATCGACTTCATTTATAAAATTCTTGAGGACGCTTATGCAAGCGATCTCAAGTATGATGTGACCGATATGCGCAACGCCGTACTGGCGTTTGCTGCAAGCAGTACGCATCATGCGGACTACTGTATCAAGCTTGTAAATAAAATGCAGTTCAAGTCTGCCGACAGATCCGCAGGTATACAGAATGACGACACTAAATTTGTGTTTTATGACGTTGAGGTATTTCCCAACCTGTTTCTTGTGAACTGGAAGTATGCGGAGGATTATTCCCCATCGGACTTTGACAGCTGGTCTGATTATATTCGTGAATTGCAGACAAACCATAAACCCGTAGTCCGTATGATCAATCCGACGCCGGCACAGCTGGAAAACGTTATGCGGGCAAATCTTGTGGGATTCAACTGCCGCCGGTATGATAACCACATTCTTTACGCCAGATTGATGGGGTATACGAACGAACAGCTTTTTAATCTTTCGATAAGGATTATCAACGGAAGCGCAAATTGCTTCTTCGGAGAAGCTTATAACGCGTCTTATACGGACGTGTATGACTTCTCCAGCAAAAAACAATCTCTTAAAAAATTTGAGATTGAGCTGGGTATTCATCATCAGGAGCTCGGGCTTCCTTGGGACAAGCCCGTCCCGGAAGAACGTTGGACTGAGGTTGCCGAATACTGCGATAATGACGTTATCGCAACCGAAGCAACTTTCAATTCCCGAAAAGCTGACTTTACGGCTCGTCAGATTCTGGCGGACGTGGCAGGTATGTCGGTAAACGATACGACAAATTCCCTGACTACAAAAATTATATTCGGCAACAACCGAAAGCCACAGGATCAGTTCAATTATCGATTTATGGGGGATGAGAGTCAGATATTTGACCCGAATGCCGATCTGCCGTTTGCCATGAGTCTGGAGGATACGGACGAGTTCTGTGCGTTTGACAAAAATCATCGTCCGATTTTTCCGGGTTATATTTTTGAAAACGGAAAATCGGTCTATCGCGGCGAGGAAGTCGGCGAGGGGGGATATGTATATGCCGAACCCGGTATGTACAGTAATATTGCCCTGCTGGATATTGCATCCATGCACCCGAGCAGCATTGTGGCGGAAGAATTGTTCGGACCGGAATATACAAAACGGTTTGACGAACTTCTTCAGGCTCGTATCGCGATCAAGCATAAAGATTTTGATAAAGCGAAAAAGATGCTGGGCGGTGCGTTGGCAAAATACCTGACCGATGAAAATGCGGCGGCGGATCTGGCTCAGGCTCTGAAAATCGCAATCAACTCGGTTTACGGACTGACTTCGGCGGGATTCGAGAACCCGTTCAGAGATACGCGCAATAAAGATAATATTGTTGCCAAGCGCGGGGCTTTGTTTATGGTCAATCTAAAACACGCAGTTCAGGACAAAGGATTTACCGTTGCGCACATCAAGACGGACTCTATCAAAATTCCGGACGCTACTCCGGAAATTATTCGGTTTGTGACCGAGTACGGTAAACTGTACGGCTACAATTTCGAGCACGAAGCCACATATGACAGAATGTGTCTGGTCAACGACGCGGTTTATATTGCAAGGTATGCGACCGTGGAGAAGTGTTATGGCTTATACGGAAAAGAATATATTGACTCTGCAAAAGATATTTGCAAAGAAAACAAAAAGCACCCTTACGATTGGACTGCAACCGGAACACAGTTTCAGATTCCGTATGTATTCAAGACGCTGTTCAGTAAAGAAAATATTGAGTTTGAGGATATGTGCGAAACTAAATCCGTGACTTCGGCTCTGTATCTCGATATGAATGAAGACTTGCCGGATGTGAGCGATTATGAAAAGCAGTATGCCAAACTGCTTAAGGAGCTTAGTGATATTTCCAAGTTGGAAGACCCGATGAGCAAGGAGTGCCAGGAATTCGAAAAACTTGAGAAAATCATTGTCGATGGTCACAGCTATCACTTCATCGGAAAGGTCGGTCAATTCTGCCCGATTAAGCCCGGCTGCGGTGGGGGAGTGCTGCTCCGTGAAACGGAGAACAAGAAAACCAAGGAGAAGGGCTATGCCGCAGCGACTGGTTCCAAGGGATTCCGCTGGCTTGAGTCCGAAGTGGTCAAACAGCTCAATAAGCAGGAAGATATTGACCGTACATATTACAACAATATGGTGGACGAAGCGGTGAAGTCTCTGTCCGAATACGGCGATTTTGAGCGGTTTACGGCAGAGGAACCGTATGTTTCGGAGGACACACCGCCATGGTTCGGGCCGGGAGATCCTTACGAAGACGAGTTTACCCCGTTTGACGTGAGATAAGAATCCCGATTTTTACAGTTGCGGTCATTTATATTTTCGGCTGCAACCGACACTACAAAAAACAAAATCTGAAAGGAAAATTTTAATTATGGCTTACAAAGTATTAGACAATATTGTCATCGAAAACGCGCGGATTATATTCCGCAATTTCAAGGGAGAGGAATCCAAATACAACCGCGCCGGTTCACGCAATTTCTGCGTGGTAATCGACAATCCGGATATGGCGCAGAAGCTTATAGATGACGGATGGAATGTCCGTGTTCTGTCACCTCGTGATGAGGATGAGGCGCCGCGTCATTATATTCAGGTGGCGGTCAGCTTCGATAATATTCCGCCCAAGGTTACTATGGTTACCCGCAGATCCCAGACTTCTCTGGACGAGGAATCCATAGGCGCTCTGGACTTTGCCGAAATCCGCAACGTAGATCTGACGATCCGCCCGTATAACTGGGAAGTGAACGGTAAGACGGGGGTTAAGGCATACCTTAAAACCATGTATGTCACCATCGAAGAGGATGAATTTGCGGAGAAGTATGCGGAAACCGAGGGACCGGAGGAAGCATCTATATGAGCGAAAGGCGGGTGACGGCTATTGTTTGCCGTTAATGTTCCAAGGCTACAGGAAACAGCCCGTCTCTTTTTTTATCACCGAAAGGAGAAAAATAAAAACATGAAAGAATTTATATTTGGTTTTGACATTGACAAAGTTGAATTTGACGAAAGATCGGAGCGATTTATATTCCGAGGCGGTTTCGGCGGAAATCAGTGTGGAGTATCCGAACAATTCCCCCGAAGCCATATATGCGACGGTTATGATGTCTCCCACACGAACCGATACGGGCGACTATTTTGAAGACTACGATTGGTTTGATATTGTGTTGCTTCCGTCCGAGGTGGAACAGCTGATGGATCTGGCAGCCAAATACAAGTATTGAGAAAGGAGAAAAAACATGTCACAGGAAAAGAAGAAAGCGGCGGCGCCGGAGGAGACGGTTCAATCTGCCGCTCCAGAGAAAAAAAGAAAGAGCACAACCGCAAAAAAGCCCGCCGGTAAAAAACCGAAAAAGGGTTCCGATCCGAGAAAGGCTTTTATGGACGCGTTCGGACAGCTGACCTGCCGCCATCGCGCGTGGAATGTCTGGCATGATTTTATAATTATGTTCGCCTGCACGCTTTCCAATCCTCTCGACACGGGAAACCGAGAGAAGCGAGAAGCGTTATATCTGAAAACGATCAAGAAATACAACAAACAGGAACAGGAGATATTTCCGGAGCTGATTGTACAGACAATTCTGGCTCTGGAGGAGAATCCCGAACAGGACTTTCTCGGCAGTATATTTATGTCCCTTGATTTCGGCGATTCGCATAACGGACAGTTTTTCACCCCGTACAGTGTGTGCGAGCTGATGGCGGGTGTATCGACGGACGATGCGGTTCAGAAGGTTGAACGGGATGGATATATTTTAATCAATGACCCCTGTTGCGGAGCCGGCGCAACCTTGATTGCCGGTATTCACGCAATAAGAAAACAGCTGGAAAAGGCTAATCTGAACTATCAGCTTTATATTCTTGCTGCTGCTCAGGACATTGACGAGATCACCGCACTTATGTGTTATATTCAGCTTACACTTCTGGGAGTTGCCGGTTATGTAAAAGTCGGAGACTCGCTTACAGAGCCGATTACGGACGGCGACAATAGAGAAAACTACTGGTTTACCCCGATGTACTTTTCGAACGTATGGGTTCTGCGCCGGATATTCGGAGGACATTGATGGCTGGAGTATCTCTTCGGGACTACCAGACCGACGCGGTAGATCGGATGAAAAACGGCTGTATCCTTTGCGGCGGTGTAGGCAGCGGAAAATCCAGAACGGCGTTGGCTTATTACTACAAGCAAAACGGCGGAGTGCTGGGCACTGATGAATACGTGCCGATGGATGATTGCAATGTAAAAGACCTGTATATTATCACAACGGCAAGGAAAAGGGACACTTTGGAATGGGAGGGCGAGCTTTCGCCCTTTCTTCTTTCCGTTCATCCGGAGGTCAGTGCCTATAAGAACAGGGTTGTTGTGGATTCGTGGAACAACATCGGCAAATACAAAGACATCAAAGGCGCTTTCTTTATATTTGACGAGCAAAGAGTCGTCGGATCCGGCGCATGGGTAAAGTCATTTCTGAAAATTGCCAAAGCAAACGAATGGATTCTGCTTTCCGCAACCCCCGGGGATACATGGGAAGATTATATCCCCGTCTTTGTGGCAAACGGTTTTTATAAGAATCGAACCGCGTTCAAGGAAGAGCACATGGTTATGACATGGGTAAACGGAAAGTATCCCAAGGTGGAAAGATATTTGGGAGTCGGACGGCTTATAAAGCTGAGAAACAGTATTCTTGTGAATATGGATTTCAAAAGGGATACGCTTTCCCATCACGAAGATATTTATGTGCCATATGACATTGCAAAGTATAAGGAGGTAAGCCGGAAAAGGTGGAATCCGTATAAATGCGAGCCTATTGCTACGGCGAGCGAGCTCTGTTATATCTGGCGTCGCATTGTCAATGAAGACGAAGCACGGCAAACGATCCTGCTGGAGCTGTTTGAAAAGCACCCGAAGATGATTGTGTTTTACAACTTCGACTACGAACTTGATATTCTGAAAAATCTCTGTTACGGGGACAAGGTCGATGTTGCGGAATGGAACGGGCATAAGCATCAGCCGATTCCGACAGGCAAGAGCTGGGTATACCTTGTTCAATACAACGCCGGTGCGGAAGGATGGAACTGTATCAGCACGGACACGATTGTGTTCTATTCGCAGAATTATTCCTACAAAATTATGAAACAATCTGCCGGACGGATCGATCGTCTGAATACGCCGTTCAAAGATTTATATTATTATCATCTGAAGTCCCGTTCCGGTATCGATCTGGCAATCAGCCGTGCATTGACCGAAAAGCGAAATTTCAACGAAACAAAATATGTCAGCAGTTACAAGACCAAAGCCGTTTCGGAAAGGAGCCCAAAATGATTCGCGTTGACGTAAAAGACTACTGCTCGGAGTGTATGGACTTTGAGCCGGATGTCGAAAAGCCGCAAAAAATTTATTGCGGCGGTTTTGAAAGCACGATAACCGACACGGTTATCCATTGCAAAAATCGAAGACGTTGCGATAATATCCGACGTTATTTTGAAAGAAAGGACACAAGCCATGAACAATCAGGAACCGAAGAAAACAAATAATCTGGGTTACAGGCTCGGACAGGCGTTTGCGGTTTTGATATTTGCCTGCACATCGTCAATCTGCATCGCCCTTACCATCAGAATTATTCTGCGGATTTTACGGATAGCATAAGGAGGAGACCGATGAGACCAAAAATGACTCTTGATATTGAGAAAAAGAAAGCAATTGACATTGCCGACCAACTTTGCTATAATGATGATGTCAAGAAAAAATCGAAAAAGTAAAAACATCGTATGAAATCGATCGCATTCTCAAGCAGGCGCGACTCGGACAAGCGTGATATTTTTGAAAAGAAGGTATACGGATGAGTAAAGAATATGACGCTTACTTGAAAACCCATAAGGATAATGTCCGTAAAGGTTATATCTGGCTTCAAGTCAACCTGCCGGATTTGTTTGACCGTGCGGACATGCCCGATTGGGAAACGGTTGAGATTAAGCACGACGCATCAAAATCGGATCCGGATGAGTATGACGCCTATGATGCTTATTTCTATGGCAATAATCGCTCTTATGCTGTTGTGGAAGTATTCAACCGAGCGTGGCTCTTGCATATTCATCGAAATCCTCATCATTGGCAACATTGGGTTCTCATCAACGATGACCCCGATGAAGGTGAGCTTCTACTGGAGATGCCATACAATTATATTATCGAGATGATATGCGATTGGTGGTCTTTCAGCTGGCAAAAAGGTGACTTGAGCGAGATATTCGACTGGTACGAGGAACATTCTGCGTATATTAAGCTTGCGCCGAAGACCCGTAAAACCGTGGAAGATATTCTTTGGGAGCTTCGCGGGCGGCTCGGATACAATGTTGTTGCCCACCACGGAATCAAAGGTCAAAAGTGGGGTGTACGAAACGGTCCGCCCTATCCGCTTGACCGCTTTGATGGCGACGGATTGAAAAATGCCGCCGGAAAGAGTATAATTAAAGTAGCCCATACCTCGTTGACGGGAAAACCAAACAGCATTTCTCAAATCACTAACAAAAACGGCGGTATTGATCGCAACTACTATGACGAATCGGGCAGGCAGAAAAAGCAGATCAGCAACAACGGTCACGGTCATCCGAAAGCTCATAAATACGGTAAACACGGCGAACACGCCCACGATTATATTTATGACGACTCCGGTAATCTGATTGACAGACCTATCCGAGAATTGAATGATAAAGAACGAAAGGAAAATGGTGATATTCTATGACTATTACAGAAGTTAAAGATTATCTTACAAAGCTGACCGGCCATATTGTGTTTGGCTATAACGGCTGCTCTTGCGGCATCGATCCGTTGTCCCGGAACAGGTTCACTCTGTGGTGCGGCGACGATGAGATGACCGCTGGGTCGGTTGACGAAGTTCTGAATGTTAAGTTCTTCGGCGGTAAATCATTGACGGAAATTTGGGACAACATAACTGAGCCGGACTACTAAAAATCGAAAACAAACTTCAAGAGCACTCTGAATTGCAAAAGCAGTTTAGGGTGCTCTTTTATGCAAGGAAATATTTAAGGAGGACTTTATATGGACGAAGAATTCGGAGAAAAGGTAAAAAATATTTTTGATGACATTACCGTTCTCCAAGCAAAAGACAGCGATCTTAAAAGGGATAATGCCAACATCAACGGTGATTCTCCTATGGGGGCTATGCTGCAATATGGCGCCAATACAGCCAAGGAGTATAATCTTGATTATCTGATCGATCCGAAAATCGCAAAGCTGCATCGTGACGGCTGGATTCACATACACGATCTGGATTTTTATGCGTGGACAACTACCTGCACGCAGATCAAGCTTCGTAAGCTGTTCAAAAACGGGTTCAACACCGGTCACGGACATCTGAGAGCGCCGAAGAGCATAGGTTCATATGCCGCGCTTGCCGCTATTGCCATCCAGTCGAATCAGAATGATCAGCACGGAGGTCAGAGTATTGTGGATTTTGATTACGCTATGGCTGAAGGCGTCAGGTATACATACGATAAGTATTACAAAGAGGGTGTTTCGATTTGCGAAGATCTGCACGGACGGGATGACGACTTTAACGAAAGATGGATTGTGGATTATGCTTTAAGAAAAACCACCCGCGATACTTATCAGGCGATGGAGGGCTTTATTCATAATCTGAATACGATGCATTCCCGCGCCGGTGCGCAGGTTCCGTTCAGTTCCATAAATTATGGTACGGACACTTCGTGGGAGGGCAGATTGGCAATTGAACAGCTTTTGCTTGCTACAGAGGCGGGGCTTGGTCACGGAGAAACCCCCATCTTTCCGATTCAGATATTCCGAGTAAAAGAAGGGGTAAACTATAATCCGGAAGATCCAAATTACGATCTGTTCAGGCTGGCAATGAAAGTCAGCGCAAAAAGATTGTTTCCGAACTTCGCTTTTATTGACGCACCGTTCAATCTTCAGTATTACAAGCCCGGTCATCCGGAAACGGAAGTCGCTTATATGGGATGTCGTACCCGCGTTATGGGAAACGTGTATGACCCGACACGTGAGATCGCGCCGGGCAGAGGAAATCTGAGTTTTACATCGGTTAACCTTCCGAGACTCGCGATTGAGGCGAAAGGGGATTTGCTCGCATTCTTCAAATCGTTGAACAGTATGCTTGATCTGATACTGGATCAGCTTCTGGCACGGTATTATATTCAGGAGTCAAGGCTTGTACGCAACTTTCCGTTTCTTATGGGAGAGGGTGTATGGATGGATTCCGAAAAGCTTTCTCCGGACGATCGAGTGGGAGAAGTGCTGAAGCACGGTACGCTGTCTATCGGCTTTTGCGGACTGGCGGAGTGTCTTGTCGCGCTTAACGGCAAGCATCACGGCGAAGATGAGTCCTCTCAGAAACTGGGTCTGCAAATTGTAGGTTATATCCGCGATTACTGCGACAGGCTGAGCCGACTGCTCGGTATGAACATAACATGTCTGGCTACGCCAGCCGAAAGCTTAGCCGGACGGTTTCTCCGCTCCGACCGCGAGAGGTACGGCGTTATTCCGGGCGTGACCGACCGCGAGTATTATACAAACAGTTTTCATGTCCCGGTTTATTACAGTTTGCCGGCACTCAGAAAAATCGACATCGAAGCCCCGTATCACGCCCTGACAAATGCCGGCCATATTTCATATGTGGAACTGGACGGAGATCCGACAAAAAATCTTGCCGCATTTGAAAAAGTCGTTCGTCATATGAAAGAAGCCGGTATAGGCTACGGCAGTATAAATCACCCCGTGGATCGCGATCCGGTATGCGGCTATAACGGGATCATAGGCGACGTGTGCCCTCAGTGCGGACGAAGAGAAGATGGTATTCCGTTCGAACGTATCCGCCGTATTACCGGATATTTAGTCGGAACGCTGGATAAATGGAACGACGCTAAACGGGCGGAGGAAAAAGACCGTGTCAAGCATAAAGTCGATACGTATTTCGGGGATTGAGCGGGAATCCATTGTGGACGGAGACGGTATCCGTTATGTAATTTTTACGCAGGGATGTCCGCATCATTGCCCCGGCTGTCACAATCCTCAGACTCATTCTTTCGTCGGAGGCAAGAGTGTGCAAATCGATTCTTTGCTTGATGATATTTCAAAAAGGAAAGATTGGATTGACGGAATCACGTTGTCCGGCGGCGAGCCGTTCTGCCAATCCGACAGGTGCCGCATAATTGCCGAAAAAGCTCACGGTATGGGGCTGTCGGTCTGGTGTTACACCGGCTATCTTTTTGAGGACTTATACAGACAAAACGACGGGCTTCTGAAATGTATTGATATTTTGGTGGACGGTCCGTTTGTTCAAAGCGAGAGATCTCTTGATCTGGTTTTCAGAGGAAGCCGGAACCAGAGAATTATTGATATTTCCGCAAGCCTGAAAAAAGGTATGGCGGTTCCGAAACAAATTTAGGAAAGGAGTATCCGTATTATTATGATGACAAGCACCGATGATAATTTAACCTATCTTGACAGCGGGACGGGTAAGGCCGTCACATGCGACCACCGACGAAATGCCGAAGGATATTCGGATCCGACGGCTTATCAGGCTCTGAGAAATATTGAGCGAGAGGATCACAAAAGATTTTGCAGATTGCTGCATACGCTGTTTTGCTTATGCGAGCTTGCCGGCTTTGAAATAGAAGGGCGGATTGTTCTTGTTGATAAGAGAAGCGGTCGGGTTTGGAGATGAAAAAAAGTTTGCACACGCTTAAAAACAGATTAAAAATCTGCCCGTTTTTTACGGACGGATTCGGGCAAAAGCCCACTTTTGAAAAAATTTTTAAGCGTGTCCGGACAGAGATTCTGAAAAAAGCCCGAAAAAAGT
>CAVEFC010000003.1:0-67665 GCA_963614875.1 uncultured Eubacteriales bacterium | reverse complement strand
TCCGGCGACAGACGCGAAGCAATTGAAGAAGTTAAAACCGAAAAACGCACGCTTATTTTCTATGAAGCGCCGCACAGACTTATAAAAACCATAGGCGAGCTTTTCGCCGCGCTCGGCGACAGAAAAATCGCCCTTTGCCGCGAGCTTACGAAAATAAACGAGGAAGTCCTCCGCACCACACTTTCCGGCGCGGTTGAATATTACAAAACCACAGCTCCGAAGGGCGAATTTGTGCTTATAATCGAAGGCGCGCCGAAAAAAGAAGAAAATTCCCTTGCGAAAACCCTGACCATAGAAGAGCATGTTGAATATTATTTATCTCAGGGAATGACAAAAAACGACGCAATAAAAGCCGTCGCGCACGACAGAGGCGTCGGAAAAAGAGAAATATACGGCAAAATAATGCGGAAAGATTGAAAATCCGCACAAAATGTAATATACTTTTGTTATCTCGGATAAAAAGGAGAACAGAATTGAAACTGAAACTGACAGGGGCAAGCGTGTTCGATACGGAAAAACGCGCGTTTGCAAAGCGCGACGTTTACATCTCGGACGGAATAATCTGCGATAAGCTTGCCGAATATAATACGGTCGACTGCGAGGGAAAATTCATAGTTCCAGGCTATATCGACGTCCATACGCACGGCTGCGGCGGAATTGACATAATGGAGGCAGACGCAAAAACGCTTGAAAGGCTCTCGCTGATATACGCGCTCCACGGCACAACAACCGTTTTCCCGACGGTTATGACGGCGGCTCTGCCGAAGATAAATTCGGCAATCTCAAATATAAAATCGGCAGCGACGGGCGGCGCGCGCTTTGCCGGAGTTCACATAGAAGGTCCTTATATAAGCGCAAAAAAGCCGGGCTGCCACGATGTTTCGCTCATAAGAAAACCCGATAAAAGCGAAATGACGGCGCTTGCAAAAGAAATATATCCGCTCAACACGCACTTTACGCTCGCGCCGGAGGAAGCTCCGAATGGACTTGTATCCGAGCTTTCAAAGCTTGCGACAATAGGCATAGGACATACAAACGCAACCGCCGAGGAATGTGACAAGGCGCTCTCCGAAGGCGCGGTATCATTTACGCACACCTTCAACGCAATGACGGCGCTTACCCACAGAGGAACAGGCGCGGCAGGAGCGGCAATGGCGTCATCCGCTTATGCGGAGCTTATCTGCGACGGACTGCACGTTTCGCCGGAAGCTGTGCGCGCGCTTTACAAAGCGAAAAAATACGACGGCGACAGGCTCGTCCTGATAACCGATTCGATTCCGCAGGCGACTCTCTCTTTCGGAAATTACGAGATGAACGGCATACCGTTTACGCTTTCGGAAAACGGCGCAAGAAAATCCGACGGGACAATCGTCGGAAGCACGCTCACCCTTCACGACGCAATACAAAATCTTATGCACTTCTGCGGTATTTCTTTTGAAGAAGCGCTGATATGCGCCACAAAAACTCCTGCCGAAATGGTCGGAATTTACGGCGATTGCGGCTCGATTGAAGTCGGAAAGCGGGCGGATATGCTCATTCTGGATGAAGAAAAAAACATTTCCTCCGTCATAATCGGCGGAAAAAAGATTATATAGGAGAAAGACAATGGAAAACAAAGGAAAGTATTATATCACAACCGCGATAGCCTACGCTTCGCGCAAGCCACATGTCGGCAACTCTTACGATCCCGTCCTTGCGGACGCCATCGCACGCTACAAAAAGTCGCAGGGCTATGACGTTTTCTTCTGCACGGGCTCGGACGAGCATGGTCAGAAGATCGAGGATCTCGCAAACGCAAACGGAACAGCTCCGCAGGAATACGTTGACGGTATCTCGTCGCAGATAAAAGAATTATGGAAGCTTCTCGGCGTGGATTACGACTGCTTTATCCGCACAACGGACGAGCATCACGTCAAAGCCGTTCAGAAGATTTTCAGAAAGCTCTACGATCAGGGCGATATTTACAAGGGCTCTTATGAGGGCTGGTACTGCGTTCCCTGCGAATCGTTCTTTACGGACACACAGGCAGAGGGCGGCGTCTGCCCCGATTGCGGCAGACCTTTACGCCGCGAAAAAGAAGAAGCGTACTTTTTCAGAATGAGCAAATATCAGGACAGACTTCTTGAATATATAGAATCGCACCCCGATTTTATCGCTCCCGAGGGCATAAAAAAGGAAATGGTGAACAACTTCATAAAGCCCGGGCTTCAGGATCTCTGCGTTTCACGCTCGTCGTTTACATGGGGCGTTCCCGTCGATTTTGATTCAAAGCACGTCGTTTACGTCTGGCTCGACGCGCTTTCAAACTACATCACCGCGCTCGGCTACGATTGCGGCGAAAACAGCGACAGCTACAGAAAATTCTGGCCTGCGGACCTTCACGTTATCGGCAAGGATATCGCGCGCTTCCACGTCATTTACTGGCCTATTTTCCTTATGGCGCTCGGCGAGCCGATCCCCGAAAAAATCTTCGCGCATCCGTGGTTTTTGTTCGGTACGGACAAGATGTCGAAATCAAAGGGCAACGTAATTTATTCAGATACGCTCGTGCGTCATTTCGGCGTTGACGGAACAAGATATTATTTCCTTTCCGAAATGCCCTACTCGTCCGACGGCTCGATAACCTATCCGTCCGTCATTTCGCGCTACAACACAGACCTTGCAAACACGCTCGGAAATCTGCTTGCGAGAACTCTTTCGATGACGAAAAAATATTTTGACGGCATAATTCCCGCGCCGACCGGCAAAACGGAGTTCGATGCCGACCTTATCGCAACGGCAAAGCGTTCGTATGACGGATTTATCGCAAATATGGATTCCTTCAGGGTTGCCGACGCGCTTGACTCGGCAATGACGCTTGCAAGAAGAGCAAACAAATATATCGACGAAACAACCCCTTGGGCGCTTGCAAAGGACGAAAGCAAAAAAGAAGAGCTTGCGACGGTTATCTATAATCTTCTCGAGTCGCTCCGCATTTTAGGCGTGCTTTTCGGCTCGTCCATGCCGGAAGCCTCCGCAAAAATACTTGCCTCGCTCGGAGTAGATGCAAGTGCGCTTGAAAGCGCCGCTACGTTCGGTCTGCTTCCTGCAGGCGGAAATGTCGGCGAATCGTTTGTGCTTTTTGCAAGAATAGACGAGCAGAAAAAGCTCTCCGAAATAGAAGCCGAGCTTGCCGAAAACAACCAATGACTTCCCTTTTCGATACTCACGCCCATTATACCGATGAAAAATTCGGCGATCCGACAGAGCTTTTGAATTCTCTTTTTTCGGGCGATATCTGCGGAATTCTCTGTGCCGGAACGGACGAGGCAACCTCTCTGCAATCGATTGCGCTTGCGAAAAAGTATGATAAAATGTACGCCGCCGCGGGAATTCATCCACACGAATGCGGCGCGGCAGGAGAAATAAATTCCGCGCTCGACAAAATAAAACCGCTCCTTACGAAAAGCAAGGTCAAAGCCTTGGGCGAAATCGGTCTTGACTATTATTACGATTTTTCGGACAGAGAAACGCAGAAAAAGTTTTTCGACGCGCAGCTCTCGCTTGCGGAGGAATATTCCCTGCCAATAATCATTCACGACAGAGAGGCACACGGCGACGTATTTGACATTGTCTGCGCTCATCCGAATGTCAGGGGAATTCTGCACAGTTACAGCGGCAGCGCCGAACAAGCAAAGGAATACCTCCGTCGCGGATATTATATATCCTTTTCCGGTTCATTGACCTTCAAAAACGCAAGCAGGCTTCTCGAAGCGGCAAAGGTTGTTCCGCCGGACAGAATTCTCGTTGAAACGGACTGCCCGTATCTTGCTCCCGTGCCTGTGCGCGGCAAAACAAATCACAGCGGATATATACATTATACCGCCGAAAAAGCCGCCGAGCTTCTCGGTATGGATTATGACGCTTTCTGCGAGGCAGAGGTCGGAAACGCAAAGACAATATTCAGAATAAACGAATAAAACCTGCATTTCCGTCGCACCATATATCGAAAAGAGGTGCGAAAATATGACAAAATTTATAAAAAGCACGGCTCTTGCCGTGCTTTTTGCTTTGCTGTTTTCTTTTAATATATACGCTTCGGATATTCTGCTTGTAAATTCGGAAAATCGCCTGCCAAGCGATTTTATTCCGTGCGGACTTACGGAGATAAAAGCAACGCGTCCCGACGGCAGACCGGCTCAGAAAATAACAAAAGAAGCCGCAGACGCACTTGAAAAGCTTATCTGCGCGATGGAAAAATATTTCGGCACGGATGCTCCGCCCGTAACCGTAACCAGCGGCTACAGAAGCTATGATATGCAAAAATATCTGTTTGAAAGCTCCGCAAAGGACTATGAAAATATGGGTTACAGCCGCGAAAAAGCGGAAAAGCTCGCCGCGCGCTATACAGCCCGCCCGGGAGAAAGCGAGCATCAGAGCGGACTTTGCGTTGATATGCACGACAGAGCCACCGCCACAACGGATTTTGAAAACAGTCCGTATTATGATTGGCTTTGCGAAAATGCTTATCGCTTCGGCTATATTCTGCGCTATCCGAAAGGCAAAGAGAATATAACCAAAATTGCTTTTGAACCGTGGCATTGGCGTTATGTCGGCAAGGAAAATGCGGAAAAAATCAAAAAATCGGGGCTTTGCCTTGAAGAATATCTTAAAAAATAATCAAAAATAAGTAAAAAACATCTTGCATTTTATAAAACTGTATGGTATAATACCATTGTTCCGCAAAGGACTATGGCCCCTTGGTCAAGCGGCTAAGACGGCGCCCTCTCACGGCGCAATCATGGGTTCGATTCCCGTAGGGGTCACCAAAAAAATAAAAGCACCCTGTGGGTGCTTTTATTTTTTTGCTCCGAGGGAATCGAAGGAGCGGTAGTGAATGACAGCCTTTAACTAGGCTGTCAGAGCCGCGACGACCGAGCAGCGTAGAGCTGCGAGAATCGATTCCCGTAGGGTAAAGGCGGTTTTATCATTTGCGGAAAATCATTATGAAAATATCCGTATCAATATCAAAAAATGCGCCGATTTCATCGACGCATTTCTTTTTATCTTTTCCCCCAGATATAATACCCTCCGGCATTATCGGGAGAAACATAAATGTTTTTATCCGTATCGGGAAAGAGCAGCTTCCCCTCCGAGCCGGACTGATGAGATATAACATAATCTCCGAAAGAATAAAATTGTCCGTCCTCGTAAAGAGAGGCATATTCTTCAAGCGTAATCTTACTGCGGTATATTATCTCGGCGTGGGGTTCGCTTACATAACGCAGATGCCACGGCTCATATTCGACGCCCGTCATCTTTTCGCCCCACATGGTATAACGTATGATAAATCCGAACTTATATGAATTTTTCGCTACCCATCTGCCGACGTTGCTGTTTATAAATCTTTTCTGCGGATATCCGTCTATCTTCACATCGACGGCAAGTCCCGTTTCGTGTTCGCTTGTGCCTGCCGGAACCGCGTAAGGATTGGTTTCATATACCCACGCCTGATATTCGCGTGTCCGATAGGTGCTTGTCAGAAGCAAATCCTTTCCGAAGCGATTTTTTACCTCGGCAAAAAGTCTTTCCAGATCATAAAGAACATAGGTGCTGACGCTGTTATCATCGTCTATCACGGCAACGGCGGGAACATCCTGCTCCGAAAGCGGATGCGAGGAATTCACAAGCCAAAGTACGTTGCTGTATATTATGCCCTCCGTGCCCTCAAGCTCCGATATTTCAAAGCCTTTAAGCTCTGCCGCGTCAACGCTTATCTGCGAAAGAAGTCCCTTTTCGCCTTTTCTCATTCCGTCGAAAAATCCGTAAATGCGCCAGAAATGATATCTTAAAACATATGCAAAAAGCAATGCCATTGCCATTAAAACAGCGCAAAGGACTATTATAAAAAGTCTTTTTTTATTTGTCTTTGTCAAGTGATATCACCTCTTTTATGTTCTTTTTTTCGGAGTATATGCCACCGTGAGCGCAGCCACATATTCCGCGCCGAGCGCCCTTACGATTTTTGCACAGCTTGATATTGTGCTTCCCGTGGTCGTAACATCGTCTATTATTATAACCTTATACGGCGCCCTGACATTTTTTGCGCCCGAATATGTGCTTTCGGCGTTGTCGCGTCTTTCACGGGCGGTAAGCTCCTTTTGCTTTTGCGAGCTTTTCCCGTGAACAATGAGCGTCTGCATCGGAATTTCGGTCAGACGCGATATTATTCTGCAAAGCTCCTTTGCATGATCAAAGCCGTATTCGTCTATGCTGTCCCTGCTTCGCGGAGCATATGTAAGCACACATTCCGAAAAGCCGCCTATATCGGTTATTGCCGACATCAGCGCGCGTTTGCATTCGCCGGCAAGAAATTCGCGCAGACGTCTGCTGTTTTTGTGTTTGAGAGAATATATAAGCTTTCTCGATATTTCCCCCTCGAATTCAAAAACGTGAATTTCCGCATCAACCCCGTCTATGTGATGACATCGGCAATCGGCTTGCGCTCTGAAGCAGATATCGCAGGGCTTTTCGCAAACGGCTTTATATTTTCCGGCGCAGTCGCCGCAAAGATATTCGCCGTGCGTCACCTTTCCGCACAGAAGACATTTCGGCGGAAAAATAAGCTCAGTCAGCTTCATTTTCGTCAAACCTCCCGAGAAAATATTCAAGCCCCGTATAACGCTTTGTCTGACGGTTGTTGTCCACCATCATATCGGCAACCGCCCCGTCGCCGACAAGAACAACCATATTCTGCGCTCTTGTTATCGCCGTATAAAGAAGATTTCTCGTAAGCAGCTTCGGCGTATAACGGTAAAGCGGAATGATGACTATCGGATATTCGCTGCCCTGACTTTTATGCACCGTAACGGCATAAGCAAGCTCAAGCTCCTCCGCCGATATAAAATCGTATTCAACTATTTTGCCGTCGTAATCGACGGTTATTTTTTCTTCGGAGCTGCTTATTTTGACTATAACTCCGATATCTCCGTTGAAAACGCCCGTTCCTTCTTCGCCGTCCGTGCGGATCCACGTTATGCCGTAATTGTTTTTCACCTGCATAACCTTGTCGCCCTCACGAAGCACGGTCGTTTTGCGACGGAATTCCTTCCTGCTTTTTGAAGGCGGATTTATTGCGCTCTGAAGCGCACTGCAAAGCGCTTCCGTTCCGGCAACGCCCTTTTTCGACGGCGTTATGACCTGTATGCCGTCAAACACGGAAAGTCCGTAGCTTTTCGGCAGTCGCTTTTTGCAAAGCTCAACTACGGTCTGCGCGGTAAGCTCGTCCGTTTCGCGCGGAAGAAAAAAGAAATCTCCGTCCTTTTTCGTAAGGTCTATATGCTCGCCGTCGTTTACCGCGTGCGCGTTTGTGACAATCTGACTTTCCATAGCCTGACGGAAAATATATTTAAGCTCAACCGTATTGTATCTGTCTGAAGCTATGATATCCCTGAACACGCACCCGGGTCCCACCGGCGGAAGCTGACTTGCGTCGCCTATCATAATAAGGCGTGCGGTCGGTCTTACGGCGCGCAGAAGCGCCTCCATAAGATAAATATCTATCATCGAAGATTCGTCCACAAGTATAACGTCCTCATCGAGCGGGCAATTTTCGCCGCGGTGAAATTTCGGCTCGTCGTCCGAGCCGCGCTCGGTTTCGAGCAGGCGGTGAATGGTTTTCGCTTCCCTGCCCGTAGCCTCCGTCATTCTTTTGGCGGCGCGACCTGTCGGCGCGCAAAGCGCAACGGGAAGTCCGAGCGTTTCAAATATCCGTATTATTGCTTTTGCAACGGTTGTCTTGCCCGTTCCGGGGCCGCCCGTAAGCACAAATACGCCCTGACAAAGTGAATCCGTTATCGCCTTTTTCTGAAGCTTTGCATACGATATCCCGTTTTCAACCTCCACACGCTCTATCAGCGCCGAAACATTTGCCGTATCTATGCTGTGATCCGCCTTTGACAGCTCGTCCAACTTTTCAACTATATATTTTTCCGCCCTGTGAGATTCCTTTGTGTAAATGCAGTTTCTTTTGTCAAGCTTTTCAAGCACAAGCTCGCCGCGCATCACAAGCGCTCCGAGCTCGTTTTCGGCGTCGTCCGCACTGCACGAAAGCAGCTTGCACGACGTTTCGACAAGCTTGTTCTGCGGAAGATAAACGTGTCCGCCGGAATACTGATTGTATGTAAGCACAAATTTTATTCCCGCGGCAATCCTCTCCCTCGAATCCTTCGGAATTCCGAGCGAGCGCGCGACGGCGTCGGCTTTTTCAAAGCCTATTCCGCTTATTTCGTCGCACAGAAGATACGGATTTGCTTTTATCATATCCACTGCTCCGCTGCCGAAGCGCTTATATATTTTCACCGATGTCAGCGCTCCGAAATAATCACGGCAGAACATCATAACCGAGCGCATACCGAACTGCGCTCTGAAGCTTTCCCCTATTTCCTTTGCCTTTTTCGGAGAAATTCCGGAAATATCGGCAAGCCATTCGGGATTTTTTTCGATAACGTCGAAGCTGTCAAGCCCGTATTTTTCGACTATACGCTTTGCCGTAGCCTTGCCTATTCCGCGCACTGCGCCAGACGCAAGATATTTGAGTATCGTGCTTTCGGTTGAAGGAAGCTGTTTTTCGTAATATTCAACCGCAAACTGATGTCCGAACTGCGGATGCATCGTCCACTTTCCGCCGGCTTCTATGCTTTCGCCCTCGCAAAGATACGGCATAATGCCCACCGCCGTGACAAGCTCGTCGTCATCGGTTGCGATATCGCAGACGGTATAGCCGTTTTCTTCGTTCTGATATATTATTTTTTCAATAATTCCGGAAATTTTTATAAGCTCCTCGCCGATTTCCATACCGTCCGATCCGACCTCCTTCAGCTATAATTTATCTTTATATTTTTGTATTTTCTTCTGAATTTTTCGGCGATTTCCGCCGTTTTTTCCCGCTCGGGAGATGACTGCGGAATGTTCACCGTTATTTTTTTCACCCTGAACGCAGATTCCGCTATCGCGGCTCTTATGCAGTATTCCACATTTTCGGAATCCGCATATATGCTTATTTCACCGCCGTCGCACTCACAGCTGCGGCGTTTCAGCTCCCTGCCGGCGCAAAATGCGATAAGTGCCGCCGCAAGAATATAAATTCCGTAAAAAATGCAAAGTGAAAGAAAAATCCTTATGAATATATACATAACGGGCTCCTTTTTGCTTTTATCATATGATATGAAAAAGGTCGCCCGTTTGTTATTTTGTTTTGTCCCGTCAGAGTCTGAGCGCGAGCTTGTCGGCTATTATGTCGGCTACGTCGGTTTTCTCAAAGCGAACGCCAAGCTCTTCTCTTCCGAAATGGCCGTATGCCGAAAGCGGAGCAAATATCGGCTTTCTGAGTCCGAAATACGAAATTATTGCGGCAGGACGGAAATCCACCGTTTCGCGCAGAGCCTTTGCGATTTTCTCATCGGGAGCTTTTCCCGTTCCGAAGGTGTTTACGTTCACGCAAAGCGGATGCGCAACACCTATGGCATAAGCTATCTGAACCTCGCATCTGTCGGCTGCGCCCGACGCTATTATGTTTTTTGCCGCATATCTTGCCGCATAGCAGGCGCTTCTGTCAACCTTTGTTGCGTCCTTGCCGGAAAATGCGCCGCCGCCGTGTCTTGAATATCCGCCGTAGGTATCGACGATTATTTTTCTTCCGGTAAGACCGCTGTCTCCGTCCGGCCCGCCGACAACAAATCTGCCCGTCGGATTTACATATATTTTTGTATCCGCGTCAATTAAATGCTTCGGTACGACGGGATAAATAACCTTTTCTATTATGTCACTGCGTATCTGCTTCTGGGTAGCCTCCGGATCGTGATGCGCGGAAACAACTATGTTGTCAAGTCTTACGGGAGTGTCGCCGTCGTACTGAACGGTCACCTGAGTTTTTCCGTCCGGACGAAGATAGCCTATATCGCCGCTTTTTCTTACAGCCGCAAGCCTTTTGGAAAGATTTGTGGCTATCGAATATCCGAGCGGCATAAAGTTTTCCGTTTCTCTGCACGCATAACCGAATACCATTCCCTGATCGCCCGCGCCGATGTCAAAGCCGTCGCCGTCGCCCTCTTTTGCTTCAAGCGATTCGTCCACGCCCATCGCTATATCAGGCGACTGAGTATGTATAAGATTGAGAATTTTAAGGTTGTCGCAGTCAAAGCCGTATTCTTTTTTTGTGTAGCCGATGTCGCGGACCGCGTCTCTTACCGTTTTTTCAACGTCTATATCCGCGTTTGCCGTTATCTCGCCCATCACAAGAACGTGCTGAGTTGTAACCGCCGTTTCGCACGCGCAGCGCGCATTTTCGTCCTGACGGAGAAGCGCGTCGAGCACGCTGTCCGAAATTCTGTCGCAGACCTTGTCGGGATGACCTTCCGTCACCGATTCGGTTGCAAAAAATCTTGTTGCCATTTTTGTTTTTCCTTTTAAGCTATTATTTCTTAACAGTCCCGAATAAAAATCGCCTTGGATTTCCCCAAGACGACCGAAATGCTTAAAACAAATCTCATCTATCGGGAATTGGCACCTTGTATAAAATACAGGTTGCCGGGCTTCACAGGGCCAGTCCCTCCGCCTCTCTTGATAAGATACAAGTATTATAACACAGCATTTTCAATAATGCAATAGAAATTTTATATTTTTATACTATACCTGCGATGCCGTATGATATAAGCAGCATTATAACTCCCGCCGCCATAACTCCGAGCAGAGCTGAAAGCATAGCCTTCCAGAACGGCATATCGAGCACCGCTGCCACAAGGCTACCCGTCCATGCGCCCGTTCCCGGAAGAGGTATCATTATAAACACGGCAACTCCCCAGAAGCCGTATTTTGATATCTTTTCTTTGTTTTTTTCGGCTTTTGAAAGAAGCCAGTCCGCAAATCCGGCGAAGGTCTTTGTCTTCTGCATCAGGCGGATTATGCCTTTTATGAAAAGCAATATAAAAGGCACGGGAACCATATTTCCGAGAACGCTGAGAAGATACGTCTGAAGCGGGGGCATTTTGAACGCCGCGCCGAGCGGCACCGCGCCGCGAAGCTCTATTATCGGTATCATCGAGCAGAAGAACACACAAAGCTCTTTGCCCACGGTGTTCAGAAAAAAGTCGGATATGGAACTTGCTATGGATAAAAGCATATTTTTTACTCCCGATTTATGTTGTTACACAATTCTATGCGTTTGTTTTCAGAATTATTTTCTTCCGTGAAGAACGGGCGAAAGTCTTTTGTAGGTAAAGAAAACTATTGTCGAAACAATAAGTCCTTTGACAAGGGTAAACGGCACGTTGAAGATAAGAAGTGCCTGCGCAAGTCCTTTTACGGACGGAAGAATTGCCCTGTACATTGAAACAATCGTTTCTTTTGTAAGGCTGTAAGCTTTCATATAGAAAGGATACGTTATAAAATAATTTACGGGAAAACTCGCTGCCGCCATCACGACAGATCCCGTTAAAGAGCCGATGAGCGCTGACTTTTTGGTTTTTATACGCTTGTATATTATTCCGGCGGGCAGAACGAAACAGCACCCTAAAATGAAGTTTGCAAGCTCTCCCACTCCCGCGCTTGACGATACCGCAATATGTATCACGCATTTTATAAGGCACACCGCGATTCCCGCGATCGGGCCGAGCGCAAACGACGCAAGCAACGCCGGAAGATCGGAAAAATCAAATTTCACAAAGCTCGGAATGAGAAACGCAAGCGGAAATTCAAGATACATAAGTACGGTCGCAACGGCGCCGAGCACGCCCACCGTTGCTATTGATTTTACGCTGATTTTATTTTCTTTCATATTTTCCCTTTCTTCAGGGAAATAAAAAAATCCCCGAAAACTCAGGGGAAAAAGCGGAGCTGTAATATCCGCAAATCTTTTCTCATCCGGACTGTACCGTCGGTTGAGGAGTTACACCTCATCGGCGCCCGAAGGCGTTCGCAGACTATAACTGCCGGTATGGATTTACACCATTCCCCAAAGATCTTTTATAATTTTTTCGGGGCAGGTTGCCCTGCCCCGAAAAATCATCATTTCAATTACTCAATGATTGTGGCAACAACGCCGGAACCGACTGTTCTGCCGCCTTCACGGATAGCGAAGTTAAGTCCCTTTTCAATAGCGATAGGAGTGATAAGCTCAACTGTCATATCAACGTTATCGCCGGGACGGCACATCTCAACGCCTTCGGGGAGGCTGATTACGCCCGTAACGTCTGTTGTTCTGAAATAGAACTGAGGACGATAGCCGGGGAAGAAGGGTTTCTTACGTCCGCCTTCTTTTTCTGTAAGAACGTAAACCTGACCTACGAACTTTGTGTGAGGATGGATGGAACCGGGTTTGCAGAGAACCTGTCCTCTTTCGATTTCGTTCTTCTGAATACCACGAAGAAGCGCGCCGATGTTATCGCCTGCTTCAGCCTGATCAAGAAGCTTCTTGAACATTTCAACGCCTGTAACCGTTGTGCTCTTCTTTTCATCGGAAAGACCAACGATTTCAACTACGTCGCCAACTTTAACAGTACCTCTCTCAACTCTGCCCGTAGCAACCGTACCACGACCTGTGATGGAGAATACGTCCTCGACAGGCATAAGGAACGGAAGATCGGATTTTCTTTCGGGAGTAGGAATGTATTCGTCAACAACGTTCATAAGTTCGAGAATGGACTTATATTCGGGAGCGTTGATGTCTGTGGATGTGCTTTCAAGCGCTTCTCTTGCGGAGCCGCGGATGATGGGAGTATCGTCGCCGGGGAACTCGTACTGGTTGAGAAGGTCACGAATGTCCATTTCAACGAGTTCAAGAAGTTCGTCGTCGTCAACGAGGTCGCACTTGTTGAGGTAAACTACGATCGCGGGAACGCCAACCTGACGGGCAAGAAGAACGTGCTCGCGTGTCTGCTGAAGGGGACCGTCGGAAGCAGCAACAACAAGGATAGCACCATCCATCTGAGCTGCACCTGTAATCATGTTCTTAACGTAGTCTGCGTGTCCGGGGCAGTCAACGTGTGCATAGTGACGTTTTTCTGTTTCGTATTCAACGTGTCTTGTGTTGATTGTAATACCACGAGCCTTTTCCTCGGGAGCGTTATCGATCTGATCATAAGCAAGGAATTCGTTCTTGCCGTTTGCGAGAGAAAGCACCTTTGTGATAGCTGCTGTAAGAGTTGTCTTACCGTGGTCAACGTGTCCGATCGTACCAATGTTTACGTGCGGTTTGGTTCTTTCGAAATGAGCCTTTGCCATTATAAAATCCTCCTTGTTTTGCGAAGCTTTTATGCCTCGCATTTATTTTTTAATTTTTTGTGTGAATTAGTTGCCGGATTTTCTGCCGGCCATTATCTCTTCCGCGATGTTCTTCGGTACCTGAGCGAAGTGGCTGGGTTCCATTGAATACTGACCTCTGCCCTGTGTTTTTGAACGAAGGTCTGTTGCGTATCCGAACATATTGGAAAGAGGCACTGATGCGGTTACCTGCGTTGCGCCGTTGAGCGGATCCATTGACTGAATGTTTCCGCGGCGCGAGTTGATATCGCCGATAACATCTCCGAGATAATCGTCAGGCGTAATTACGACGACCTTCATGATCGGTTCCGTAAGTATCGGTGAAGCTTTTCTCATGGCATTTTTGAAGGCCATCGAACCCGCTATCTTAAATGCCATTTCAGACGAGTCCACTTCATGATAAGAACCGCCGTTAAGGGTTACTTTTACGTCGACTACGTTGTAGCCGGCAAGAATACCGGACTGCATCGCACCCTGAATACCTGCATCAACCGCAGGGATATATTCCTTGGGAACTTCTCCGCCAACAACTTTGTTGATGAATTCGTAGCCCTTGCCGGGTTCGTTCGGTTCGATCGTTATCTTGACGTGACCGTACTGACCTTTACCGCCGGACTGACGTGCATACTTGCAGTCTTCATCAGCTGTGGCTGTGATGGTTTCCTTATATGAAACCTGAGGCTTGCCCACGTTTGCCTCTACCTTGAATTCGCGCAGAAGTCTGTCTACGATGATTTCAAGGTGAAGCTCGCCCATGCCGGCGATAATTGTCTGACCTGTTTCTTCATCCGTATAGGTTCTGAAGGTCGGGTCCTCTTCCGCCAGCTTGGAAAGGGCTATGCCCATCTTTTCCTGACCCGCTTTTGTCTTGGGTTCGATTGCAACCTTGATAACGGGTTCGGGGAATTCCATCGATTCAAGAACGATAGGATGCTTTTCATCGCACAGTGTGTCGCCTGTTGTCGTATTCTTTGTTCCGACAACGGCAGCAATATCACCTGCGTAGCAAGCTTCTATGTCCTTTCTCTCGTTTGCATGCATCTGAAGAATACGACCGAAACGCTCTCTTACTCCCTTTTCGGTGTTCAGCGCGGATTCGCCTGCGTTGATGCAGCCCGAATAAACACGGAAGAAGCAGAGCTTGCCCACATAGGGGTCGGTCATTATCTTGAATGCGAGTGCCGCGAACGGAGCGTCGTCGGAAGAAGGTCTTTCTTCCTCCTGCTCTGTTTCGGGGTTTATACCGCGGATGTGCGGAATATCGGTAGGCGCGGGCATATAATCGACGATGGCGTCAAGAAGCTTCTGTACGCCTTTGTTTTTGTAGGACGTACCGCACGTTACGGGAACCACCTTGTTTGCGATGGTTTCCTTTCTGAGCGCTTTCTTGATTTCTTCCGTTGTCAATTCTTCGCCGCCGCAATACTTTTCAAACAGATCCTCGTCAGATTCGGCGATTGCCTCTATCATGCTCTGTCTGTATTCGTTTGCAAGCTCTACCATATCGGCAGGGATAGGCTCAACGCGCATATCCTTGCCCAGATCGTCGTAATAGACGTCCGCTTCCATATTGATAAGGTCGATAATACCTCTGAAGGTATCCTCTTTACCGATAGGAAGCTGAATCGGAACGGGATTTGTTTTAAGACGTTCCTTCATCATTTTGAGTACGCGATAGAAGTCCGCGCCGTTTATGTCCATCTTGTTGACATAAGCCATTCTCGGGACTCCGTATTTGTCAGCCTGACGCCATACGGTTTCAGACTGTGGCTCAACACCGCCTTTGGCACAGAAAACCGTCACCGAACCGTCCAGCACTCTGAGCGAACGCTCAACCTCGACCGTAAAGTCAACGTGTCCGGGCGTGTCTATGATGTTGATTCTGTTACCTTTCCAGAAACAAGTGGTTGCGGCAGAGGTAATTGTGATACCTCTTTCCTGCTCCTGCTCCATCCAGTCCATGGTGGCAGAGCCGTCATGGGTTTCGCCAAGCTTGTGTGTCTTACCGGTGTAATAAAGAATTCTTTCGGTGGTAGTCGTTTTGCCGGCGTCGATGTGAGCCATGATACCAATATTTCTTGTATGTTCAAGCGTATATTCTCTTGGCATGTTTAAGCTCCTTAAATAATAATTTGTTGTTCAGTTTGATACTCGCTGCGAACAATTCGTCGGCAAAATGATCAATATCTGTAGTGTGCGAATGCCTTGTTGGCTTCTGCCATCTTGTGCATTTCTTCTTTTTTCTTGACGGAGGCGCCCGTATTGTTTACGGCGTCCATAATTTCTCCGGCAAGTCTTTCGGACATATTGCGCTCGCCGCGTTTTCTTGAGAAAAGCACGAGCCATCTAAGTCCCAGAGTCTGTCTTCTTTCGGGGCGAACCTCCATAGGAACCTGATAAGTCGAACCGCCGACTCTGCGAGCCTTGACTTCAAGTACGGGCATAATGTTGTTCAATGCTTCCGTAAATGCGTCAAGGGCAGGCTTTCCCGTTTTGCTTTCAACCGTTGCGAATGCGTCGTAAACGATTTTCTGAGCTACGCCCTTTTTGCCGTCTTCCATAACGTTGTTGATAAGCTTTGTAACTACTTTTGAGTTATAAAGCGGATCCGGCAAGACATCTCTCTTGGAAATCTGACCTCTTCTTGGCACTGTTATTCCCTCCTTCACATAAAATGAATATCATAGGTACTCGAAAGTTTCCTCCCGCTGTGCTTTGTCATTTTGAAAAGATGCTCTGCCGTCCGCCCGCACATATTTGCGCGGGTAATATAAACATATTATCTATCAAAAGCAAAAGCGCTTGCGATAAGATTTTAATACCTTTTCCGCATTTGTTATGCGGTCTTATTTTGCGGCTTTCTTGCCGCGCTTTGCACCGTACAGAGAACGCGCCTGTTTACGATTGGCAACGCCCTGTGCGTCAAGCGTACCGCGGATGATGTGGTAACGTACACCGGGCAGGTCACGCACTCTGCCGCCTCTTATAAGAACAACCGAGTGTTCCTGAAGATTGTGGCCTATACCGGGGATATAGCATGTCGCTTCAAGACCGTTTGTAAGTCTTACTCTGGCAATCTTACGGAGAGCGGAGTTAGGCTTTTTGGGAGTCTGTGTCGTCACCTTTGTGCATACGCCTCTCTTCTGCGGCGAGCTGAGATCGGTTGTCGATTTTTTGATCGAGTTGAAGCCTTTCTGAAGCACGGGAGCTTTGGACTTGTACTGGCGTTCCTGACGACCGTTGCGGACAAGCTGGTTAAAGGTAGGCATTAATCGTTTCCTCCTTTCGTTTTTAATAAATAAAATGTTTATATATCTATCCTTTCGGGCGGTTCCGAAAGGCAGATACCGTTTATTTTTGCAAATGCGCACACTTTTAATTGCGCACTTACATATCCTATATCATACCATCATAAAGTCGTTTTGTCAACGGAATTTTCAGAAATTTTCTCTCTTATAAAGAGTATTATTTCCGTTTTTTTGCACAAAAATCAAAGGCACGCGCATTTTCGTCGCGTGCCTTCCTGTTTTTTGAGTTTGTTTTTTCCGGCTCCCGATTATACGGGGATGATAACACCGCGACGACGGTACATCTGCTCTTCCTCGTCTTCGGGCTTGGGTGCGCGCTCGACTTCAACGTCGCGATAGCACGCAAGTCCCGTTCCGGCGGGAATGAGCTTACCGATGATAACGTTCTCTTTGAGTCCGAGAAGGTTATCCACCTTGCCCTTGATTGCGGCGTCCGTAAGAACCTTTGTCGTTTCCTGGAAGGAAGCTGCGGAAAGGAACGAATCCGTCTGAAGAGCTGCCTTTGTGATACCGAGAAGAACGGGAGTTGCCGTAGCGGGACGGAGCGTTCTTTCGCCTGCGGCGATTCTGCGCTCGATCTCTTCGTTTTCCGAAACAAACTCGGTTATGTCAGCCATACTTCCCGTGAGAAGCGTTGTGTCTCCGCCGTCCTCGATTCTTACCTTTCTTGTCATCTGACGCGCGATAACCTCAATGTGCTTATCGTTTATCTTGATGCTCTGCGAACGGTAAACTCTCTGAACCTCGCGGATGATATAATCGTAAACCGCGTCAAGACCGTTTATTCTCGTTATGTCGGCAAGGCTCATATTACCTTCCGTAATCGCATCGCCGCGCGATACATAAGAGCCTTCGGAAACAAGAATCTTTGTGCCGATCGGAATGGGATATACCGTTTCCTCGCCCTCGGCTGTGGTAATTATGACGTTTCTCGTCTTCTTTGCGTCCGCAATTCTGACGGTGCCGTTGACCTCGGCAATCGTAGCCGTTTTCTTCGGTCTGCGCGCTTCAAAGAGCTCTTCGACTCTCGGAAGGCCCTGCGTGATATCCGATCCCGCGATACCGCCGGTATGGAACGTTCTCATCGTAAGCTGCGTACCGGGCTCGCCTATGGACTGAGCGGCGATTATGCCGACAGCCTCGCCCACGCTGACAGTCTTTCCGGAAGCCATGTCAGAGCCGTAGCAGTGAGCGCATACGCCGTGTTTGGATTTGCATTTGAGAATCGAACGGACGTGTACTCTTTCGGCGCCAGAAGCGACGATTTTCTTTGCCGTATCGGGCGTGATGAATTCGCCGTCGTGGGCGATAACCTCGCCCGTTGTTTTGTCAACAACGTCGCCTATAAGGTATCTTCCGGGCAGACGATCTTCAAGCGGCTCGATAACGGAGTTGCCGTCCTTTACGTCGCTTACCCAGATGCCTTCTCTCGTTCCGCAGTCGTCCTCTCTTACGATGACATCCTGCGATACGTCGACAAGACGTCTTGTAAGGTAACCGGAGTCGGCTGTTTTAAGCGCCGTATCCGAAAGCGACTTACGCGAGCCTCTTGCGCCGATGAAATATTCAAGAACGTTAAGACCTTCACGGAAGTTCGACTTGATCGGTATTTCCATTGTTTTACCGGTTGCGGAGAACATAAGTCCGCGCATACCTGCCAGCTGTTTCATCTGCGCGATAGAACCACGCGCGCCCGAGTCAGCCATCATCTTTATCGGGTTATATCTGGAGAGGCACGCAAGAAGCGCTTCCTCAACCTTCTTTGTTGTTTCTTCCCAGACCTTGATTACGCTGTCGTAGCGTTCCTTGTCGGAAAGAAGACCGCGACGGAAGTTCTTTGTTATCTGTTCAACCTCGTGCTCTGCTGCGGTGATAAGCTCCTTCTTCTCCTCCGGAACGGTCATATCGCTTACGGAAATGGAGATCGAAGCCTTTGTGGAATATTTGAAGCCGTTGGCTTTGATATCGTCAAGCACCTGAGCGGTGACGGTCGGACCGTGCTTCTTTATCGTGCGGTCGACTATCTCGCCGAGCTGTTTTTTCGCCGTCGGGAAAGCAACCTCAAGATCGAGGAGCTTTGCGGGATCGCTTCTGTCAACAAATCCGAGATCCTGCGGAATCGGCTTGTTGAATATAAGACGACCGAGCGTGGCGTCGATTATTCCCGTGTGGACAACGCCGTCTATTTCCTTTGAAACTCTGACCTTTATCGGCGCGTGAATTCCGAGATAGCCGTTTTCGTAAGCCATCATAGCCTCGTCGAAATCGCGGTAGAAGCCGCCCTCGCCCTTTTCGCCGGCGCGGTCTATCGTCAGATAGTAAGAACCAAGCACCATATCCTGAGAAGGAACGGTAACGGCTTTACCGTCGGCGGGCTTGAGGAAGTTGTTTGCCGAAAGCATAAGGAATCTTGCCTCTGCCTGAGCTTCGCTCGAAAGCGGAACGTGAACAGGCATCTGGTCGCCGTCGAAGTCGGCGTTGAACGCCGTACATACAAGCGGATGAAGCTTTATCGCTCTGCCCTCGACAAGTATCGGCTCGAACGCCTGAATCGACAGACGGTGAAGCGTGGGAGCACGGTTGAGAAGAACGGGGTGATCCTTTATTACGTTTTCAAGAGCGTCCCATACCTCAGGGCTTACTCTTTCTACTTTCTTCTTTGCGTCCTTGATGTTCGACGCATTCTGCGTTTCGACAAGACGCTTCATAACGAACGGCTTGAAAAGCTCGAGTGCCATTTCCTTCGGAAGTCCGCACTGATAAATCTTGAGCGACGGACCTACGACGATAACGGAACGTCCGGAATAGTCGACACGCTTGCCGAGCAGGTTCTGACGGAAACGTCCCTGCTTGCCGCGCAGCATCTCCGAAAGAGATTTGAGCGGACGGCTGCTCGAACCGCCGGTGACGGGCTTGCCGTGACGGCCGTTGTCTATCAGCGCGTCCACTGCTTCCTGAAGCATACGCTTCTCGTTCTTTATGATTATTTCGGGAGCCATAAGCTCCATAAGCTTTTTAAGACGGTTGTTTCTGTTGATAACACGACGGTAAAGGTCGTTAAGGTCCGACGTCGCATATCTGCCGCCGTCAAGAGGAACCATAGGTCTGATTTCCGGCGGAATTACGGGAACAACGTCAAGTATCATCCATTCGGGCTTGTTTCCTGAACGGCGGAACGCCTCGACAACTTCAAGTCTTTTTATTATCTTCAGCTTTTTCTGACCGGAGGAAGCGTCAAGCTCGGCTTTAAGCTCCTCGGAAAGCTTATCGACATCTATCTCGTGAAGAAGCTCCTTTATAGCCTCCGCACCCATACCCACGCGGAAATCGTTTTCGTACTTTTCGTACATATCGCGATATTCGCGCTCGGAAAGCATCTGCTTCTTTTCAAGCGGAGTGTTGCCCGGGTCGAGAACTATATACTGCGCAAAGTAAAGCACCTTTTCAAGCGCTCTCGGAGAGATGTCAAGTATTGTTCCCATTCTTGAAGGAATGGCTCTGAAATACCAGATGTGGGACACGGGAGCTGCAAGCTCTATATGTCCCATTCTCTCGCGGCGAACCTTTTTGGTTGTTACCTCAACTCCGCACTTTTCGCAGACCTTGCCCTTGTAGCGCACGCGCTTGTACTTTCCGCAAAGACATTCCCAGTCCTTTGTCGGTCCGAAGATTTTTTCGCAGAAAAGTCCGTCCTTTTCGGCGCGCAGCGTGCGGTAGTTTATGGTTTCCGGCTTTGTTACCTCACCGTGAGACCAGCTTCTTATCATTTCGGGAGAGGCAAGCCCGATCTTTATAGAATCGAAAACATTTTTTGCCATTTATATTTCTCCCCTCTCATTCATCATCGCCGAAATCGTCGTCGATTTCGTCGCCGTACTCTTCGGAAAATTCATCGGAAAAATCATCGTCGTCATCGTCGATAACTTCGCCGTTTTCATCTTCGACGAGCATATCATCGGTTTCGCCGTCGCCCGCGACCGCCGTGCCGACGTCTTCTTCCGTAACGTATACGGGACCTGCTTCGTCCTCAAGGTCGCTGAGCTGCGAAAGCTCTATTTCGTTTCCGTCCTCATCGAGAACGCGTATATCAAGCGCAAGCGACTGAAGCTCTTTTACAAGCACGCGGAAGGATTCCGGCACACCCGGTGTGGGTATGTTCTGTCCCTTTACAATTGCTTCGAAGGTCTTTACTCTTCCCGTTACGTCGTCCGACTTGACGGTGAGTATTTCCTGAAGCGTATATGCCGCGCCGTATGCTTCGAGCGCCCAGACCTCCATTTCTCCGAAACGCTGACCGCCGAACTGCGCTTTACCGCCGAGAGGCTGCTGCGTGATAACGGAGTAAGGACCTGTGCTTCTTGCGTGGATTTTATCGTCAACAAGGTGATGGAGCTTGAGATAATACATTATACCTACGGTTACGGGGTTGTCGAAGGGCTCGCCCGTTCTGCCGTCGTAAAGTATTCTCTTGCCGTCGGCGCGGAGTCCCGCTTCCTTGAGCGCTTCCGTAATGTCGGATTCCTTTGCTCCGTCGAATGCCGGAGTCATTACCTTGACGCCGAGCGTCTTTGCCGCGATACCGAGATGCACTTCAAGCACCTGACCGATATTCATTCGGGAAGGCACGCCCAGAGGGTTAAGAACTATATCAAGAGGAGTACCGTCAGCCATATAGGGCATATCCTCGGGCGGAAGTATTCTCGATACAACGCCCTTGTTTCCGTGACGTCCTGCCATCTTGTCGCCGACGGAGATCTTACGCTTCTGTGCAACGTAAACTCTTACCGTCTTGTTTACGCCGGGAGAAAGCTCGTCGGAGTTTTCGCGTGAAAATATTTTCACGTCAACGACTATGCCCGACTCGCCGTGGCGCAGACGAAGCGAAGTGTCGCGCACCTCTCTTGCCTTTTCGCCGAATATCGCGCGGAGGAGTCTTTCCTCTGCCGTAAGCTCGGTTTCGCCCTTGGGCGTGACCTTACCCACGAGAATATCTCCCGCGCGTACCTCTGTACCGTTGCGGATAATACCGTCCTGATCGAGATCCTTCAAGGTTTCGTCGCTGCAGTTGGGAATCTCGCGCGTGATCTCCTCCGGTCCGAGCTTTGTATCTCTTGCTTCTATCGTGTATTCTTCTATATGAATTGAGGTATATACGTCATCTCTTACAAGACGCTCGTTGAGAAGAACGGCGTCCTCGTAGTTGTAGCCTTCCCACGTCATAAATCCGATGAGAGCGTTCTTTCCGAGCGATATCTCTCCGTTCGACGTAGCCGGACCGTCGGCGATAACGTCGCCCTTTTCAAGCTTTTCGCCGACGCTTACGATCGGACGCTGGTTTATGCACGTTCCTTGGTTTGAACGCTTGAATTTGAGAAGCTCATAGGTATCCTTCATGCCGTTTTCACGGACAACGATCACCTTGTCTGCGCTTACATATTCAACAGTTCCGGCTTCCTTTGCGAGAATACATATTCCCGAATCTATCGCAGCCTTGTGCTCCATGCCCGTAGCGACTATGGGAGATTCCGTCATAAGAAGCGGCACTGCCTGCTTCTGCATGTTCGAGCCCATCAGCGCACGGGAGTTGTCGTCGTTGTCAAGGAACGGAATAAAGCCCGTCGCAACGGATATCGCCATTCTCGGCGAAACGTCTACATAGTCAACCTTGCTTGCGGGAACTTCTATAATTTCGTTTCTTTCTCTTACGAGAACTCTGCGGTTGATGAAGCGTCCTTCTTCATCGACAGGCTCGCCCGCCTGCGCGATTATATAATCGTCCTCGATATCGGCTGTCATATACTCAACAATATCGGTGACCTTTCCGGTTTCCTTATCGACCTTGCGGTAAGGAGCTTCGATAAAGCCGTAATCATTGAGCTTTGCGTAGCACGCAAGATACGAAATAAGACCGATGTTGGGACCTTCGGGCGTTTCTATCGGGCAGATACGTCCGTAGTGAGTGTAGTGAACGTCACGAACCTCGAACGAAGCTCTGTCACGCGAGATACCGCCGGGGCCGAGCGCCGAAAGACGACGCTTGTGGGTAAGCTCTGCAAGAGGGTTGTTCTGATCCATGAACTGTGAAAGCGGCGATGAACCGAAGAACTCGCGGATCGCGCCGACAACCGGACGGCTGTTGATAAGCGTCTGCGGAGTGAGAGAATCCGCGTCCTGAATGTTCATTCTTTCCTTGATGTTCTTATCCATTTTTGAGAAGCCTATTCTCATCTGGTTCTGGATAAGCTCGCCTACGGCGCGGATACGACGGTTTCCGAGATGGTCGATATCGTCCGTTGTGCCTATGCCGTGCGAAAGGCATATAAGATAGTTGATGGAAGCGAAAATGTCTTCCTTTGTTATATGACGGGGAGAAAATTCGTTTATTCTCGTCTTTGCCGCGTTTATAACGGCTTCTTTGAAAGCGTCGAAATCGCCGTCTGCCTGCTCCTGCATTTCAAGAAGCATCGCAAGGCTTACCTTCTCGGCAAGTCCGGCTTCTTCCTTTAAGTCTATGCCGAATATCTTCTTGCAATCGACCATTCCGTTGGAAATGACCTTGCATTCCTTGTCCTCGCCCACTTTTACATAAGCTTCGGTAACGCCGGCGTCCTCGATTTCGAGCGCTTCCTCGCGGGAAAGCTCTTTTCCGGCGTCGAACATAAGCTCGCCCGTGATTGGATTGATAACCGGTCTTGTAAGGGTATGTCCGGCAAGTCTTCTGCCGAGCGCTGTCTTTTTGTCGAATTTGTATCTGCCCACCGCGCCGAGATCGTATCTTTTCGGATCGAAGAAGGTGTTGGTAAGCTGAATCTGCGCGCTCTCCATAAGCGGAGGCTCGCCCGGGCGGAGCTTTCTGTATATCTCTTTGAGAGATTCTTCGTAGGGAGTCGTGCCGTTCTTGTCGGCTTCCTCCTGCATACCGTCCTTTGCAATCGTTGCGATTATCTTGGGATCGTCGCCGAAAAGCGCCTTTATACCCGTTTCGGTCGAGGTTTCTTCTTCGAGCGCACGGATAAGAATCGTAACCGGTATTTTGCGGTTTTTGTCTATACGGACATAGAATACGTCGCTTGCGTCAGTTTCGTATTCAAGCCACGCGCCGCGGTAAGGAATTACCTGCGCGGTAAGGATCTGCTTGCCCGTTTTGTCGATTGCGGTATCATAATACATACCGGGAGAACGGACGAGCTGCGAAACGACAACGCGTTCCGCGCCGTTGATAACGAACGTGCCGCTGTCTGTCATCAGCGGGAATTCGCCCATAAAGATGTCCTGCTGTTTTACTTCGCCCGTTGACTTGTTCGTAAGACGGACTGTCACTCTGAGCGGAGAAGCATAGTTTACGTCGCGTTCCTTGCATTCTTCAACGGGATATTTCGGCTCCGCGTCGATAGAATAGCCGACGAATTCGATTACGAGATTACCTGAGTAGTCCACGATAGGCGAAACATCCGCCAGAACTTCCGAGAGTCCCTTGTCCAAAAGCCACTGATATGACTTTTTCTGGATCTCGAGAAAATCGGGCATTTCGAGGATTTCGTCGATCTTAGCAAAACTCTGTCTTACTACGTTCTTACCGAGCTGCTTGGGTTTGGTTCTCAATGTACGATCACTCCATTCAAGTTTTCTGCGGCAGAGCGTTCCGCCCTGAGCGGACTCCCCTTGCTCTGCCTTTTGTTTTTATTCGTTCCACTCCGCAAAAGCACGCCGTTTTCCGACATTTTTCACCGTTTTATGACGGCGGTATCTCAAAAAAAGGCACTGTTGCGAGCATTGTAATGCAATTTACAAGTATATCATCTGTTTTGCGATATGTCAAGTTAATTTTTACATTTTTTCTGCGGGAATGTTGACATTTTTTCATCAAGGCAATATAATAAATATAACTTGCCGCGCAAACGGCGCAAAAATCAAACTTTTATCGGAAGGCAAACTGAAATTATGAAATGGACATCACTCAACGACCTGCGGGCGTCTTTTCTCTCATTTTTTGAGTCCAAGGGGCATCTCTGCCGCGGGAGCTATCCTCTCGTTCCGGAAAACGACAAATCCCTTCTTCTCATAGTGGCGGGAATGGCTCCGCTTAAAAAATATTTCACGGGCGAGCTTACCCCTCCCTGTCGCCGTATGGCGACCTGCCAGAAATGTATCCGCACAAACGATATAGAAAACGTCGGATATACGGCTCGTCACGGCACATTTTTCGAAATGCTCGGAAATTTCTCCTTCGGCGATTATTTCAAGCAGGAGGCTTTGCCTTGGGCTTGGGAATATCTCACAAAGGTGCTTGAAATTCCGGAGGACAAGCTCTGGCCTTCGGTCTACAAGGAGGACGACGAGGCGTATGCCATCTGGCGCGACAAAATAGGCGTGAGAGAGGATCACATCGTCCGCCTCGGCAAAGAGGACAACTTCTGGGAGCACGGCTCGGGTCCCTGCGGTCCCTGCTCGGAAATATATTTTGACCGCGGCGAAAAATACGGCTGCGGAAAGCCCGATTGCAGACCGGGCTGCGACTGCGATCGCTATATGGAAATCTGGAACAACGTTTTTTCGCAGTTCAACAACGACGGCAACGGCAATTATACCGAGCTTGCCTCGAAAAACATAGATACCGGTATGGGACTTGAACGTCTTGCCTGCGTAATGCAGGGCGTTGACAGTATGTTTGAGGTTGACACCATAAAGAACATCATAACCGCCATAAGCGACAAAGCCGGAATAAAATATCACGACGATCCCAAAGCCGACATTTCACTGCGTATAATCGCCGACCATTCAAGAGCTTCGGCGTTTCTTATCGCCGACGGCGTAATGCCGTCAAACGAGGGCAGAGGCTACGTTCTTCGCAGACTTCTCCGCCGCGCGTGCCGTCACGGCAAGCTCCTCGGAATAAAGGGCGCTTTCCTTTCGGATATAATGGCTGTCGTCGCGCACGAAAATCTCTCCGCATATCCGGAGCTTACGGAAAAATTCAGCTATATAAGCAAAATCGCGTCCATGGAGGAGGAACGCTTTGACGCAAATGTCGAGGCGGGAATGAACCTTCTCGACACGCTCACCGGAAAAGCAAAGGCAAGCGGAGCGAAAGCTCTCGACGGCGCAGATGTTTTCAGGCTTTCCGATACGTTCGGCTTCCCGATAGATCTCACGCGCGAAATCGCAGCCGAAAGAGGACTCGGAATAGACGAGGAAGGCTACAAAAAATGTCTTGACGAGCAGAAAGCCCGCGCAAGAGCCGCAAGAGGAAATATCAGCGGCTGGCAGGATAAATCCCTTTTCTCCGAATTCGACAAGACGGTATTCACCGGCTACGAAAAGACAGAGGACGAAAGCGAAATAATCGCCGTTGTCGATCCCGACACGCACGAGCCTGCGGACGTTTCCGGCGAAAACGCGATAATCATCACAAAGGCGACCTGCTTCTACGGCGAAGGCGGCGGTCAGGTCGGCGACACGGGTACAATCGAAAGCGAAAACGGCAAAGCAACAGTGACCGATACAAAAAAGGCGGACGGCGTATATCTGCACATCTGCCATGTTGAAAGCGGCTCTTTCTCCGCCGGAGATAAGGTTACTCTCAGCGTTGACGCGGAGCGCCGTGCCGCAACCGCACGCAATCACAGCTCCGTTCACCTGCTCGACGCGGCTCTGCGTCAGGTGCTCGGCGATCATATCCGTCAGGCAGGCTCTATGGTCGATGCCGAAAGAGGACGCTTTGACTTCACTCACTTCTCCGCCGTAACCGCAGAGGAGCTTGACAGGGTTGAACGCATCATAAACGAAAAAATACTTGAAGATATTCCCGTCGTAACCGTCGAAACCGATCTTGAATCGGCAAAGAAATCCGGCGCAATCGCGCTTTTCGGCGAAAAATACGGCGATATCGTCCGCGTTGTGAAAATGGGCGATTTCTCAAGCGAGCTTTGCGGCGGAACGCACGTTCGTTCGACCGGAAGCATAGGCTGCGTGAGAATTCTCTCCGAAAGCTCGGTTGCCGCAGGCACGAGAAGAATCGAGCTTGTTTCGGGTATGGGCGCATATGAGCTTGCAAAGGCTCAGGGCGCGACGGTAAAATCCGCGCTTTCCGCGCTCAAAATAAGCGACGAAAACGAAATAACGACAAAAATCGCTTCGCTTCAGAGTGAGCTCAAGCAGGCAAAGAAGGAGCTTGAAGCGATGTCGCTCAAGGCGGCGTCGGCAGGCGTTGCGGAAATGCTCGCAAAAGCGGAAAGCGTCGGCGCGATAAAGATCGCTTCGATGCAGACCTCTCTCCCCGTTGACACGGTAAGAACTCTTTCCGATGATATAAAAGCAAATCACCCCGACACCGTAGCCGTTATTTCAACCGACTGCGGCGGCAAATATTCTCTTGTCTGCGTCTGCGGCAAGGACGCGCTTGCGGCAGGAGTCAAGGCTCCGGTTGTTCTCCGCGAGCTTTCGACGTTTGTCGGCGGTGGCGGCGGCGGACGTCCCGACAGCGCAATGGCGGGCGGAATGAAATATCCCGAAAAGCTCGGCGAAGCGTTCTCGTCGCTTCCCGAAATTATAAAAAAGCTGATTTAAGGAGGATATCGGAATGAAAAACACAATGAAAGACAAAACAAAAGGCTTCTGGGCGGAATTCAGAAAATTCATTTCAAAGGGCAATGTTGTCGATATGGCTGTCGGCGTTGCGGTGGCGACGGCGTTCACGGCGATAGTGACCGCGTTCACAAAGGGATTTATAGCGCCCATTCTCTCGTTGCTTTCCAACAATGCTTCCCTTTCGGATATGAAATGGGTTATTCGTCCCGAGGTTGCCGAAATCGCGGCGGACGGAACGAAAACCGTTACGACTCCCGAGGTTGCTATTCTCTGGGGCGCGTTTCTTCAGTCGATAATCGACTTTCTTCTTATCGCGCTGGTTATGTTTATATTGCTTAAAATAGTAATGAGCGTAACAAAGAAAGCCGAAAAGATGCGTCTTGAGCTGACGGGCGAGGACAAAGAACGTGAAAAAGCCGCAGCCGAAGCCAAGGCCAAGGAAGAAGCCGAGAAAAAAGCCGCAGAAGAAGCCAAAGCCGCGGCAGAGGCGGAAATCGCGGCGGAAAAAGCAAGAAAGGCAAGAGAGCTTGAACTGCTTGAGCAGATCGCCGCTTCTCTTAAGGTGTCAAAATAATGGACGGTTGCGTTTTCTGTATGATCTGCGAAGGAAAAATTCCTTCAAAAAAAGCTTATGAGGACGACAGAATCCTTGCGTTTTACGATATAAATCCTCAGGCGCCGGTGCATATTCTCGTTATACCCAAAGAGCATATCGGCTCTGCTGACGAAATAACCCCCGAAAACAGCGGAATAATTTCATACATTTTTGAAAACATTCCGAAAATAGCAAAAGCGGCGGGACTTACCGGCGGTTACCGCATAATTTCAAACTGCGGCCCCGATGCCTGCCAGAGCGTGCATCACATTCATTTTCATATCCTCGGCGGCGCTCAGCTCGCCGACAAAATGGCATAGCTTACTTTTCTTTGGAAAATAAAGGTAAGCAAAAGACTTCCGCAATCGTTTTGCGCAAGCCTTATAAAAAGAAAAACAGAGGTGATTTTCTCATCTCTGTTTTTGTTTATTTTTCATTTCCGGAAACGTTTTTCGTTTTGTTTTTCTTTATCCACACGCGATAAACAAGGAGCGTTACCGCCGTGAATGCAAGTCTGCACGCAACAGCTATCCAGAAAACCGGCGAGCGATAATTTTTCAGCTCCGCGCCTATTATCGTTTCGAGTATCAGGTCGGGAGCGGCGCCGAGCAGGCTCATTACAATATATTTCGGATAGCTTATTTTCGACGCTCCGAAATACATACTGACCACGTCCATCGGAAGCACGCCGATTATACGCAGGGCAAACACCGAAAACGTACCGTTCCGCTTTATAAGCGAATAAAAATCGTTGAATTTCGGATATTTTTCGCGCAGTTTGTCAACCATTACGCTTCCCGAGCATCTTCCCACAAGGTAAGCCGACGTAAAGGTTGCCGCTATCGCCGCGGTATTTACAAGTATCGCAACGACCTTATCCTTGAATATAAGCGCGCCGATAAGCTCGATAAGTATAAACGGACAGAACACGGAAATTCCTTTTGCGGCGCCGATAAGCATCATAAAAAGCACGGCAAGCGATTCGTTTTCCGGTGCAAAATCCTTTATTGCGTCCGCCGTGATGTCGTCCCTGAAAACAAAATAAATCACGGCAAACGCGACTATCATCACCAGCGGCAGACACCTTGCGATGTCAAGCGCCGCCTGTTTTTTATTTTTCATTTTCCTCTGTCTCCAAGGCGGCTCCGTCCTCCGTTGCATCCGTGCGGAGCGTGGGAATGAAGTTCTTTGCCATTTTGCACTTTCCGCGATGCTTTATGTAGAAATAACCGATAATACAGAACACAAGCGCGCCGAGAAAGTTTACGAAAAGATCCTCCATCGTATCGTAAAGACCTATATCAAGGTAGCCGTTTATACCGAGCGACGTTCCGTTTACGGCTGTATCCGTAATTCCGGAAATCTTTATCGGTATATTGCTTTTCGTCGGATCGAGCAGAGTTGAATTGAAGCTGTTTATTACCGTATCCTTCTGCATATCCAGCCCGAATAACCTGTCCATACCGAATTCGAAAAATTCCCATATCACGCCGACCGTCATAGAAAAACAGAATGATGCCGCCGAAACATAGAAAGGCGAAATGGTGAATTTTATCTTGTCGTCGCGGTTGAGAATATCTATAAGCGAAAAGCCGAACGCGGCGCAGATAAAGCCCCATACCGTGTGAAGCATTGTATCCCAGAAAGGAACATTTATAAAGAAGCTTGCAAGCTCTCCGAGTATTTCCGCGGCAAAGATATGAATTAAAACGAGTATTTCGAGAATATTGGGAATATCGAGATGAAATTTTCTTTTGACAAAGCTCGGTAACGAAAACATAAAGAAAACAAGCAGACAAAGGAAGGCGTTTTCATAGTTTCCGAGCATAACGGCACGCACAAGACTGAACATAACAAGCACGCCGAGAACAATATATGTAATTTTGAGTCCGCGGCTCATTTTGTTCATTTCTTCAAGTCTTTCGGCTCTTTCCTGTTTTAAGTTGATACTTTTTTTCAAGACCGTTTCTCCTTTTTTGTTATTTTTGTTTTTCGACGCCGGAAAATAAAAAACTCCGCGTTACGCGGAGCTTTCGCAATTAAATCTGTTCTTTTACCTTAGCTGCTTTGCCGACTCTGTCGCGTACATAGTAGAGCTTTGCGCGTCTTACTTTACCGTGGCGGATAACTTCGACCTTAGCAACCTTCGGGGAATGCAGAGGGAACGTTTTCTCAACGCCTACGCCGTAAGCAATTCTTCTTACAGTGAAGGTTTCGGAAATTCCGCCGTTTCTCTTGGCGATAACCGTTCCTTCAAAGAGCTGAATTCTCTCGCGCGTACCCTCGACGATTTTGTTGTGAACCACGACCGTGTCACCTATTTCAAACTTAGGAAGCTCGGTCTTTAATTGCTCGCTGACAAAAGCTGAAATCTTATCCATTGCTTTTTTCCTCCTTTTGAATTACAGAGCGTTCATACGAGCATGCAGCGGACCGCTCCATTTGCAATACAGCTTTACCATTATATCAGCCTTTTTTTATAATTGCAATAGTTTTTTGAAATTTTTTATTTGCTTTTTTCATTCCGGACTCAAAATCAAGGAAAAAGACAGAATTTGCCGCCCATATTCCTTCCGAGCGGGACAAATACTAAAAATAAAAAAGGTATTTATGGATATTTACGAAAACAAAAAGGAAAGTTTTTGCCGCAGGTTTGAAAATATGTCCGATTTTTCCGCGCGCGAGCTGACCTACGGAGATATGAAAATATGTATTTTTTATATTTCCAATTTCTGTTCAAAAAATATGATAGCCTCTCAGGTCATAGAGCCGATAGCCGCCGCATACGAGCGCAGCGGAAAAATATCGTCCGTTGAAAGCCTGATAGCTTCGGCTTCCCTTTCGGTTGCTGAAAACGAGACCGAAGCCGAGCAAAAGCTGCTTTCCGGATCTGCCGTGCTTATATACAGCACATCGTCGTGCTATGCGCTGTCCGTCGGGACAAAAAACGAGGAAGGACGTTCGCAAAGCGAGCCGGATACCGAAAACGTGATACGCGGTCCGCACGAGGGCTTTACCGAAAACGGAGAATCAAACGCAATGCTCATCCGCCGCAGGCTTCACACCTCAAAGCTGAAAAAGCTGAGCTTCACCGTCGGAACAAAATCAAAAACCGATGTCGCCGTGATGTATATCGAAGGCGTTGCTGACGAAAAGCTGATAGCCGAGCTTGTCCGCAGGATAAAAAGCATAAAGCTTGACGCCGTAACCGATTCCGGCAGCGTCGAAATATGTATTCAGGACGGGCGCTATGCCCTTTTTCCCACGGTGGGAAATTCCGAGCGTCCCGATAAGGTTGCGGCAAAGCTGACCGAAGGCAGAGCCGCCGTGATAGTTGACGGTTCGCCCGTGGTGCTTACCGTGCCATACCTTTTCTGCGAAGCCTTTCAGGTGACGGAGGACTACGCAAAAAGTATGTGGTACGCAAGCTTTATCCGTATTCTGCGCTGTGTTGCCATGGCGATTTCCGTATGGCTTCCGGCGCTTTTCACGGCGATACTCACCCATCACGAATATATGGTAAACGAGCCGACTCTGAACATAATAAAAGAATCGCGCAAGGAGCTTTCGTTTTCGATATTTTCGGAGGTTATGGTTGTTTTTCTGCTGTTTGAGCTTGTACGCGAGGTCGGACTGCGGATGCCAAAGGCTGTAGGCTCCGCCGTCGGACTTATAGGCGCACTGCTTCTCGGCGACAGCGCCATAGAAGCCGGCATAGCTTCCTCCTCGGTTATGATAATCGTCGCGCTCTCGGCGCTCTGCAATTTCATCGTTCCGCCGTATATGCACCCGTCCGTGATATACAGATTCGTTATGATAATGCTTTCCGGATTTTTCGGGCTTTACGGATTTTTTATCGGAATGACGCTCGGAGCTGCCGCCCTCGCCGCAAAAAGCTCGTTCGGAGTGCCGTATCTTTCGCCGATCGCGCCGATTTCGCCCGAAGGTATGCGCGATTTTCCCATAATGACGCCAATATGGTCGATGAACGTCGCGCCGACGGCGATAACGGGAAAAAGAATAATCCGCTCGCAAAGGAGGCCGCGCAAATGACGCTTGAAAAAGGACTTACGCCCCGTCAGCTTTTCTTTCTGTCCGCTGTGTATATGCTTTCGGGGGCATTTACGTTCCGCGTCCGCGGAGCGTTCACGCTTGCCGTGTCGTTTCTGCTCTGGACGGCAGTTTCCGGCGTGACAGTGATAATAAAAAGCCGCAGACACGATATGTTTTCCGGCGGATTGTTTTCCGCCGTGCTTGCGGCAAGCTGCGCTTTTACCGCCGCCTTTGACATATTTGCGCTCTACGGCTTTTCATCGGCATACAAAAGCGGAGTTCCGCCGCTTGTCTTTATTTTTTCGGCGATCGCCGTATGCGTTTTCTTTGCCCCGAAAATAAAACTGCTCGGAAGACTTTCCGAGCTTGCGCCGTATCTTTTCGCCGTAGCCGCGCTGACATCGCTCCCTTATATGAAAATATCGCTTTCCGCCTTTGACGGCGGATATATCTTTCCCTGCTTTTTTCCCGCCGTACCGACAATTCTTTGCGGAGAGGCGTGCGATACGGAAAGCTCTCCGTCGCCGGCGCTCGCCGCAAACAAAAACATAGGAAAGCCGTTTTTCCGCTCGCTTGCCGGCGCGCTCTGCGGAATGCTTCTGTATATTCCCTTTTCCGCCGCCGATTTTTCGGAAAACGGAATTCTTCTCGTTTTCATCTGGTCAGCGGCGCTTCTGCGGATTTCGTGCGATATTTTTACGGTTATACGCCTGTGCCGCGAAAAGCACGGATTTCTTTCCGCCGCCGCGTTTTCCGCTTTTGCGTTCTTTGCTTTTTTCTGCATATCAAAAACGCCTCCCGTATGAGAAGGCGTTTTACATAACGCGCATAAACAGCTTTATCGCCGTGCCGTCTGGATACTGCCTGACCTCTCCCACGCCGGCAAAGCCGTCCTTTGTATATATTTTTACGCGCTCTCCGCAGGCAAAGGAAGTGCCTGTTTTCTTCTGATATATTTCGCATCCGCAAAGACAAAGCCTTGCGTAAAAATCGGACAGAGTAATTTTTTCAAGCTCCGGAAAAAGCTCCTCCGCGGCAATGAGCTTTGCCGTCCGTTCCTCAGGCGACATCGCTTCAAGCTCATCAAGCGTCACGGCGTCGTCAAGAGTAAAACCGCCCGAAGAATATCTGCAAAGCGCGCTCATCGTCGCGCCGCAGCCGAGCTTTTTGCCTATATCCTCGCAAAGCGTCCGTATATATGTTCCCTTCGAGCAGGCTATCCTCATTCTGTAGGTGTCGCCGTCGCCGTCTATGTCTATCGACGATATATAAAGCTCGCGCGGCTCGAGCGCCACCGTTTTTCCCTCGCGCGCAAGCTCGTAAAGCTTTTTGCCGTCCACTTTTATCGCGCTGTACATGGGCGGAGTCTGCATATATTTTCCCACAAAGCTTTTCGCCGCAAAAACAACCTCGTCGCGACACGGAATAGCATCGCTCTGCGATAAAATTTTTCCCGTTATATCGGCGGTATCGGTAACCGTGCCGAGCTTCATTTCGGCGTCGTAAACCTTGTCCTGCGCCGTCACATAATCGGACGCCTTCACCGCTTTGCCCACAAGCACAATCAGAAGTCCCGTCGCCATCGGATCGAGCGTTCCCGTATGTCCGACGCTGCGCGTGCCGTAAAGACGCCGCACCTTCGCCACAACATCGTGGGAGGTTATCCCCTGCGGCTTATTTACAAGCAATACGCCGCCGGTCTGTATTTCATTTTTCAAAGCCGCACTCCTCAATTATTTTTTCCACAGCGCAGTCAACCTCGTCCGCCGCGACGCTGCATCCCGCCGCGCCCACATGGCCGCCTCCGCCGAACATTGCGCATATTCTCGCCATATCGACCTCGCCCGTCGAGCGCGTGGATATTTTATATACTCCGGGCGTTCTTTCGCGGGCAAGTATGGCAACCTTTACGCCCTCGGCTCGCCTTATGACATTTATAACGTCGTATGTGTCCTCATCCTCAAAGCCGTGCGCCGCTTTATCGGCTTCGGTTATCTTCACATAGGATATTTTCCCTCCGCAAAGATATTTCACGTTGTCCATTGCAAACGCTTCCGCCGCAAGCGCGGTCTTGCTTTTCATTTCAAAAAGATTGCGGCATATCTGAAAATGATTTGCTCCGCATTCTATAAGCTTTGCCGCTATCTTATGCGTGTAGGGCGTTGTGTTGGCATAGCGGAAGCCTCCCGTATCCGCCGCAAGCGCGGCATAAAGCAGCGACGCCGTTCTTTCCGGAATTTTGCCCTGTATCATACGGTTTATCACCCTGTAGACTATTTCGGCGCAGGCGCCCGCCTCGGAATCGACAAATCTGTACGCGGCAAGATCCTCGTGACAGGAATGATGGTCGAGCGAAAGATCTATCTTTGCCGCAAGATAATGATATTTCCCGAGCTGATTGGGCGACGCCACGTCAACCGATATAAGAAATTTCGGCGTGAAATCGTCTGGAAGATCCTCTATTCCGAAAAAGCGCTTGCCTTCTGTAAGAAACATAAGCGACTGCGGAACCTTGTCACAGCACACCATATATGCTTTTTTCCCCAAGGAGCGAAGCGTTATCACAAGCGAAAGCGCCGAGCCTATCGTATCCGAATCGGGATTTTCGTGCATAAAAATGAGGAAATTATCGTTTCTTTCAAGAATTTTTCTTATACCGTTTATCGTTATGTTATTGCTCGTCGTCACCTTGTTCCTCCTTTTCCTCGTTTTCGGAGGCGCTTGTCACGCCCGTCTTTTTAAGAAGCTCGAATATATTCGCGCCGCGTTTTATGGCGTCGTCGTATTCAAAGGTAAATTCGGGAGTGGCGCGCATATTCAGCGTTTCGGCAACGGTATGACGGATAAATCCCGCCGCGCTGTAAAGTCCTTTTTTTATCTCCTTTATTTTTTCCGCGTCGCCGCCCAGCACCGAAAAATACACCCTTGCGTATTTCAGATCGCCCGAAACCTCGCACTGCGTGACCGTTATAAGCTCTCCTGCCACACGTGGATCCTTTACCGAACGTATAGCTTCGGCAACAACGCGTCCGACCTCGTCGTTTACGCGCGCTCTTCTGTATCCTGCCATAATTATTTTTTCCTTTCGGCAACAAATGATATTTTTACATAAATCATTATATCACAGCTCACAGGTCAATAACAAGATTTTTTTGAAAACAGCGCAAAGAATTTCGCGCATAATTGACAGAATTTTATTTGTGTGATACAATCATATAACAAAACAAGCGCAAAAGGATTAAGCCCGCGCGGAAAAAACAGATATCAGTCGCAATAATTTTTCAGGGTTTGAGCAGGCTTGAACCCGAGTCGGTAAAAATATAATTTTCAAGGAGATTTCAAATGAAAAAAACAGTTTTCTTCGATCCCGAAAACACAGGCGAAAACCGCCTCAGACCGAGAGCGTATTTTATCCCCTCGCGCAGCACGAAGGGCTTGAAACAGTCCAAGTGCTTCGAATCGCTTGACGGAACGTGGGATTTCGCATATTTCGATACGATATTCGACCTGCCCGAAGATATTTCGTCGGTAAAATACAGGGATACCCTGCCCGTGCCGTCCTGCTGGCAGTGCTACGGCTACGGACAAAAGCAGTACACGAATATCAATTATCCCATCCCGTTCGATGCGCCCTCCGTCCCCGCCGATACTCCCGTCGGGATATATCACCGTCGCTTTTCTTCTCCCCGCACCGACGACAGAACATATATCGTTTTCGACGGCGTATGCTCTGCGTTCGAGCTTTACGTCGGCGGAAAATACGTCGGTATGTCAAAGGGCTCGCGTCTTCAGGCGGAATTCGATATAACCGAATTTGTTTCCGACGGCGAAAACGACCTCGCCGTGAAAGTATATACCTACAGCGACGCAACGTATCTTGAAGATCAGGACTGTCTGCGCTACAACGGCATTTTCCGCGACGTATATCTGCTCCGCCGTCCGAGAGCGCACATCCGCGATATATTTATCCGCGCCGACGCCGACGGAAGTCTTCTCGTCGATTACGACCTTTACGGCGACTGCCCGACGCCCGTTTCCGCGCTCATCTCTCCCGACGGGAAAAAGCTTCCTTTCGGAAACGTAAATTCCCCTGCGCTCTGGACAGCCGAAACGCCGAACCTTTACACGCTCACAGCCGACTGCAACGGCGAGCATATCGAAATTCCCTTCGGCTTCCGCACCGTTTCGGTAAAGGAGGGCGGCGTGCTCTGCATAAACGGCACAGCCGTAAAGCTGAAAGGCGTAAACCGTCACGACACAACCGAAAGCAAGGGCTACTGTATGACGGAAAAGGAGCTTCTGCGCGATCTGCTCCTTATGAAGCAAAACAACATAAACTGCATAAGAACCTCTCACTATCCCGCCGCGCCCGAATTTTACCGTATGTGCGACAGGCTCGGCTTTTACGTTGTCGATGAATGTGACCTTGAAACTCACGGCACGGAAAGAGCAATGCGGAATGTCGATTCAAGCTGCCTTATCTCCGACAATCCTCTCTTTGAAAAAGCGTACCTTGACAGAATTCATCGCACGGTGGAACGCGACAAAAACAGTCCGTGCGTGATAATGTGGTCGCTCGGAAACGAAAGCCTTTTCGGCGAAAATCATCGCAAAATGGCTGACTTTGTTCACAAAAGAGATTCCTCGCGCCTTGTTCATTACGAAGGCACAATGTCTGTAAACACGCTCTATCACAAGGAAATAACCGACGTCGATCCCTGCGTTGATATCGTAAGCACGATGTACCCGTATCTTGAAACGCTCAAAGAAGCCGGAATAAACGAAAAGGGCGATCCGCGCCCGTACTATATGTGCGAATATGGTCACTCAATGGGAATGGGCCCGGGCGGACTTTCGGAATACTGGAAGCTTATATATAAATATCCGCGTCTTTGCGGCGGCTGCGTATGGGAATGGGCGGATCACGCGGTAAAGGGCAAGGACGGCTGGCTTTACGGCGGCGACTTCGGCGATTTTCCCAACGACGGCGTTTTCTGCGTCGACGGACTCTGCTTCCCCGACAGAACGCCTCATCTCGCGCTCAAAGAGCTTAAAAAGGTTATCCGTCCGGCAAGATTTTCTCTTGAAGAAAAGGAAAACGGCTATGCCGTAACGGTTGAAAACACGCTTGATTTCACAAATCTTTCCGACCTTTTTGAATGTGTTTTCGTTCATCCTCATACAGCGGAGGGCGAAAAAACCGAATCGGCTCTGCCGCTCGACGTTGCGCCTCACTGCAAAAAAGAAATAGCCTTCATTGAAAAAGAGGACTATACCGAAAGAACCTTTGTCGGCTTCATTGCAAAATACAAAGCCGCAACCGAATATGCAAAGAAAGGCGATATCGCCGCGTGGGATCAGCTTGAGCTTCCGAGCAGAAAAATAAAGCCCGAAACGGAAGCAACCTGCGCTTCGCTTTCGGACGGCGGACGTTACGTTTCCCTTTCAAGCGACGGTCTGACCGTAGGAATAGACCTTGCGACAGCGGCGATAACCTCGCTTTCGCTTTGCGACGATGAAAACGTGCTGGCTTTTCCCTCGCGCTTTACGGCGTGGAGAGCTCCGACCGACAACGATATGTATATCGTAAAGCACTGGAAGGACAGACACGTTCACAAATGCAAAACCAACATTTATTCAGCCGAAACCTTCTGCGACGGAAAGACCGCTTCCGTAAAGCTTTGCGGAACGTTCGGCGCACCGTCCGTTTTCCCGCTTTTCAGAACGGATATAATTTACACCGTCACGGCGGGACAGCTTTCGGTGCACGTTCACGCCGTGCGTCCCGAGCACGCAGACGTCGATTATCTGCCGCGTTTTGCGCTTATGCTCGAGCTGAAAAAAGGCTTTGAAAAGCTTGATTATCTTGCAATGGGGCCTGATTCGTGCTATGTGGATTTCAGAAATCACGCATATTACGGCGCTTTTGAATCAACCGTTACAAAGCAGTTTGAGCATATGATACATCCTCAGGAATGCGGAAACCACTACGACGCGGACAGAGTTACCGTTTCGGGCGGCAGAAAATCGCTTACGGCAAGCGGCAGCGGCTTTGAATTTTCCGCTCTTCATTTCTCCCCCGAAATGATAGAAGCTGCCGCTCACGACTTTGAGCTTGTTCCGTCAAAGAATACTTTCCTCCTCCTCGATTATAAGGTCGGCGGCATCGGCTCGCACAGCTGCGGACCGCGTCTGCCCGAAAATTATCGCTTCAACGACGAAAGCTTTGATTTCGACATAACGATAAAGCTTGAAAACAAATAATAAAATGCCCCCGAAAAAAAGGGGGCATTTTTCGTGCCGATGCACAGACGCACATCGGATTTTCCGTTTTATACGTTGTCCTTGAAGGACATAAAGCCTTTTCCGTATATTTCGTTTGAGTTTATAACCGTGACAAAAGCCATATCGTCTATCTTCTTTGTATAGTCGCGTACCTCCGCCGCCTGATAAGGAGTCATCGCGGCGAAAAGCACGGCTTTGTCCTCGTGTGTATACGCGCCCGAAGCCTTCCATACCGTCGCGCCCCTGTGAAGAGCCTTTGTGATATATTCCTCAACCTCTTCGGGCTTTGTCGTGATTATAAGCAATGTTTTTCTGCGGTTGATAACGCCGATCGCCGCCTGAACCATAAATGATTTCAGCAGCATACCGAGTATGGAATACAGTCCCGTTTCGACGTTTATAAAGAATATCGTTGAAGCCGCTATCACGGCGTCAGCTATCATCATCGAAATGCTTATGTCGGACTTTATCTTCTTGCGGAGAATCATCGCTATTATATCCGTTCCGCCCGTACTTCCGCCGTATTTGAAGGTTATCGCCGTTCCCACCGCGGGAATTATTCCGGCAAAGGCAAGCTCCAGCATTTTCTGATCGGTAAACGGCGCGGACATAGGCACTACCCATTCAAGCACCTGCACGGCTCCCGAAAAAAGCAGACTGCAATATATTGTTTTCCAGCCGAAATCCTTTCCCACAAAGGCAAAGCCGAGCAGCATAAATACAATGTTGAGTATGAATATAAAATTCGCCGGACTTACTCCCTTTACAAGATTGCCGAGAATAATCGAAATACCGCTCATTCCGCCGGTTGAAAAATTGTTCGGAATTTTGAAGAAGTAAACGCCGAGCGCCGTTATAAGCGTTCCGGCGGTAAGCATTATCACTTCTTTTATCAGCTTCGGATTGTTTTCCTTTTTCATTTCTTCCTCTGATATTGTTTTCTTTGCATATATTCTAACACAACTCTGCGCGGTTTGTAAATACTTTAATATTTTTCGGGCGATTTTTTCAAAATAAATGGACAACTCCGAAAATGTATGTATAATATAATTACCAATAACTTTACGGGAGATACTTTCCTTATGAAAAATTTTGATACTTTCGGCATAATGATCGACTGTTCGAGAAACGCGGTATATACCGTCGGCGCACTGAAGCGCTTTATTGACCTTATGTCAGCAATGGGCTACAATGCCCTCCTGCTTTATACGGAGGACACCTACGAGGTTGAAGGCGAGCCTTATTTCGGCTATTTCAGAGGAAGATACACTCAGGCTGAAATAAAAGAAATCGACGCCTACGCGAAAAACAAAGGAATAGAGCTTATTCCCTGCATACAGACTCTTGCCCACCTCGGCAGACTTCGCGCTCAGGACCCTTACGATCAGCTCTTTGACTGCAACGATATTCTTCTTGCCGACGACGAGCGCGTATATGCGCTGATAGACAAAATGTTCGACGCCTGCGAAAAAGCGTACACGTCAAGAAGAATAAACGTGGGAATGGACGAAGCCCATATGGTCGGTCTCGGAAAATATCTTGATATTCACGGCTACACGAACAGATACGATATTCTTCGCCGTCACGCCGAAAAGGTAACCGAGCTTGCAAAAAAGCACGGCTTTGAGCCTATGATGTGGAGCGATATGTTTTTCCGTCTTGCAACGGGCGGCGATTACAGACCTGAGGGCATAGTGATAACCGAAAAGGAGCGCGCAATGGTTCCGGACGGTATGGCTCAGATCTATTGGGACTATTATTCCCTGCAAAAGGAAAGGTACGATATAATGTTCAGAAATCACAAGCTGCTTTCCGACAATGTATGGTTTGCGGGCGGAATATGGACGTGGTCGGGCTTTACGCCTCACAACGAGCTGTCGCTCCGTGTGATAGATCCGTCGCTTGAAAGCTGTATCGAAAACGGCATCCGCAACGCGTTTATGACGATGTGGGGCGACGGCGGAGCGGAATGTTCCGTATTCTCCGTGCTTCCGGCAATGTATTATGCGGCGAAAAAAGCCGAAGGCGAAACGGATATGAATAAAATCAAAGCCGGCTTTGAAGAGCTTGTCGGCATAAGCTACGACGATTTTTCAAAGCTCGATCTTCCGGACGCGCTTCCAATTGAGATGACGCCGAAAAAATATATAACGTCCTATATACGCAACCCTTCAAAATTTATGCTTTACAACGATCCTTTCCTCGGAAGATATGATTCCGTCGTCCGCTTTGACGAGGACAAATATTATTCCGAAGCCTCCGAAAAGCTTGCTCCTCTTGCCGAAGGCGGCGAATATGCTTATCTGTTCCGTTCGGCAAAGGCGCTGTGCGATCTGCTCGAATACAAGTATGCGCTCGGCGCAAGAGCAAGAAAAGCTTACAGGGCGGGCGACAAAGCCGAGCTTGAAAAGGTTCTTTCCGATTTCGGCAAGGCGCGCAAACGTCTTGACGCGTTCAGAAAAGAATTTTACACGGCGTGGTTCACCGACAAAAAGCCCGAAGGCTACGAGGTGATCGATCTTCGTCTCGGCGGGCTTGCGTCAAGACTCGAAACCTGCGAAAAACGTCTTTCCGATTACCTTTCGGGAAAGCTTTCCTCCGTAGGCGAGCTTGAAGACGAGCTTCTCTGCTGTGACGGCAACGGCAGGGATTTCACCGGCAGACTCGGATTTTTCAACAGCTACGCAAGAGCGGCAAGTCAGAGCAATCTCTGACGGCGCAAAAAAACGGCAGGGTTTTTCCCCTGCCGGTTTTCTGTTTTACAAATCAAAGATTTTCCGCAAGATATTCGTCTATTGCGGAGCGGAGCGTTGTCAGCGCCGTTGAAGTGGAAGAGTTCTTTACCTGTGCGCCTGCCGAATCGAAATGTCCGCCGCCGCCCATTTTTTCAAGAATGAGCTGAACGTTTATCGTTCCCTGCGAACGCGCCGATATATGAACGGTATCGTCTATTCTGCAGAGCGCGAACGCCGCCTGAACGCCTTCAACCGAAAGAAGTCTGTCCGCAGCCTTTGCCGCCGAAACTCTCATAAGCGGAGAATTTGACTCAGCGTCGTTTAGTGCTATCGCAATTACCGATTTATATATAACGACATTGCTTTCAAACTTGGCTTCGCTGAGGAATTCCTTTATTCCCGTTTTGAAAAGGTTTTCCGCGTCCGTCGGGCTTGCGCCCTCTCCGCGCAGATACAGTGCCGAAGAAAACGTTCTTGTACCCGTATTGTGAGTAAAACGCTTTGTATCGAGCAGAAGTCCGGCAAAAAGCAGATCCGCTTCAACCTTGGGAAGCGTTCCCGCGGGAAGCACCTGCTCAAGAAATTCCGAAAGCAGCTCCGACGCGGACGACGCCGAAGGCTCTATATACACAATGCTCGGGCGGATTTTGTATTCGCCCGTTTTTCTGTGGTGGTCTATTATCACAAGATTGCTTACATTGCTTACCACGTCGGGCGCTTCACAGAACGAAAGATTGTTTACGTCAACGACAACGGCAAGCGTATCGCTGCGGATAAGATCCTGCGCTTCTATTTTGTCAACGAAAAGCGCCGCATATTCGGGGTATTCTTCAAGACGGGCAAAGCACGGCGCAAGATTTCTGTCGTTTTTGTCGCTTACTATGTTTACTTTCACTCCGCACGTCGTCGCAAGTCTTGCCACGGCAAGACAGGAGGCAAGCGCGTCGAAATCGGCAAAGCGATGTCCCATAACGATAACGTTCGAGCTTTTTTTCAGGAGCGCCATAAATTCGCCCGCGATAACGCGCGAACGCACCTTTGTACGTTTCTGAACGGCTTTTGTCTTTCCGCCGTAGAAATCCACGCCGTCGGCGCTTTTCACTACAACCTGATCGCCGCCGCGCTGAAGGGCAAGGTCAAGAGCCGACTGCGTGACTCTTTCCTTTTCGTAAAGCGTGCCGCTTATCTTTGCAATACCTATGGATATCGTAACGGGCATTGACGTTTCGCCGACGTATATCTCGCGCACCTCGTCAAGTATGGAGAACTTGTCTTCCTCGAACTGTTCAAGATATTTTGCCGCAAACACGCAGATGAATTTGTTGTTCGCGTATTCGCGCACTATTCCGCCGACGGCTTCCATATGCTTGCGCAGTATCGCCTCGACGTCCGACGCCGCCGTATCGTAAAGCTCCTGAACGTACTGCATAAGCTCGTCAAGGTTGTCTATAACGGCATAAGCCACTATCGTATCCTCGTCCTTGAGTCTTTCGGCAAGCGCTCTCGTTTCGGTATAATCGGCGAATATCGCCATATAATACGTTCTTCCGTGAGCCGTGACCTTATAGCCCTTTGCCCTGAAGCATTCGTCCGAGCCGCCCGCGTCTATTTCGGAGGAAAAGGTTACCTCCGTGCCGAATTCGTCCTCGTCCTTTACTATGCGTTCTATCGTTGCGTCGCAGATGTTGTCTATATATTTTCCGAAAACCATCGTGCGCGAACGGAAGCGCGACGAAAGCGCGGTGTTGTACCACACTATCTTTCCCTTCTCGTCGCAGATGACCACCGGCATATAGAGCTTCTGAATAAAATCGAGCGAAAGATTGCCGAACACCGAGCTTTTTACCTCGCTCAGCACTTTGCCTCCCATAGCTCCGCGGATAAGCTCGACTATTCCTATCACAAGAATACAGATCATATATCCGCCGAGTCCGTACATGGCGATATAAACGGGATCTCCCTTGCCGTATATCGTGCCGATAACCACGGCGGCAAGCGCCACGATACCGAGCACCGCGCATATTATCCCCAGCGGAAACTGTCTTTTCTTCTTACCGTTTGAATTTTCCGACATAATAATATCCTTTCAGTTTATTTGAGAAAGCTGTGCTTCATATCATATTCTGCCGATCCGACGAATTGTCGTCTTCGTCGTCCGATTCGGCTTTTCTCTTTGCAAACACATAAACCGCGCCGATTATCGAAAGCAGCGTGAGCGCAAGCTGCGGAGCAAGCAGCACGAGCATAATGAAAATAAAGGTTGACATACCTCTTCTGCCCGAAGCTCTCGGATTTCTTGCTCCGAACGCGGAGGAAAAGCCTATCGCTATGAATACGGGCGAGGTGACGAAAATAAGGTTATACATAACTATTCCGACAACCGAGCCCGACGAAGAAAACAGCGCTATTATATAGCATATCGCAAATATCACGCAGGAAGCCGCGTATATTATCACCGTGACCATTGAGGGATAAAGCTCCCAACGGGGAGAAGGAAGTATGACCTCGCAATGTGCTTTGCGCGCAAAAAGCTTTGCAAAGCAGGTGGTAAGCCAGCACGTTATTTCAAGTGCGGCTATTATAAGCCCCGGAAGAAGCGATATCATTGATGTTATCATCGTGTTTACACTTTCTTTCAGCCCGTCCGTTTCGACCTTGTAGCCGAGCGCAAGAAGCCTTTCGGAAAGGCTTTCCGCGTATTCGAGAAGCGGCTTGCGGACGGCATCGACCTTTTCGTCAAAGAAGGCGATGATTCCCTCTGCCGAAAGCTCGCCTCCGGCGCGGAAATAAAGCACCGCAACCGAAATGAAAAGCATAAGTCCCGCCGCCGCCGACATTGCGACGATCGTGCCCGTCCTGCCGCTTTTGTTTGTGAGGCAGACGGCAAGCACTCCGCCGACGGCTATAAAGGTGCAGAAGGCGATAACGCTTTCAACGCCCTTTCCGGACAGGGTAAGTATTCCGGCGCCGAGCGCCGCCGAAAGCGGACAGACTATACAGCCCGCAACCGACGCGCCCATACAGATGATTATCGCAAGCATAGCCGAGGACATCATCATAAGAACCGCGCCGAAAAGCCCGAAGCCCGCTATAAAGCACAGAGCCGCCGCGACCGCAAACACAAGCAGCAATATTGCCGGCACCGTGGGGGAAACCATTCTGTTTCCCGTTTCTCCGTTTTTCATATCGTTATTCATTGTTCTCCTCTGCCCCTCCCGAAAGGAGCTTGTTCATTCGTTTGTTGAATTCCTCGGCAGTGTTGTAGCCCATCTTTTTCTGACGGTTGTTCATTGCGGCTATTTCAAGAATAATCGCAAGGTTTCTTCCCGGTCTTACGGGGATTGTCGTCGTCGGGACTTCTATTCCGAGAATGTTCGTCGTTTCCTGTTCAAGACCGAGCCTGTCATAGATTTTGTTCTTGTCCCACTGCTCGAGCTTTATGACCATATCTATTTTTTCCGTTTCCTTTACGGCGCCCATACCGAAAAGCCTGCGGACGTCGACTATTCCTATTCCGCGAAGCTCTATAAAGTGTCTTATTATTTCCGGCGCGGAGCCTACAAGCGTCTTTGCCGAAACCTTTTTTATCTCAACGGCGTCGTCCGCGATAAATCTGTGACCGCGCTTTACAAGCTCTATCGCCGTTTCGCTTTTGCCAACTCCGCTTTCGCCGAGCATAAGTATTCCCTCGCCGTAGACCTCGACAAGCACGCCGTGACGTGTTATTCTCGGCGCGAGGTAAATATTGAGCGCCGCTATGAGCGCCGCCTGAAATTCCGACGATTTCTGAGGCGTGCGGAACACCGGAACGGAATATTTTTCCGCGGCGGCGAGCATTTCGTCAAAAACGGGAAGCTCCGTCGTGACTATGAGCGCTGGAATTCCCTTTTCAAAAAGCGCCTCGGACTTCTTTTTTCTTTCTTCGGAGGTCACCGAGCCGAGATATTCCGATTCGGCGTTGCCCACAAGCTGAATACGCTTGTGATCGAAGCAATCGAAAAATCCGCCGAGCGCAAGTCCCGGGCGGCTTACGTCGGAGCTTTTTACGGGCTTCTTTTCCCAGCCCTCCGGAACATATATTTTTTCAAGCCTGAATTCGTCGGCGATTTTTTTCAGCTCGACGCTGTATTCGCCGACAGCGTATTCCATACCGTTTCCGTCAATGTTCATATGTTATCCCTTCACGTTCGCCGCGCAAAAAAGCATCTGCGCAGACGTTTATAAAATAATGCAAGTTAATTATATCCTATATCGATACTATTTTCAATAAATATTTTATGTTTTTTTCGTAAACATAATAAAAAAGCTCTTTTTTGCGGAGGAAATATGGCTTCGATATTCGTTCGGACGGTTCTTATTTACGTAATTCTGATAGCAATGATGCGTTTTACGGGCAAAAGACAGATAGGTCAGCTTCAGGTGTCGGAGCTGATAACCGCGTTTCTCATAAGCGAAATAGCGTCAAATCCCGTAACGGACAGCAACATTCCCCTTCTTCACGCGATAGTTCCCATAACGGTGATTCTCTGTCTTGAAGTCATCGCGTCGTTTCTCTCGACAAAATCCGCGATAATCAAAAAAATTCTCGAAGGCAAGCCGAGCGTCGTCGTCCGTAACGGAAAGCCCGTTCAGAAGGAGATGGCTAAAATGAGAATGAGCGTGGAGGATCTTTTCTGTCAGCTTCGGTTGAAGGACGCCCCGTCGCCTTCCGTCGTCGATTACGCGATATTCGAGCCGAACGGACAGCTGTCCGTTTTTCCGCTTGAAAACGCGCCGACCGTCACGGGCATCGCTCACCCCGTAATTGTTGACGGTCACATAATAAGCTACGTTCTGAAGGATATCGGCAGGGACGAAAAATGGCTCGGAAAAATTCTCGCCGATAAAAAAATACGCGATATAAAAACGGTATTTCTTATGACCGTTGACGACGGCGACGCCGTAACCGTCTACAAAAAGGAGACAAAATGAAAACGTTTACAGTATCTGTTCTGCTTTTGTGCGCGGTGCTGACCTTTACGATATTCAATTCGGCGTATATATGCTCCCGCTCGGACGAAATGCTCGAAGCCGTCCGAGCGCTGCCGCAGAGCAGAGAGGATTTTGACGCCGACATTCCCTCAGCGCTTGAAAAAACTCAAGCCCTGTGGGATTTATGGGATAAAACGATAGACAAATTCGCCTGCACGATAGGCTACAGTCATATCGACCGCGCGGACGACGCGATAGCCGAGCTTTACGCCGCCGCCAAAAACGGCGACGGTGAATCGTTTGTCACCGCCGCCCTGAAATTCAAGGATTGTCTTATGCGCCTGAAAAAGCTCGAAAGCTTTGACATCGGCAGCATAATGTAGCTTATCCGCGCGAAAGATCGAAGGGCTCGCACGGGATTTTTTCCATACGCCACGTCCAGTTTCCGCCCGTTGTCCCGGGACGGTTCACTCTGCCCCCGTCGCCGAGAGAAAGTATATCCCACATCGGTATCATCGCCGTTTCCGCGCGCGAATTCATAACGGCTTTTATAAACGTGTCGGGAGCTTTTATCCGCTTTCTGCCGAGCATTTCCGCCACGCGCGATCTGTCGCCATCCGAAAGAGCGTTCCACCACGAAAGCGTCGTCGGATTATCGTGCGTTCCGGTGTAATAAAACGTGTTTTTTCTCACGTTTTCCGGCAGATGCATATTCGTTTTGTCGTCGCCGAAGGCAAACTGTATCACCCGCATCGACGGATATCCCGTGCTTTTGAGAAGCTTTATCACCTTGTCGGAAATTATGCCGAGATCCTCAGCCACAAGTCCGAGCGAGGGAACCTCTTTTTCTATCGTCGCAAAAAGACTTTTCCCCGGTCCGTCGCGCCAGAAACCGTTTTTTGCGTCGGGAGCGTCGGGCTGTACGCTGTAATAATTGGCAAAGCCTATGAAATGGTCAAGACGCACCGTATCGAAAAGCTCGGACGCCGCCCTTGCCCTGCGGATGAAAAATTCATACCCGTGATTTTTCATATATTTCCAATCGTAAAGGGGATTCCCCCACTTCTGACCGTCCTGCGAAAAATAATCCGGCGGAACTCCCGCGACAAAGCTCGGACGGCGGTCGCCGTCAAGCTGAAAGCTTCTGTGATTTGCCCACACGTCAGCCGAATCCGGCGCCACATATATCGGCATATCGCCGAGTATCTCAATTCCGAGAGAATTGACGTATCCGCGCAGCTTTTTCCACTGCGAGAAAAACAGATACTGCTCAAAAACATAATAATCCGTTCTGTCGGCAAGAAGCTTTTTGTATTTTTCCAGCGCAGCCTTTTCCCTGCGGACAAGGCACTTGGGAAAATCGTGCCAGCATTTTCCGCCGAATCTGTCCTTAAGCGCCATAAACAGCGCGTAATCGCGTATGTCGGGGTGCGATGAAAGAAACTCATCGGTTTCGCCCTTCAGTCTTTTTCCCGAATGTTCGTATGCCGCGCGCAGCATCTTCCGCCTTGAAACGTACAGCGCTCCGTAATCTATCGCCATTCCTTCGGGAATTTTTCGGGGCAGATCCTTTTCCTGAAGAATTCCGTCCTCACAAAGCATATCGGGATCTATGAAATACGGATTTCCCGCAAATGACGAAAAGCTCTGATAGGGCGAATCGCCGTAGCCGGTAGGCCCGACAGGAAGCACCTGCCATATCGCCGCTCCCGACGCTTTCAGCCAATCGGCAAATTTATATGCTCCTTTGCCGAGCGTTCCTATGCCGTAAGGGAACGGCAACGAAAACACCGGCATAAGTACACCGCTTTTTTTCATAACAAAAAGACCTTTCCGAAAACAAAAATCTTATATCATTTTATCATTGCGGAGTTCATATGTCAATTTTTATTTTCGGGAATATTGACTTTTGCATTTTAATATGCTATATTGCTTAGACAAGCGATTTTTTTCGCAGGAGGACGATAATTTGGGTATTTTCGACGTATTGGTTATAGCCGTCGCTCTTTCTATGGACGCTTTTGCGGTTTCCATATGCAAAGGACTTTCGGTAAGAAAGGTAAAAATCTCTCATCTGCTCGCGGTCGGGCTTTATTTCGGAATATTTCAGGCGCTGATGCCCACGATAGGATATTTTCTCGGCAAGCAGTTTGAAAAATACATAAAAACTTTCGACCATTGGATAGCCTTCGGACTTCTTCTGATAATCGGCGTGAATATGATACGCGAAGCGCTCTCGAAGGAAGAACCCGCAGAAGAAAAAAATTCGTCGTTTTCCGTCGGGACGATGCTCGTTCTCGCCGTCGCGACCTCGATAGACGCGCTCGCCGTCGGAGTTTCGTTTGCATTAAGCGGAATGGATAAAAGCACTTTCCTTTATTCCGCGATAGCGATAGGCGTCGTGACCTGCATAATATCAATGCTCGGACTGCTTGTGGGAAATTTCTTCGGTGCGAAATACAAGTCAAAGGCAGAGCTTGCCGGCGGTATAATTCTTATACTCATCGGCGCAAAAATACTGCTTGAAGACCTCGGCATAATAAATCTGCCGTTCTGATATACAGCGAAAAACGCAGGTGACGCCTGCGTTTTTGCTTTTGCTTGCGGAAAGCTTTTTCCCGCGGCCGACAAAAAATCCGCCGTCCGCCCGAATAGGCGCGCGGTCGCGTGGCAATAATTTCCTATAAACGCTTTTGCATTGCCCCACGACGAGCGTCGTTGTGAAACAATTTTGTTACAAATTAAATTCGACTTTTTACTTGACGAAAATTGATATATAGTATAGAATTAAGATTGGTATGGTCTGATATGGTTTTATATTCTGCCCGCTGCGAAAGGAGGATACGCGCATGGACGAAAGAAATGAGCTTCCGGAAAACAACACAGAAGAAACAGGCAAAAAACGCAGGATAAGCTGGAATAAAAAATACACTACGATAGCCGTATATGCGCTGTTCGTCATACTGTTCGCGGTTGTCTGCGTGTTCTTCTTTCTGAACAATCACGATTTCGGGAAGTACGCAAGCGGATTTCTTTCCGTTTTCAATCCGATATTCTACGGCATACTTTTCGCTTATCTTATGAACAAGCTGATGAAAAAAGTCGAGCTGAACGTTTTCGGCTTTCTTGAAAGACCCGGCAAAAGACGGCTTCAGCGCGCGCTTTCCGTGCTTGTTACAATCGTCGCCGTGGTGCTTGTTTTCTGCCTGTTCATATGGATACTTATTCCGCAGGTAATGGCGGGATATAAAGATCTTGAAGGCAAAATGAAGTTTTATATAGGCAGCGTGCAGGCGTGGCTCGAAACCCTTGACGACAACGCCGGCGAATTTTCCGAATATATCGCCTCCGCCGTCGGATATATAAACAGCCTTATAAACAAAGCCTATGAGCTTATCCGCAACGTCATTCCGCAGGTAGCGGGCGCGGCGAAAAATATCGTCGTCACCGTAAAGGATATGCTTCTCGGCTTCGTATTCGCAATATACTTCCTTTTCGCAAAGGAACGTCTTTCGGCGCAGACAAACAAAGTGCTTCGCGCGCTCTGCACCGACCGCTCCTACGGCGGCATAAGAAAGGTCGCCGGACTTGTTGACGAAAAGTTCGGAGGCTTTCTCACCGGAAAAATACTCGATTCGCTGTTTGTCGGCATAATATGCTTCGGCGGATGCTGGGCGATAGGCGTTCCGTATTATCCGCTCATAAGCATAATCGTCGGCGTCTGCAATTTTGTTCCCGTATTCGGCCCCATAGTGGGCATCGCGCTTTCGGGATTTATAGTTTTCATCGCTTCGATGGACGTTTCCCTTATGTTCTGGTATCTGCTGTTCGTGGTGCTTCTGCACATATTCGACGCGCACTTTGTCAGCAGCAGGCTCGTCGGCGAAAAAACAGGACTTCCTGCGATGTGGATATTCGCCTCCCTTGTGGTTATGGCGGGATTTTTCGGTCTGCCCGGAATGATAATCGCCGTTCCGACGTTCGACGTTATCCACGAGCTTCTGAAAGAAAAGACAAAATCCAGACTTGAGAAAAAGGGCGCAAGCTCCGACACGACGGATTACTACGCCTCGGAGGACGGAGTCGCTCTTTGCGAGGAGCAGAAGGAAGCTTCGGAAAAAAGCCGCCTCCGCGACAGAGATATAGCCCTTCATGTAAAAAATCTTTTCTCAAAAAAGAAAAAATAAATTTCAACCCGACAAATATAACTCTTTTTCAATAATAACAAAAATAATTACAGAAAGGTCAAAGCTTTCAGATTGTTTTTGATATTTTCGACGGCCATACGTCGTTAAAGATTACGGTGCCAAAGGTAACGTCCATAAGTCAGTGCCAAGTAGGTAAAGCTAATGAGTAGGTTGACGTATTCCACTCATTATATTTTTAATTTCCGACGGATATTATCCGTCAATATGCATCCGTAGCTCAGCAGGATAGAGCGACCGCCTCCTAAGCGGTAGGTCAGCGGTTCGAATCCGCTCGGGTGCGCCACAAAACCCGCATACACGGAGATGATAAAAAGTGTCAGAGCTTAAAATAAGACGCGCCGGAAGCCGCGATATACCGAAAATAGACGTTCTGCTCTATGAGGTACATAAGGTTCACAGCGATGCCCGCCCCGACCTTTTCAGGGCGGGAGCGAAAAAATATACCGACGGCGAGCTTGAAAAAATAATCGCAGACGACAAAACTCCGGTGTTTGTCGCCGAGCTTGACGGCGAGGTTGTCGGCTACGCCTTTTGTATCCACAAACAGTTTATCGGAAACAATAATATGACCGATATAAAAACGCTTTATATAGACGATCTCTGTGTGGACGAAAATATCCGCGGTCATCACATCGGCACCGCGCTTTACGGATATGTACTTGATTACGCAAAATCCGCAGGCTGCTATAACGTTACGCTCAACGTCTGGGCGGACAACAAAGCCGCCGTCGGATTCTATGAAAAAATAGGACTGAGAGTCCAGAAAATAGGTATGGAAAAAATACTGTGACGGCATCTCGGTTTATACTTCACGAAAGCACATATAAACGAGGTAAACAAATGGCAAATCTGAAATTCTGCATTTTCGGCGATTCCGTCGGAAAAGGAGTGGTTCTTTCTGAAACGGGACGTTACGTCGGCGGCGCGCCGGACATAACCACCCTTACGGGAAGAACCGATATCACGCTTGAAAACTTCGCGCGGTTCGGCTTTGTGACCGAAAGAACGCTTGCGCTTGTAGAAAAATGCGAAAGCGATATGGCGTCGAGCGACGCCGTTTTCATAGAGGTCGGCGGCAACGACTGCGACTTCGACTGGCAGAGCATATCGGACGCGCCGGAGGAGGAGCATCTGTGCAAGACTCCGCCCGCGCTTTTCGAAAAAAACTACGCCGGAATTCTGACAAAGGCAAAGGCGTCCGGAGCAAAGGTGTTCGCGCTGAATCTTCCGCCGATAGTTGCGTCAAGATATTTCAAAAAAATAACCGAAAAGGACGGAATGTGCGCGGAAAACGTTCTCTGGTGGCTCGGCAGCGTGGAAACCATCTATCGCTATCAGGAAATGTTCAGCATAGCGGTTGAAAAAACGGCTCGCGCCGTCGGCGTGGAGCTTATAGATATCCGCTCCGCGTTTCTTGCCGATCATCATTACGAAAGGCTTATATGCGAGGACGGAATTCATCCGAATTCACAGGGCTATGAGCTTATTTACAGATCCGTTATAGAGCAGTACCGCGAAAAAGAAGCGATATAAAAATTCTTAAGGAAAGGAGAAAACAATGAAGCTTTACTGGAACAAAAAATATACCACCATAGCCGTATACATCGCGCTTGTTCTGCTTGCCGCAACGTTTATCGTTTTCTTCTTCCTCAATCACAACGATTTCGGAGGCTATATAAAAAAGTTCTTCTCAGTGCTGTCGCCTTTGATATACGGAATTATAATAGCCTACCTTCTCAACCCGATAGTCAGACTTTTCGATGAAAAGGTATTCGCCTTTCTGAACAAAAAGAAGGGCGCAAGGCGACTGCGCCGCGGACTTTCCGTTGTCGCAACGATGATAATCTTCCTTCTCTTTATCTCGCTGCTCATATCGGCGCTCGCGCCTCAGCTCATATCGAGCATAACCGAGCTTCAGACAAAATTCAAGGACTACGTTGAAACCGCGCGCAAATGGCTTTCGGAAATAAGCTCGTCATCGCAGCTTCTCGGTCAGCTGGCAAGCGCTCTCAACGAATACGTTGAAAAATTCCTCGAAAAAACCGAGGAAATTGTCGATATCGTTATGCCGTGGCTGGGTTCGTTTGCGACCTCGCTTCTCAGCGCCATTAAAAATGCGCTTATAGGCATAGTTTTTGCGGTATTTATTATGTGCGGAAAGGAACGCGTCGGCGCTGTGACAAATAAGCTTCTGAAGGCTTATCTTCCCGACGCAAAGCGCGAAAAGCTCGTTTCCGCGGTAAAACGCGCCGACGGCAGCTTCGGCGGATATATAAAAGGCACGCTTCTTGACGCAATCTTCGTCGGAGTCGTGAACTTCTTTGCGCTGTGGCTTCTCGGTGTGCCGTTCTATCCGCTTATCGCCGTTATACTCGGCATAACGAATATGATCCCCATCTTCGGACCGTGGATAGGTACGGTTCCCTGCGCGATAATCATTCTTATCGCGGCGCCGGCAAAGGTTATTCCGTTTGTTTTGTTCACGTTCGTATTCCAGGGCATCGACGGAAACGTCGTTGCGCCGAAGCTTATCGGCTCGAACATCGGTATGCCTTCGGAATGGGTTGTCATAGCGATCACGGTAATGTCGGGCTTCTTCGGTGCGCCCGGAATGATAATCGGCGTTCCCACGTTTGCTGTCGTTTACACGCTTATCGGCGATCACATAAACGCAAAGCTTGAAAAGAAGGGCTACACCTGCGAGGACAGCGAATACTGCGACGGCAGAGCGAAAGCGATGCTGCTTGAAGCCGCCGAGGAGGAATCCGGAAAAGAAGAAAAAAAGAAAAAGAAAAAAGCGCCTCCGAAAGAAAATTCCGAAAACGGAGAAAATTCATAAGCAGACGCAGATATGCGGCACAAGGTCACAGCCTTGTGCCGCTTTTTTTGTTTCGTCCGTATTTTTCGTTTACGTTTCCGGCGGATATTTCATATATTATAATCAGAACTTATTACGCAAAAGAAAAGAGGCAATATATGAACGATTTATCCGCACGCGCGCTGTTTGATATCGACGCGCACTCGCCGCTTGCGTTTATGCTCGGATATGAATTTGTATGGGAGGCGCTGAGCGATCTCGGTGATTTTATAATTTCTTGCGGAAAGCAGCTCGGAGGCGAATATTATTCTCCCTGCGAAAACGTATGGATTCACCGCTCCGCCGTCATCTCCGCGAGCGCAAAAATCACCGCGCCGTGCATTACAGAGCGCGGCGCGACTCTGCGTCACTGCGCGTATATCCGCGGCAACGCATACATAGGCGAGGGCGCGCTCGTCGGAAATTCGTGCGAAATAAAAAATTCCGTGCTTATGCGGGGAGCATGTCTGCCGCATTTCAATTATGCCGGCGACAGCATCATAGGGTGCGGCGCTCATCTCGGCGCGGGAGCCGTGATATCAAATCTCAGGCTTGATAAAAAGAGCGTCACAGTGGCTTATAAGGGCGAAAAAATAAGCACCGGCAAAAGAAAATTCGGCGCGGCGATAGGCGACAAAGTCGAAATCGGCTGCGGAGCCGTCGTCTGCCCCGGGAGCATTATAGGAAAAGAAAGCCTTGTATATCCGCTTTCGTGCGTGCGCGGATATGTCGGCGAGCGGCAGATTTACAAATCGGACGGCGGCACGACCGAAAGGAGAATATGATTATGACGCGCCTTTTCGGCACAGACGGAATACGTGGAAAAGCCGGAAGCGAGCTTACGCGCGAGCTTGCGGCAAATACGGGCGAAAAGCTTACGGCGCTCCTCTCGCACGGGGGCGGAAAGCCGAAAATACTTCTTGCCCGCGACACAAGAAGCTCGGGGCAGATGCTCGCTCTCGCATTAGCTTCGGGAATATGCTCGGCAGGAGGAGAGGTTTTGTGGGCGGATATTCTTCCCACGCCGGCGGTGGCTTACCTCACCGTAAAATACGGCGCGTCCGCCGGAATTACGGTAACCGCATCGCACAATCCCGCCGAATACAACGGAATAAAAATATTCGGAGAGGACGGTCACAAGCTTCAGGATGAGCTTGAAGAAAAAACGGAGGCTATGATGTCGCGCCCGCCACTGCGCGCCTGCGGCGCCGATATAGGAACGATCAGAGCCTGCTCCTCTGCGCTCGGCGACTACGAAAATTATCTTATAAGCCTTGCTCCGTCATCTTTGTCGGGGCTTCGCATCGCGCTCGACTGCGCCTTCGGAGCGGCGTCCGTTTCCGCCGAAAAAATCTTTTCCTCGCTCGGCGCAAAGTGCGATATGCTTTTCGATTCTCCCGACGGAATAAACATAAATTCAGGCTGCGGCTCGACGGATATTTCATATCTTTCCGAATACGTCCGCAAAAACGGACTCTGCGGAGGAGCGGCGTTCGACGGCGACGCCGACAGATGCATATGCGTGGACGAAAACGGCAGTCTGCTCGACGGCGACGCCATAATGGCGGCACTTGCGCTCGATATGAAGGAAAACGGCGCGCTCAGGGGCGGAGTGGTCGGCACGGTTATGAGCAACCTCGGGCTTGTGCGGTTCTGCGAAGAAAACGGAATAAGATTCATACAGACGAAGGTCGGCGACAGATATGTTTCCGAGGAAATGCGCCTTTGGGATTACAGCTTCGGCGGAGAGCAGTCGGGGCATATAATATTCGGCGACGTTATGCCCACGGGCGACGGTCAGCTCACGGCGATAATGCTGTTTTCGCTTATGAGAAGATCCGGCAAAAAGCTTTCCGAGCTTGCGTCGGCGCTGAAAAAAATGCCTCAGCTTTCAAAAAACATTCCGGCAACGCCCGAACAGAAAATCGCCTTCCTCACCGACGGCGAAATAAAAGCGTATCTTTCCGAGGTAAAACAGCGGCTCGGAAAGCACGGCAGGCTCGTTGCAAGACCGTCAGGCACCGAGCCCTGCATAAGACTAACAGCCGAAAGCGACGACGAAAAGCTGCTTCCGGCGCTTCTCGGCTCGGCGGCGGAAAAAATAGCGGCGCGGATTAAAAGCGTCGGAAAAGAGGACATATGTGCGGAATAATCGGATATACGGGCTACAGAAATTCGGCGGAAACAATACTTTCGGGACTGTTTTCGCTCGAATACAGAGGGTACGATTCGGCGGGACTTTCCGTTTTTGACGGCGACATCATAAAAACCGTAAAGTCCGCGGGCAAGGTGCGGACGCTTAAAACGCTTTCCGAAAAATCAAAGCTTTCAGGTCACACGGGAGCCGGTCACACGCGCTGGGCGACGCACGGAGCGCCGACATCCGAAAACGCTCATCCTCACACGGTGGGAAAAATAACGCTCGTCCACAACGGAATAATCGAAAACTATGCCGAAATAAAAGCTCGGCTTGCGTCCGGCGGTTGTATCTTCCGCTCGGAAACCGATACCGAGGTCGCCGCCGCGCTCATAAACGAATACCTTTCGGTCACGGGCGATCCGCTCACGGCGCTCAGAAACGCGACGGCTGAAATAAAAGGCTCTTATGCTTTCGCCGTGCTTTGCGAAGGCTTTCCAGACAACGTGTTCGCCGCGCGAAGCGACAGTCCGCTGATAATCGGAATCGGAGAGGATGAAAATTTCATCGCCTCCGATATAACCGCAATACTGAAATACACAAAAAAATACATAGTAATGGAAAGCGGAGAATTTGCCGTAATCGACCGCAAAGGCGCAAGGCTTTACGACAAAAGCCTTAGCGAAATAAAAAGAGAGCCGAGCGTATCGGCATGGGACATCCGCTCTGCCGAAAAGGGCGGTTATCCGCATTTTATGCTGAAAGAAATAAACGAAGAGCCGCGCGCCCTGTCCGACGTTTTTCTCGGCAGGATAAAAAACGGCGTCCCCGATTTTTCCGGCGACGGAGGCGATATATCTGGCAGACTTTCACGCGCGAAAAAAATATTTACGGTCGCCTGCGGAACGGCAATGCACGCCGGACTTTTCGGAAAATATATGACGGAAAAGCTCGCGCGCCGTCCGTGCGAAGCCGAGCTTGCGTCCGAATTCAGATATAAAAATCCCATCCTCGACAAAAACGACGCCGTTATAATAATTTCGCAATCGGGCGAAACCGCCGACTCGCTCGCCGCGCTCAGACTCGCAAAAAAGCACGGCGCATACACGCTCGGAATAGTCAACGCCGTCGCATCGTCCGTAGCGCGCGAAGCGGACGACGTTATCTACACCCGCGCAGGACCCGAGATCGCCGTCGCAAGCACGAAAGCCTTTACCGTTCAGGCGGCGGTGATGTGTCTTATCGCGGCATCGACCGCGCTTTCAAACAAAGCGGCAGACGTGCAAAGGATAAAAGATTTCACCTCTTCCCTTTCGTCAGAGCTTCCGTCGGTTATAGGCTCGGTCATATCGCAGAGCGACAGAATAAAAGAGGTCGCTTCGCGCATAGCTCCCTGCGATAACGCCTTTTTCATAGGCAGAGGAATAGACCGCTACGCCGCCGAAGAAGGCTCGCTCAAGCTGAAGGAAATCTCGTATATCCACAGCGAAGCTTATCCTGCCGGAGAGCTCAAGCACGGCACTTTGTCGCTGATAAGCGAGGGCGTTCCCGTGATAGCCTCGGCGTCGCTTCCCGACCTTTACGGAAAAACAAAGGCAAGCCTTTCCGAAGTGAAGGCAAGAGGCGCGCTTACCGTGCTTGTCACGGCAGAAGGAACAGCCGCCGAAGGCGACGCGGATTTTATAATTCCCATACGGTCAGAGAGCGAAATCACGACGGCGATAGCCGCGGTAACGGTTTATCAGCTTCTCGCGTATCACACAGCCGTTCTTCGCAAAACGGACGTCGATATGCCAAAAAATCTTGCAAAATCCGTAACGGTGGAATAAAAAACAGCGATACCGCTTCTGTCCGGTATCGCTGTCTGTTTTCGTTATGTTTTTGCCTGCTCCGAGCGTTTATTTTCTTGCTTTTATCGTGGCAAGGGCGGGCGCGCCGTCGGATATTTTTTCGATATCAAAGCTTTCGATCTTAAAGCCGATTTCTTCAAGCTCTTTAATATAGCCGTCTTTGCTTTTGCTTCTTTCGGGAATTTTTGCCGCCATAACCGTTTTGCCGCTTCCCGCAACCGCCGTTTCCACGGGAGCTTCGTAATCCTCGCCCGTGATTTTCTGCCAGTCCTCAAAGCTGTCCACCTCGCCGGAAAAAGCGTTTTCGTCACAGGGCTCGCGCATGAAAAGCGCGCTTGCGCCATCCTTCAGCGCAACATAAATATTTTCAAGATATTTTCTTCTGTCGCCGTCGGTCACAAGCATACAAAGCCCCCGACAGTCAAGGATTCCGTCATACTTTCCCGCTATCTGATTTTTCACCATATCCATAAAGAATATCCGCGCTCCCGAATATTCTTCAAGTCTGCGTCTGGCAATGCCCACCGCGGTAAGAGAAACGTCCGTTCCCCAGTAAAGACATCCGAGCTTTGAAAGAATTATTCCCTCGCTTCCCTCTCCGCACGCGCACTGAAGCACGCCCTTTCCGGAAAGAGAATTTTCGTTTACCCATTTTTCAAGCGTCGAAACCGCTCCGGCATCGTTTTCGGAAGTTCCGCATATTCCCGCTCCGCCGGCAGCCGCCTTTTTGTAAAATTCGTCATAGGCTCTGTAATATTCAGCCATTTTATATTCCTCCGCAATCGTGAATATCTTTTTGTATTTTAACACGGCAATGCCGCTCTGTCAACCGAGCGGACGTCAAAACCGACGTTTTTGGCTGATTTTTCGGGTTGCACCGCAATTTACAGGCAAATAAAGCTCCGACGCTTATTGACAAATCGGCATTTCAAATGTAAAATGTTAATTGAACATTTAATTTACATATTCATCGGAGGGAATTTGATATGTATTCTATCGGTGTCGATCTCGGCGGAACGAACATCGCCGTCGGAATAGTTGACGAAAATTATAAAATAGTGAAAAAGGATTCCTGCCCCACTCTTGCAAGCCGTCCGGCTGAGGAAATAATCTTCGATATGGTCGCGCTCTGCAAGCGGCTTTGCTCTGAGGTCGGCTTTGACATAACCGAGGCGGACGGCGTGGGAATTGCCTGTCCCGGAACGGTAAACACCGACACGGGCATAGTCGAATACGCAAACAATATAAAATTCTTCGATTTTCCGCTCGTAAAGCTTTTTTCGGAATACTCCGGCGTTGACAAAGCAAGCATTGTGATAGGCAACGACGCAAACCTCGCCGCCTACGGAGAAGCCGTTGCCGGAGCCGCAAAGGGAGCGTCGTCCTCCGTCACGATAACTCTCGGCACGGGCGTCGGAAGCGGAATAATCATAGACGGAAAAATACTCACGGGCTGTGCCTTCGGCGGCGCGGAAATAGGTCATACCGTTATAGTAAAGGACGGCAGACAGTGTACCTGCGGCAGACGCGGCTGTTTTGAAGCCTACTGCTCGGCGACGGCGCTCATTTCGGAAACGAAAAAGAAATTTGAAGAATGTCCCGACTCGATAATGCACGAAATCTGCGACGGAGACGTAAACCGCGTGGGCGGAAAAACCGTTTTTGCCGCAATAAAAAGAGGCGACAAAGCCGCCATCGAGGTTTTTTCGGAATATCTCGGCTATCTTGCCTGCGGAATAGCAAACATACTCAACGTTTTTCAGCCTGAGGTGCTTTGCATAGGCGGCGGCATATCGGGAGAAAGGGAAAATCTTCTCCGTCCGCTCCTTCCGCTTATCGAAAAAGAGGTCTACTCAAAGGACAAAGCGCTGAAAACCGACGTGCGTATCGCCCTGCTCGGAAACGACGCGGGCATAATCGGCGCTGCGGCAGCGGCGGGAAAATAATTTTTCACGGGAGGAAAACGATATGAGCGTGAAATCGCTTTTGAGGCTCAATCGCCGTTTTGCTCCCGTTTCTCATCCCTTCAATGAAGAAGCGTCGGGAGGCAAAACCTACGGCGAGTGGGAATTCGAGCGCGGAGGAGCGGCGCTGTCGTGCTATGCGCCGAAATTTTCGCCGGAAGAAATTCTGCTCGGAAAAGACGTTCTTGACGTCGGGTGCGGAGAGGGCGGAAAATCGCTGTATTTTCTTTCGCTCGGCGCAAAAAGCGTAACGGGAACGGATATCGTTCCCGAATACGAAGAAAAAGCCCGCGCGCTTGCCGGAAAGCTCGGACTTTCCGACGGCTTTGAATATGTCTGCGGCGACGCGACAAAGCTCCCCTTTGCCGACGACAGCTTTGACGTCGTTATGATGAACGACTTTTTCGAACACGTCGCTAATCCAAAAAAAGCAATTTCGGAGGCAATGCGCGTTCTCAGACCGTCCGGCAGACTTTATATAAACTTTCCGCCGTATTATCATCCTTACGGGGCGCACCTTTCGGACGCGATAAACATTCCGTGGGTGCATATGCTGTACGGTGAAAAAACGCTGATAAGCGCTTATGAAATTCTGACAGCCGACAAGCCCGACCAAGACCGCAGGCTTTCGCTTAAAATAAAGCTCGGTTCCGACGGGGAAAAGCATCTCGGCTACATAAACAAAATGACTCTGAAAAAAGCGTCGGAAATAATATCGGAATCGGGACAAAAGCCCATATACAAGCGTTTTATTCCGCTGAGAAAATGGCTTTATCCCGCGTCAAGACTGCCGCTTCTCCGCGAAATGCTTGTGAAAATGGCTGTCTGTGTATTTGAAAAGGAGGCTACCGTTCCCAGTGAAACAAATAATAACGCGCCCTCGCGCGATGCTGCACTTTGTAATAGCAGTGATATTCATAGCCGGAATGTTTCTCGGCTCGATGTATGATCTTCAGATAACAAGCAGGCTTTCAAGGCTTACTCAAAGCGCCGACGGCGTGTATTCGATATCGCCCGGAGGGCTTGCGCTCGCTCTTGCGCTGATAGGAAGATGGACAACGCCTTTTCTTGGCGCAATCTCGTTTCTGATAACGGAGCTTAATCTTCGCCGCAGGGTAAAAGAAAAAACAAGAATGATTCTTTTTTGGGTTTTCACCGTTACAGCGGCGGCTTTTATGCTTTACGGAAGCAGTAAAACCATAGAATTTTTCGCCGGCGGAAAGCTTTATATCGGTCACCGCTTTATAATACTTTTTATGACGCTTACCCTTACGTTTCTGCTGCGGTTCGTAATCGAAAACATTCCGAAAAAAACGATACACAAGTTGTTCGGCGCAGCGCTCTTTACCGCGATAGGCGTAGCGATGCTTCTTATATCCGCAACGACGCTGAAGATTATATGGGGACGCGTCCGCCTGTCCGAGCTTGTCGAAGCGAACTCGCTTGACGGCTTTACGGCGTGGTACAGACCGAACTTTTTCTCCGGCTCGCACTCTTTCCCGTCGGGACACACCGCCAACGCCGCGCTTTTAATGCTCCTTCCGCTGTGGCTGGGCAATGCGCCCGAAACAAAGCAACGTCGCCGCGCGATATATTTTTCGGCTATGGCGTGGGCTGTGATAATGGGAATATCGCGGCTTTTCTGCGGAGCGCATTACCTCACCGATATCTGCTGCGGATTTTTGCTCGGATTTGCGGTGGTTGAGCTTATTTACAGGTATTACGGCAAAACATTTTCAGACGAAGAGCCGATTCCGATGTCGGCTCCGTCGTCCGAGCAGGCAGAGCCGGACGAAGCGGAAAAATCCCCCATCAGCGACCAAGCCCGAAAAATTTAAGAATACCGCTGTACATTCCTCCGGCGAAAACGTCGGGGGAATTTTTGAGCAGCTCCGCCTCCGACTGCGTGGTTATAAATCCCGTTTCTATAAGAGTTGCCGGCATTTTTGTCTTTCTCAGCACATAAAGGCTCGGCCGCGCGGATACTCCTCTGTCCGCAATTCCGGCAGCCTCGCTTATTCCCGCAACCATATCGACCGCAAGCGGATATGCTTCGGACGATGTCGAATAGACAAAGCCCTCCGTCCCCGACGCCGTCGGAATATCGGAAGCGTTTGCGTGTATCGATATAAACCAGTCCGCGCCCCAGCCGTTTGCCGCGTTTACTCTTGCGGCAAGACTTGACGCCACGCTCGTTCCGAGAATTTCATCCGGAGAATTCCGCGAAAGCCTTGCTTCAAAATCCGGATTTGCATTCAACAGCGCCGCCAGCCTTACGCCTATTTCGTAAACGAGATCCTGCTCGCGATATCCGCTTCCCTCCGCGCCCGCGTTGGGATTTTCGGGATTATGCCCCTGATCTATAAATATTTTTATCGCCATTTTACCCTCCGTAATATATTTGTCTTTTTTATGATATTCGCTTTATTTGATTTACGTTCCGCAAAAAAACGCAGAAAACTGCAAATAGCTATTGACAAAACACGGTTTTTGCGTGTATAATGAAGTTTGTAATTGTGGCAATATGCCCAAGTCCGGCAGACGCCGCTATAATTTCCGCAGAGGAGGTGCAGTATAATGCTCAGAACTTATCAGCCCAAAAAGATACAGAGAGAAAAGGAGCACGGCTTCAGAAAAAGAATGCGTACGGCAAACGGTCGTAAGGTACTCAAAAGAAGACGCGCAAAAGGCAGAGCTCGCCTTTCGTATTGATCTGTAAATCAACAAAAAAGCCTGTGGCTTGACATAGGCTTTAATTTTTTAGCGGAAAGCTTTTTCCGCCTTTCGCATCCGGAGGTTTGTGTGAAAGCCACAGCGATTTCCGAAAATCACCTTTATAAAAAGGCTTATGCCAAAGGTCAGAAAGCCTTTGGCAGACATATCGTGGTATATGTTCTGACCGATTACCACGCCGCGCGTCTTGCACGCGCAAACCCGCTCAAGAAAAAGATAAACCGCGTAGGACTTGCGGTTTCAAAAAAAATGGGAGGAGCGGTGGTGCGATCGCGCATAAAGCGGATAATCCGCGCCGCGTATCGCAGACTCGAAACGGAAAACGAAATAAAAAAGGGCTTTCTTGTCGTCATAGCGGCAAAGCAGTCGGCGGCGGACGTAAAATCGACCGATATCTACTCCGACCTGCTTTACACTTTCGGAAAGCTGCAAATGATTTGCCCGGGTGAGCGGAAATGAAGCATATAGGCATCTTTTTCGTAAAGCTGTATCAGAAGCTTATTTCTCCGCTCAAGCCGCCGTGCTGTCGTTTTTCGCCGACCTGTTCGCAGTACGCAATCGAAGCGTTTCGCGAATGGGGCTTTATATGCGGTCTCGGACTGACAATATGGCGTATTTTGCGCTGCAATCCTTTCGGTCGCGGAGGGTACGATCCCGTTCCCGAAAGAAAGCGCAAAAAAATCAAAGATAACTCCGAAGACGCAAACTAAATCAAGGAGAATATTTTAATGTACAAATTTTTTGGAACGATACTCGGGTTCTTCTCGAATATCTGCGGCGGTAGCTACCTTCTCGGGATTCTCCTGTTCGCCGTAATGATAAAACTCATACTTCTGCCTTTCGGTATAAGGCAACAGAAAAATGCTATACGCCAAGCTAAAATGAAGCCGAAGGAAGAGGCTATCAGAAAGAAATACAAGGGCAGAAACGATCAGAAAACTCAGCAGAAAATGCAGAGCGAAATAATGGAAATGTATCAGGCGGAGGGCTACAATCCCGCCGGCGGATGCCTTCCCATGCTTATTCAGCTCGTAATAATAATGCTTTTGTATCAGGTAATCATTTACCCGCTCCGCCACGTTGTAGGTATGGACGCTTCGCTTGTAAACGCGCTTAAGGATTTTTCAACCGCGTCCGTGGAAAACGGCGGTCTCGGATTGGTCTTCACGGGAAGATATACGGAAATATCGCTTCTCGGCGAGCTTGCAAAGCTCAAGGATTCGGCTCTCACCGAATTTGTCAACGGCTTCAAAGCGTTTGCGGAGGCTTCCGAAACCTATTCGGCAAATGCGTCGGCTTTTGCCGAATCGCTCAGCTCCGCCCTTGCAAAAGGACTTCCCAATTTCGACCTTTTCGGAATGGAAAACTTCCTTGCGGGAGTTCCCAGCTTCAAAACGGCATTCAAATCCCTTGCCGGATTTATGCTTTTCCTTATTCCGATTCTCAACTTCGGCGCTTCGTTTGCTTCGATGAAGCTTACAAGAAAGTTCACATATCAGCCCATGCAGACCGAGCAGACAAACCGCTCTATGAAGCTTATGGACTGGTTCGCTCCGCTTATGTCGCTGTGGATTGCGTTCATCGCTCCCGCCGCGCTCGGACTTTACTGGATATTCAACACCGTTCTCGGCGTGCTTCAGCAGTTCATTCTTTATAAGGCTATGCCGCTTCCCGTGTTCACGGAAGAGGATTACAAGGCTGCGGAAGCCGAGCTTAAAGGAAAAACCTACGGCAAGGAGCAGTCGTTTGCGGAGGCTATGCCCGAGCGTTCGCTTTATCTTGAGGACTTCGACGATGACGAAATCCCCGCTCCCGTAACGGAGGAGGAAGACGACGATGACGACGAAGCAGAAGGTCACAGCAGCGTAATTGAGCCCGCAAAGCCCAAGGACAGCGGCTCGAAAAAGAAAAACAAATAAGAAATTTTATCTATCTTTATAAGAAGGAACAGATTCACAAAATGAAAAAAGAAATAACGGTTCAGGCAAAAACCGTTGAGGAAGCCGTCAGAAACGGTGCCGCACAGCTCGGCACGGACGAAAACGGCGTCGTGTATGAGGTGATCGAGGAGGCGAAAAGAGGCTTTCTCGGAATGGGCAGCACACCCGCAACGGTAAAGGTAATGTATGTATTCAAGCCTCTCGAAGCGGCAAGAAGCTTCGCTCAGACACTGATAAAGGATCTTTGTCTTGACGCTGAGGTTATAATTCACGACGACGGCAGCGGCGAGGCGCTTATGGAAATAGCGGGAGCCGACGCCGGAACGCTCATCGGTCATCACGGCGATACGCTCGATGCTTTTCAGTATCTTGTCAATCTTGCCGCAAACAAAAAGGAAACCGACGAACGCAAATACACGCGCATATCGGTAGATATAGAAAATTACAGAGAAAAAAGAGAGCAGACGCTCCGCGCTCTTGCCGACAGAATGGCGCAGAAGGTCAAAAAGACCGGCAGAAGCGTCACTCTTGAGCCGATGAACGCTTACGAGCGCAGAATAATTCACGCTCAGGTTCAGGGCATTGCCGGCGTATCCACGAATTCCGTTGGCGCGGAAGGCAACAGACGCGTTGTTATCTATCTTGAAGGCACAGAAAAGCCGACGGAAGAAAACGCCGCGAAATTCGAGCCGCAGCAGTCGCGCGGCGAAAGAAAAGACCGCAGAAGCAATCGCAGGGGCGGCAGAGGAGGAAGAAAATCCTCCGAGCGCACATCTGCTCCGCGCAATGAGGAAAGACCGGTCTACAAGCGTCCGGCTGACAAGCCGCGTCCTCAGCCCAGAAAAATAGAAAAGGCAAAGGATCTTGACGCTTATTTCGCAAAGCTGAAAGAATTTTCAAGCAACAATCCACAGTCATAACAAATCAAAAAACGAGGCGGATATTCCGCCTCGTTTTCAAAATGGGAGAATATTATGTATTCTATGTTTTCGTCATCAATAGCCGCGATATCGACGCCGAAAGGCAGCGGAGGAATTGCCGTAATACGCATATCGGGAAAAGATTCTCTTTCCATAGCCGATAAATTCGTAAAGCCTTACAAAAAAGCGGTTTCCGCAATGGACGCAAACACCGCGCTTCCCTGTCGCATAACGGACGGCGACGGCACGGTAATTGACACAGCCGTTGTCACGGTGTTCCGCGCTCCGAAATCGTTTACGGGCGAAGATACCGTTGAAATAAGCTGTCACGGCGGAATTATCATATCCGGCGAGGTGCTTGACCGCGCCATAGAATGCGGCGCCGTACCGGCAGGGCCGGGCGAATTTACACGCCGCGCGTTCTCTGCGGGAAAGCTTTCGCTTTCGCAAGCCGAAGCCATAGGCGAAATAATAAGCGCAAAAAGTCACGCGGCGCTCAGGCTGTCGCGCGCAAACGTTGACGGAAGACTCGCCGCCGGAATAAAAGAAATCTATGAAGATATCAAAACGGCGCTTTCCGCCGTTTATGCCGAAACGGACTTCCCCGACGAAGGACTTTCTCCCGTTTCTCCGGAGGAAATGAAGGCGGCAATCATAAGCGTAAGGGACAAGCTCACTGCGCTTCGCGATTCGTACAAAACAGGTCACGCCGTGGTTGAAGGCATCGGGACGGTTCTCTGCGGAAAGCCCAACACCGGAAAATCGACGCTTCTCAATCTTCTGTGCGGAAAAGAACGCGCCATAGTTACGGACATTGCCGGCACAACGCGCGATATAATCACCGAGCAGGTGGTATGCGGCAACGCAACGCTTCTGATATCGGACACAGCCGGAATACGCGAAACAGACGACAAAATAGAAGCCGTCGGCGTTGATCGTGCGCTCGAGAAGCTGGACACCTGCGAGCTGATAATAGCCGTATTCGATATTTCAAAGCCGTTTGACGCAAACGACGAAAGAGTAATCTCCGCCGCAAAGAAAAATCGCTCGCTCGGTGCGGCGACAATAGCCGTGCTAAACAAAAACGATTTGAAAAAAGCCGCCGATATCTCCGCTTTAAGCGGCGCGTTTGACGAAATTATCACGCTTTCGGCAAAAGAGCAGTCATCGCGCGATATTATATCGGAGGCGGTAAACCGTCTTTTCAACTGCGGAAGCATAGGCTCGGGAGAAAACGCAATAATCACAAACGCACGTCAGTATGCAAAGGTGTGTGAGGCTCTGATATGCGTAGAAAACGCGCTTTCGGCGGCGGATACTTTCGGCGTCGATATATCCGGCGCGGAGCTTGAAGGCGCGATGGGCGCTCTCGGCGAGCTTGACGGCAGACGTGTGGGAATAGAAATCGTTGACGATATCTTTTCGAAATTCTGTGTAGGTAAATAAATATGATTTATCCCGACAAAAAATATATTGAAAAGCTTACGGGCTGTAATATAATCGCGCTGAACGAAACGCCTTCGACAAACGATCTTGCCAAAAAAGCGGCTTTGGACGGCGCTCCCGACGGAACGACATATATCGCAAAAATTCAGACAGGCGGTCACGGCAGGGGCGACAGACATTTTTTCAGCTATGACGGCGGAATATATTTAAGTGTGATAATCCGCAATCCGTTACTGCCGGCGGAGCTTATAACAAGTGCAGCCGCGGCGGCGGTCTGCCGCGCGGTACGCGCGGCTGCCTGCGCGCCCGTCACTGTAAAATGGATAAACGATCTTTACCTTTCCGACAAAAAAGTCTGCGGCATACTTGCTCTGCGCGCAGGCGACGCATATGTCGTCGGAATAGGAATAAACGTAAGAGAAACAGTCTTCCCCGACGACCTGCGTCGGACCGCCGCCGCGATATGCTCGGATACGGAGCTGAATTTTCTTGCGGCGGATATAATAAACCGGCTCCGCCTCGCAGTAAACGAATCCGCGGAAAGCATAATAAAATATTGCGCCGAAAACAGCTATACGCTCGGTAAAGAAATAACATATGAAAAAAACGGCAAAGCATATATCGGCACGGCAGATAAGCTTTTTCCCGACGGCACGCTCGGAGTAAAGCTTTCCGACGGCAATTATGATATTCTGAGCTCGGGTGAAATTTCCGTAAAAACCGTAAAAAAGTCTTGACAAATATTTATATCTGTGATATCATAATCAAGCGATCCTAAGACAGCAGGTTTTGTAAAAGCTGAGCTTCCCTGCCGAGGAAAGATAATAAAAATGCTTTTTTATGTCTTTTCCGTTTTCTTTGGATAGCGGAAAAGATTTTTTTATTACCGCATTTATTTGCGGAAAAAGCTTGGCTTTTCTTTTATTTATATTGAAAGGAGTGAAAAACTTTATGCCAAGTGCAAGCGTTCTTGAACAAAAGAAAAAAGTCGTTTCGGATCTTACCGAAAGAATGAAAAATGCGGTTGCAGGTGTTATCGTAAGCTATCAGGGCATTACTGTTGAAGATGATACCGCTCTTCGTGCGGAGCTCAGAAAATCCGGCGTTGAATATTCCGTAATTAAGAACACACTTACAAAAAGAGCCTGTGAAGCTGTCGGCTTTGATAAGCTTACAGATACTCTTGAAGGAATGACAGCCGTTGCTACCTGTGCAAATGATCCCGTCGCAGCTGCTAAAATTCTTAAAAAGTATGCCGACAAAGTAGAAACTTTTGAAATCAAAGCAGGCTTTGTTGACGGCGAAACTCTTGATAAAGCAGGAGTTGAAGAACTTGCTGCACTGCCTTCCAAAGAGCAGCTTATCGCAAAAATGCTCGGCAGCTTGCAGTCCTCGCTTTACGGTCTTGCTTATGTTCTTCAGGCTTATGTTGATAAGCAGAATGAAGAAACGGCAGCGTAATTTCCAATCAAAATAAAAAAAACAAATTTCAAAAAAATAATCGGAGGTAATTTATCATGGCATCTGAAAAGATCACAGCAATTCTCGATGAGATAAAATCACTTACAATTCTCGAAGTAGCAGATCTCGTTAAAGCTCTCGAAGAGGAATTCGGCGTTTCTGCAGCTCCCGTAGCAGCAGTAGCAGTCGGCGGCGCAGCAGCTCCCGCAGCAGAAGAAAAGACAGAATTCGATGTAGTTCTCACTGCTTTCGGCGACAAGAAGCCCGACGTCGTTATAACCGAAATAGGCGGAACGACGGGCGACATAGAAAGTCAGCC
>CAVEFC010000002.1:0-72722 GCA_963614875.1 uncultured Eubacteriales bacterium | reverse complement strand
CAGAAAAAGGCATGCAAAAAACCGCACCCATCGGGTGCGGTTTTTGTGTTTTATTCTTCCATACTGTTTTTTATTTTATCCAGAAGCTTGAAAAGCGTTTTCTGTTCGTCCTCGGTCAGCACCGAAAGAAGCTTACGGTCAAAACTGTCAAGCTCGCGGCATACTCCCTGCTGAATCTTTTCGCCCTCTTCGGTAAGCACAAGCTTTTTGAGTCGGGCGTCGCTTGCAACGCTTTCCCTGCGGACAAAGCCCTTTTCTTCAAGCCTTGTTATAACCTTTGAGGAGGTCGCGCGCCTTATTGAAAATTCTTTTTCGACGTCGCGCTGATAAATATCCCTGTCGCGATTGGCGTAAAGATAGCCGAGCAGCCATCCGCCCGTACCGGTGATATTTTTCGAACGTGTAAACGCCACCGATTTATCAAGGTTGCGCCGCATAAGGTTGGCTATCGTCCGGATTTCTTTCCCGAAATGACATTCTCTGTCTTCGTTCATAATTTCGCCTCACATTATCTTAAAGCCAACATCGATAAGTCCCAGCACAAAACGGAACATATCCCGGGAGGACTGAAATATCTTTTTTGTGTAATTGACAACGAAGTGAAAAGACATTATTTTGTCTTCTTTTGAATACCAGACTGTTTTTTCATTTGTTCTTACAATAGCGTTTTCCATAAAAAGCCCTCCTTTTTTGTTTGACGTTTAACATTATATAACAGCGTCGGCGATTTGTCAAGTGATAAATACAATAAAAAAAGTAAACAAAAAGCAAACAAAAAAAGCATCCGGTGAGAAGATGCTTTGATTTGTATTTTCAGTTCATTGCGTTGAGCATACGGGTGTATCTGCTCTTTTTTCTTGCGGCGTTGTTCTTTGCAAGAATACCGTGAGCGACAGCCTGATCAACATTTTTTACCGCGACCTTATAAGCTTCGGCTGCAACTGCCTTATCTCCGCTTTCAACCGCTGCAAAGAACTTCTTTATATTTGTCTTAAGAGCGGATTTGTACATCTTGTTCTTAAGCGTCTTCTTTTCGATAACGAGAACGCGCTTCTTTGCCGATTTAATATTTGCCATATGTTCACCTCCTTAAAATACTTTGATTTCCGTCGGCTTCCGCATGAGAGGGTGCTTCTTCCGCCCGTAAATCAATACTTACCGAATAATAATATCACCAATATTGCAAAATATCAAGAGTTTTTTGCAAAATAACCGCATTTATTTTGATTTTTCTTTCCTCAGCGGAAGCTTCGGCTCGTCGCCGTTCATCATTCTGCCTATCGACGAAGCGTATATCACCGCAATCACAAGCGAAATCACCACGGGAATAAACGTCTGGAATATTTTATTCACAAGAAAAATCCTCGTCGCTTCCTCGGTGAATTCCCACAGGCGCGCCCTTCCGACGATTATCGGAAACAGCGCCGCAAAGAAAACCGATCCGAGCGCAAGATATCCGCTCGCATAATACATCAGAAAAGCAACGATAAACGCCACAAGCGCCATAAGCGGATTCATAACCATCGCCGCGCCCATATAAACGGCACAGCCTGCTCCGCCCCTGAACTTCAGCCAGACGGGAAAAGCGTGTCCGATAAGGCACACAAGCGTGCAAAAGCAGGCATACCCGTCGCCGGGCATAAGCAAAAGCCCCATAAGCGCGCATAAAAATCCCTTTACGCCGTCGAGCGCGGCTGCTCCGAACGCGGCTCCGGCTCCGGCTTTTTTGTATATTCCCATAGTGTCGGGAAAGGCGTCATACTTTTTTGCGAATATTGCCGTGAAATTCACGCTTCCGATAAGATACGAAAGCACCGCGCATACAACAATTCCGATTATATACGCCGCGCCGCTGTTCATCATACCGAAAACGCCCGATGCTATCAGCTTTTCCATAATCAGTCCTTATCCTCGTCCGAACGCTCGCGGATAATGAATCTTATCGGCGTGCCTTCAAAGCCGAAAACCTTGCGAAGCTTGTTTTCTATATATCTCTGATACGAAAAATGGAAAAGCTCCGCGTCGTTGCAGAAGATAACGAATGTGGGCGGCTTTGTCGATACCTGAGTCATGTAATATATTTTCAGCCTTTTGCCCTTGTCCGTCGGCGGCTGAACGCGCGATATCGCGTCGCTGAGCACGTCGTTGAGCATACCCGTGGATATTCTCATTGCGTTTTTTTCCGCAACAAAGTTTATTTTTTCAAACAGCTTTTCGGTTCTCTGCCCCGTCATTGCGGAAATAAACATAATCGGAGCGTATGTCATATACGAAAGCGCGGTATGGATGTCATCGGTAAATTCCTTTACCGTGCCGTTGTCCTTTTCTATCTTGTCCCACTTGTTTACGACGATTATCGAGCCTTTTCCGCCCTCGTGAGCAAGTCCCGCGATTTTTTCGTCCTGCTCCGTGATTCCCTCGGAGGCGTCTATCATTATAAGGCAGACGTCTGCCCTTTCGACCGCGGAATGAGCGCGCAGAACGCTGAATTTTTCGATTTTGTCCGTCACCCTGCTCTGACGTCTTATTCCCGCCGTATCGATAAACGTGTATTTTCCGTAGGCGTTTTCCACCCTTGAATCTATCGCGTCGCGCGTGGTTCCCGCGATGTCGGAAACTATCATTCTGTCCTCGCCGAGAATTCTGTTCACAAGCGAGCTTTTTCCCGCGTTCGGCTTTCCGATGACCGCAACCTTTATCGTATCGTCGTCTTCTTTCTCCGGTGCGTCGGCGACGGGAGAAAGCTCAAGAATTCTGTCAAGCAGATCGCCCGTTCCCGTGCCGTGAAGCGACGAAATCGCAATGGGATCGCCGTCAAAGCCGAGCTCGTAGAATTCGTAATATTCCATCGGCAGCGCGCCTATGGAATCTATCTTGTTCACCGCGACTATAACCGGCTTGCCGCTTTTCATAAGCATCGTGCCGATATCTCTGTCATCGGCGGTGACGCCCGCGTGTACGTCGCAGAGAAAAACGATAACGTCCGCCATTTCGATTGCTATCTGCGCCTGCTCGCGCATTTTCGCCTTGATGGTATCCTCGGAGGTCGGCTCAAAGCCGCCGGTGTCTATCATCATAATGGGCTTGCCGTTCCATTCGGTATCGTAATATATTCTGTCACGCGTAACGCCGGGGATGTCTTCCACAATGGAAACTCTTTCTCCGGCTATTTTGTTGAAAAGCGTGCTTTTGCCGACATTCGCTCTGCCCACTATCGCAACAACAGTCTTTGCCATATATTCCTCCTTATTTTATATTGCCCGTAACTCTTTCGAGAATTTCGTAGCCGTCGTCGGAGCAGGGGGTTATATGCACCCCGAGCCTTTCCGAAAGCTCGTCTATGCTCATTCCGCAGAGGAAAAGATCCCCTCCGTGACGGAGCATATGCTCTGATATAAGCAGTCTGTCCCCAAGGGGCTTTCCGCTTATCTGCTCGCAGAGATCCTTGCCCGTAACAAGTCCGGCGACGGTAACGCTTTCGCCGAAAAAGTGATTTATTATCTTATATACGTGAATTATTATCTGCGGAAATTTTTTCATTGTTTCGTCGGCGAGAAAACGTATAAGCCCGTATGCCGCAACGCCCGTCGCCATTGATATTTCCTCCGCCGGCGGATCGTCTTCGCAAAGCTCCAGCGCTTCAAGATATTCCTCTCTTGTCGAGGTTATCATCCCGACGCCGTTGTCTATCTGCGTGTAATCGCCGTAATATTCGCCCGAATGAAGCTCTCTCCCCGCGCGGATATAAAGCTCGTCTCCGCAGTAAAATATCTTTTCGCCGCGCTTTTTTTCGCACTCCGCGGCAAAGCCCTCCACCTGATCTATCACCGCGCCCGCCTCCTCGGGAGAAAACGGTTCGAGCGGATAAAGTCCTTCTCTGTGGCAGGTGAGCCCCGCAGGCACGATCGACGCGCTGTGTATATGCGGATATTCCGCAAGCTCGCGCATACTTCTGTCAAGCTCGGCGCCGTCGTTTATGCCCTTGCAAAGCACTATCTGACAGTTCATATTTATTCCGCCGTCATCGAGCGTTTTAAGATAGGAAAGCACCTTTCCCGCATTTTTGTTGCGCAGCATTTCAACTCTCAGCTCGGGATTTGTCGTATGCACCGAAATATTCACGGGCGACATTTTCATATCTATTATACGCTTTATATCCTTTTCGCCCAGATTTGTAAGCGTTATATAGTTTCCCTGCAAAAAAGAAAGTCTTGAATCGTCGTCCTTGAAATATATGCTTTCTCTCATTCCGCAGGGATTCTGGTCTATAAAGCAGAATATGCAGTTGTTCGCGCAGCGCCTTTTCTCGTCCATAAGATAAGTGGCAAATTCAAGCCCGATATCGTCGTACTCGCCCTTTTTTATCTTTACGGAAAATTCCTCTCCTCCGCGGTTCAGCGTGAGAGTGAGATTTTTTTCGCACATATAAAAGCGATAGTCAAGAACGTCCGTTATGGCTTTGCCGCCTATGCTCACGAGTCTGTCGCCTGCGGCTATTCCCGCCTTTTCCGCTGGAGAGCCTTTTTCAACGCCCGTTATTTCAACCATAAAAAATCCTCAATAAAACAATTTCGGCAGGTATGAAAGCTTCATACCTGCCCCGATTGCAATCAGTCGTCTGTTTTAATAACTTCCTTGCCGTTGTATGTTCCGCATGCCTTGCATACTCTGTGTGCAAGATTATATTCACCGCATTTGGGGCATTTTGTCATGCCGGGAAGATCGAGTTTCCAGACGCTGGAACGTCTTTTGTCTCTTCTTGCCTTAGAGACTTTTTTCTTCGGTACTGCCATGTCGAATGACCTCCTATATTATTTTTCTTATCTGTTGCCTTGCGTATTTACTTATCAAGAAGCGTTCTGAGTATTGCAAGCCTCGGATCTCCCTCAGGCCTTTTGCAATCGCAATCGCCTTCGTTCAAGTTTTTTCCGCATCGCGGACAAAGACCGCGACAATCCTCTCGGCAAAGGATTTTCGACGGCATTTCAAGGAGCATCTCCTCGAAAAGCGGCGCCGTTATATCGAGCTTCGTGTCCTCGGGGAAAATGTAATCGTCGTTGTCATTTGAAACATCTCCTGTGGCGATACATTTTTCAAAAGAGAGCGAAAGCTCGGAATTTGCCGTTTCTGCACATCTGGCGCACGGAGCCGAGAACCTGATAAGAGCATTTTCCCTTAAAACCATATATCCCGACATATTCACAACCTCTCCCGAAACGCTTGCGGGAGCGACCTCCGTAATATCGGGGAAAAGTGTTTTTATCTCCTCAATATCGGCGGTTTCAAGCGGAAGCTCAAACGTTATCTTCTTCGTTTCGCCGCATAAAACCGGCTTAAGATCCAAATACATCTCTGCACCACCCGCTTAAATGTTGCGCCATAATTCAGCACCTTATATTATATAGTCCGAAAAGTATTTTGTCAATAATTATTTTCATTATTTTCTGATATTTCCGCTTTTTCTGCGAAAATATCCGCCACCGGACGTCATCTGACCACGATATTGAAGATTTTGTTCTTCACATATATCTCTTTCACTATCTGTTTTCCGGCGATTGCGCCCGCTATTTTTTCGCTCGACTTTGCAAGCGCTTCGACCGTCGCCTGATCGGCGTCCGCCGGCGCCTGAACGGTGTCGCGGAGCTTGCCGCATATCTGAACCGCGATGGTAACGGTATCGTCCTTTGTTTTCGATTCGTCGTATTCCGGCCACGGAGCAAGCGAGCAGAGTCCCTTTCCGCCGATTCTTTCCCAGAGCTCCTCGCATATATGCGGAGCAAACGGACAGAGCAAACGAACGAATATTCCGAGCTCGTCCGTGGTAAGACTGCCGTTTTCGTAAATTTCGTTTGTCAGCGACATCATTGCGGCGATCGCCGTATTGAACTTCATCTGCTCGATATCCGAGGAAACCTTCTTTACGGTCTTGTGGAACGAGGCTTCAAGCTTTTCCGTTGTGCCGCCGCCCTTTGTCATAAAGAGCATTCCCCATACTCTTTCTATAAAGCGCTTGCAGCCTCTCACGCTCGATTCCGACCACGGAGCCGCGCTCGTGTAATCGCCCATAAAGAGTACGTAAGTACGGAGAACATCCGCGCCGTATTCGTCCACAACGTCGTTGGGATCGACAACGTTTCCCTTTGATTTTGACATCTTTTCCCCGTCCGGCCCGAGAATAAGTCCCTGCGCGGTTCTCTTTGCATAAGGCTCGTCGCAGGGCACCGCGCCTATATCGTAAAGGAATTTATGCCAGAAGCGCGAATATATCATATGGCGGGTAACGTGTTCCATTCCGCCGTTGTACCAATCGACAGGCATCCAGTATTTCAGCTTGTCGGGATCGGCAAGCATATTTTCGTTGTGCGGATCGATGTAACGCAGGAAATACCACGATGAGCCCGCCCACTGCGGCATCGTATCGGTCTCTCTCTTTGCGTCACCGCCGCATTTGGGGCACTTGCAGTTTACAAAGCTTTCTATTTTCGCAAGCGGACTTTCGCCGTTCTGTCCCGGCTCGAAATTCTGTATGTCGGGCAGACGGAGCGGAAGCTCGTCGTAGGGCACGGGTACCATTCCGCAGTGCGGACAATGAACTATCGGTATCGGCTCACCCCAGTATCTCTGACGATTGAACGCCCAGTCCTTCATTTTGTACTGAACGCCCGCCTCGCCTATGCCCTTTTCTTCAAGATATTCAAGCATTTTCGCGATGGAATCCTTTTTGTTTGTCATACCGTCAAGGAAGCCCGAGTTTACCATCTCGCCGCTTTCGGTATATGCCTGTTTTGTTATATCTCCGCCCTTTATGACCTCGATTATATCTATACCGAACGCCTTTGCGAAATCATAGTCGCGCTGATCGTGCGCGGGAACAGCCATAATTGCCCCAGTGCCGTAGCCCATCATAACGTAATCCGCTATGTATATCGGAATTTCCTTGTTGTTTACGGGATTTACGGCGCAGATACCGTCGATTTTTACGCCCGTTTTGTCCTTTACAAGCTGCGTGCGCTCGAATTCCGTCTTCTTTGCACATTCCGCCTTGTAGGCTTCGACAGCTTCGATATTCTTTATTCTGTCCTTATATTTTTCTATTATCGGATGCTCCGGCGCCATAACCATAAACGTAACGCCGAAAAGCGTATCGGGACGGGTTGTATAAATGCGGAGCTTTTCGTCAATGCCCGAAAGCGAGAAATTTACAAACGCTCCCGTCGATTTGCCTATCCAGTTTATCTGCTGCTGCTTTATGTTGGGCAGATAATCCACCTCGTCAAGACCGGAAAGCAGCCTGTCCGCATATTTTGTTATGCGAAGATACCATACGTCCTTTGATTTCTGAATGATATCGCTGTGGCAGACGTCGCACTTTCCGCCCTGAGAATCCTCGTTTGAAAGCACAACCTTGCACGAAGGACAATAATTTACAAGCGCGGTATCTCTGAAAACAAGCCCGTTTTCAAACATTTTGAGGAATATCCACTGCGTCCATTTGTAGTAGTCCTCGTCCGTCGTATCTATAACTCTGTCCCAGTCGAACGCAAAGCCCACGCGACGAAGCTGTGAGGTAAACTTGGCAATGTTCGTATCCGTTACCTTTCTCGGATGAATGCCCGTTTTTATCGCATAGTTTTCCGTGGGCAGTCCGAAGGCGTCAAAGCCCATCGGGAACAGGACGTTATAGCCCTCCATTCTTCTCTTCCTCGAAATCACTTCAAGTCCGCTGTACGCCTTTATATGTCCGACGTGCATTCCCGCTCCCGAAGGATAAGGAAATTCGACAAGCGCGTAAAACTTTTTCTTTTCCGAGCCGTCAACCGCGGAAAAAGCCTTTTTTTCGTCCCATATTTTTTGCCATTTCGGTTCAATCGCTTTGAAATCGTAAATCATATCAGTCCTCCTTCCCGCCTTCCGTATTCAGCGGCACCTCGCAGGCGTCGCCCCAGAGCTTTTCGAGCTTGTAAAAATCTCTCTGCTCTCTGTTGAAAATATGCACCATAACGTGAGCATAATCCATCGCTATCCATGTACCCGTTTCATATCCCTCGATATGAAGCGGAAGAACGCCTCTTTCGCCGAGCCTGTATTCAACCTCTCCCGAAAGGGCTTTTATCTGCGTGTTCGACGTTCCCGAGCAGATGACAAAGTAATCCGTCATAACCGTTTTGTCCGAAACGCGCAGAAGCTTTATGTCGCGTGCCTTCATAGAATCAAGCACTTCCGCTGCAGCGCGCGCAATCTCCTCCGAGGATGCGCCCGCAAGCGACGTCATTTTTTCGTTTTTGCTTTCGTCCATTTCTCTCTCCTATGATAAATAATAATTGTTTATATATGCGTGGGCTTCGTCTTCGGAATCCGTAAAGAAGCCCTTACTGTCGAAAATATCCGCCGCGATATCTCCCGAAAACACGTTGAGATATCTGTTTATGTCGGCGAGCGCGCCTTTTTTGTTTATAACGTAATAGCTCCAAAGTCCCGTCTGCGGATTCATAACCGACGAGCCGGAAAGCGTTGTCACCGTGAAGTTTTCGGAGGATACCGAATACAGCTGCTTTGCAAAATACACCGCGTCCGTAAGCGAAACCGAAGAATCAACCGAGGTAAGAAGCTCGCCTGCTATCGTCGCAAGGGCGTCGGCTGTCAGATTTTCCTTTACCTGCTTCATCATTGCGCGCAGAAAATCCGCACGGACGGAAACACGGTCAAGATCTCCCTGCGCATAACCGCTTCTGAAGCGGATAAGCCCCTCCGCATTTTCTCCGTCGAGAAGCTGATAGCCTTTTTTAAGGTGTATCGAAAGCTCCTGCTCCGGATCGTCGTAATCCATATCCTCGGGAACGTCAAACCACACGCCGCCTATTGCGTCGACTATCCTGCGGAAAGACGAGGTGCTGACAAGCACATAATAATCAAGATTTACGCAAAGGCTCGCTTCGAGTCTTGATTTGAGATCCTTCATCGCAACATGTCTTGCCGTCGCGCCGCGCGAGCCCGACGCCGTGCTTCTGTTGTATGCAGCCGCATATACGGAATTTACCCTCGTCACCGTCTGATATCCGCCGACGGTTTTGTTCACGAACGTGTCGCGCGGAATCTGAACTATATTTATTTCGCCCTTTACCGTGTCGAAAGAAGCCAGCATCAAAACGTCCGTATTATTTGAAATAACGTCCGTTCCGGCTATAAGAAAGGTATAATATCCTTTTTTCCGCGAATAAGGATCTGTCGATGTCTGCTCGTCCCGCGAGGTTGTCGTCGTGTCCGTATGTCCGCTTGTCGCGAAATGAGGATCATCCTCAACCCCGGGCTTATACAAGGACATAAAAAGCGCCACGATTATTATAAGCGCCGCAAGCACGCCGAGCGTCACTATCGTGACAAGCTTGCCGGAAAGACGTCTGTTTTCGTTTTTATCATCAAATTTTTTACCGTTCAATTTTACCTGCCCCGCGACATTCAGATCAGGCTGTTCCAGACTATTATCATTCTGTGGTCGATCATACGTCTTTTGCTTATAAGATAATCCACCGTATAGGCGATAACGTCAACCACCGTTTTGCTCAGGAGCCTGAAAAGTGCCGCTTTATCGTTTTTGTTTATTTTTGCACATTCGGAATATAAATATTCCCTTGTTTCCGCACAGGATTTGTACTTTCTGCGCGGCTCGATATAATCGGCAAGAAAAAGCATCTTGTCGATATTTGTCATACCCTCTCTGCCGGTGGTGTGTGAGGCTATCGCATAAAATACCGCGTCGTCCACCGTTTTTTCTCCGAAAATTTCGCGTGCGAAAAACGCGCCCGTGTCCTGATGAATCGTGGGCATCGGGTCCTTTTCGCTTGCGGGCGGAGTAATACCGTACTTTTTGCAAAGCTCTATCTGGGTTTTGCCGTCCATATCCTTTGTTATGTCGTGAAGAAGCGCCGCAGTAAGAAGCTCTTCCCTTTCTTTTTCCGGAAGCGAAAAAATATCGGCAAGCTTTTTACATTCGCCGTAAACGCTGAGCGTGTGCAGATATCTCTGCTCGCACTGATATTTTTTCACTTCGTTTTTCAGCTTTTCAAATGTTACGTTTTTGTCTTCCATAAGATAAAAACCCTTTTCGATAATGTTTTTCTTTACAGCGCCTTTATTTCAAGGCTGAGCTTTTTGTGCTTTCTCGATTCCCTGTAAAGAACTATTTTACTGCCTATGACGCATACCACCTCGGCTCCGAGCACCGCCGATATCCTTTCCGCCGCTTCTCTCGGCGAAACGTCGCTGTTGTCAAGCGTTCTTATTTTTATAAGCTCTCTGGCTTCGAGCGCGTCGTAAAGCTGCTTTATCATATTGTCGCCTATTCCGCCCTTGCCTATCTGAAAAATCGTATCCGCAACCGACGCTTTTCCGCGCAGGTATGCTCTCTGTTTACTTGTAAGCATTTCTTTCTCCGTTATTATTTTATCTCCGAAACGAATTTATCAAGAAATCCGTTCATTGCTCTCGCCCTGTGACTTACGGAATTTTTTTCTTCCTCCGTCATCTCGGCGTAGCTTTTTCCTCTTTCCGTGCAGAAAAACAGCGGATCGTACCCGAAGCCTCCGCTCCCCGCGTATGAAGTAAGTATTCTCCCGGAACATTCGCCCCTTGAAATTATCTTTCTTCCGTCCGGAAAGACGCAGCATATCACGCAGACGAATTTTGCTCCGCGCTTCTCCTCCGGCACGCCTGCCATTTCGGAAAGCAGCTTTTCGTTGTTTTTCGCATTGTCGCACGGCTCGCCCGCATACCGTGCGGAATATACCCCGGGCGCTCCGCCGAGAAAATCGACGCAAAGCCCCGAATCGTCCCCGACGCCGATATATCCGAGCGAAGCCGCCGCTCTCGCTTTTATTTCGGCGTTTTCTTCAAATGTTTTGCCGTCCTCGGTTATCTCTCCCGTAAAGCCGACGTCCTTAAGCGTCAGCACCTCGGCATCACAGCCCGAAAGCATTGCGGAAAGCTCCCTTGCCTTGTGTGGATTTCCCGTTGCAAGAAGTATCTTTACCATATCATTCACCGAAAAGCGCGCGGACAAATTCCTGCGGATCGAATTTCTGAAGGTCGTCAACCTTTTCTCCCACGCCGATGAATTTCACCGGAATTCCGAGCGTGCGGCGTATCGATATTATAATTCCGCCCTTTGCGGTGCCGTCAAGCTTGGTAAGGACAATGCCCGTAAGACGCGCGGCGTTGCCGAATTCCTGCGCCTGAATTACCGCGTTCTGACCTGTCGTCGAATCGAGCACAAGAAGCGTTTCCCTTATGCAGTCGGGAAGCTCGCGGTCGATCACGCGGTTGATTTTCTCAAGCTCTGCCATAAGGTTTTTCTTGTTGTGAAGTCTGCCCGCCGTGTCGATTATCAGCGCGTCCGCTTTGCGCTTTTTCGCGGCGGCTATCGCGTCGAAAACCACAGCCGCGGGATCCGAGCCCTCGCTCTGACGCACAACATCGACGCCCACTCTTTCCGCCCACACGCAAAGCTGATCGGCTGCCGCCGCACGAAACGTATCCGCCGCAGCAAGCACAACCTTTTTGCCGTCGCTTTTAAGCACGTTTGCTATCTTCGCAATGGAGGTCGTTTTTCCGACGCCGTTCACTCCGATAACAAGAATAACCGTCATTTTTCCGTCCTCAAACGGAATATCGCCGCCCTCACCCGTCATTTCGGCAAGAAGCGATATCAGCTCCTCCTTTGCCTGCTCGGGATCGGTTATACGCTTTTCTTTGAGCCTGTCGCGCAGGCTGTCGAGAACAGCCTCCGTCGTTTCAACGCCCACATCCGAGCTTATCAGAAGCTCTTCAAGTTCGTCGAAAAGCTCCTCGTCGATCTTCACAAAGCTGCGGAATATGTTTTCTATTCCGTCCGAAAGCGTTTTTTTCGTCTTTGCAAGACCTTGTTTCAGTTTTTCAAAAAATCCCATAGTTTTTCTCCTTAAACGGGCTTTTCTCCCGTTTTTGCTTCTATTTCGGATACGTTTATCGAAAGCACGTCGGAAATTCCCTTTTCGTGCATCGTCACGCCGTATATCCTGTCCGCCGCTTCCATTGTGCCTCTGCGGTGCGTGATAACGACAAACTGCGTTCTCTCCGAATAATTTTTAAGATAATCGGCAAGCTTGTCCACGTTTATTTCGTCAAGCGCCGCTTCGATTTCGTCAAGTATGCAGAACGGCGACGGCGTGACTTTCAGTATTGCAAAATACAGCGCTATCGCAACGAACGCCTGCTCGCCGCCCGAAAGCAGCGACATATTTTTTATGACCTTTCCGGGAGGCGCAACGTTTATCTCTATGCCGGAATTGAGAACGTCTATCTTGTCCGTCAGCTTCAGCTCCGCAGAGCCGCCGCCGAACAGCGCGCGGAACACCTGCCCGAAGTTTACGTTTATCTCTTCAAACGTAGCGGAAAAATCCTCTTTCATACGTTCTTCGAGCGAAACGACAATCGAAAGCAGCTCCTCCTTGGATTTTCTCAGATCCTTTGTCTGCGAGGAAAGCTCGTCGTAACGGGTTTTTACCTCTTTGTATTCCTCTATCGCGCCGACGTGAACGTCGCCCAGAGCCTTTATCTCGCTTTTCAGTCTGCCCTGCTTTGAGGCGGCGTCCTTTCTTGTTTTTTCGGTTATGCGCTCGCCGCAGAGTTCGCACGCCTGAGTGTATGTCGTTTCGTATTCTTCCCAGAGGAAAGAAATAAGCTTGTCGCTTTTTTCGACGGCGCGCTTGTAGGCAGCCTCCGTATTTGCGTATTCGCGGAAGATAAGCTCCCTCGAATGTGTCATTTCCTTTTGCTTTGCGCGCACCTCGGTAAGCTTTCTTTCCGTTTCGAGCGATCTTGCGGAAAGCGCCGCCTTTTCGGAATTTATTCTTTCAACCTCGGCTTTGAGCGCGCTTATCTGCGCCGTGATTTCCTTTGCTTTTGCCGTATTTTCGGCTATTCTTGCTTCGGCGTCGGCAGCCGATTCTTCAAGCGCCTTTATGTCGTCTGATGCCGCAATATATTTTTCGGTCGCGGCGGAAAGCGCGTTCTGCGCCATTTCCGCGCTCTTTTCCTCGCGCGCGATGTCTATAAGACAATCCGAAAGCTCGGTTTTCTTTGCTTCGGCTTTCTTTTCGGCATCGGCTTTTTCTCTGCCGATATCGCACAGACGTTTTTCGATCGCAGCCATTTCCTCAGAAAGACGCCTGCGCTTTTCGGTACATTCGCCGGCGTTTTCTCCCTCGCGCTTTGCAAGCGACGAAAGCTCCGAAAGCTGTGAAACTATCTGCTGTCTCGCTTCTTTGAGCACGTCGCGGTTCGATACGAGTATCTGCATCTGAGTCGATTCCGCGTCGCGCAGGGTTTTTATCATCGCGCCCGCGCCGAGAGCGGTTTTTTCCTGCTCCGTTACGGCTTTTATCGCCTTTTCGTTTTCGGCTATATCCTTTTCGGTTTCGGCGCTGTCCTTTTCAAGTGAGGCAACCTCCGCGCCGAGCCTGTCTATCTGGGCGCGGCGTGAAAGCATCTGTGAATCCGTCGATACGGATCCGCCCGTATAGCTTCCTCCGGCGTTTATCACCTGACCGTCAAGGGTAACCACTTTGTATCTGAAGCCGAGCCTGCGCGCGATAACCGACGCACAGTCCGTATTTTTTGCAACTATTATCCTGCCTGTAAGATAATCTGCTATTCCTCTGAATTTCTCATCGCACCCCACAAGCTCGGAGGCTATCGCTATGTAACCGTCAAGCCCGTCTATACCGAGCGCCTTTCCGCTTACAGTGTTACCCTTCATCGTCGTTATCGGATAAAACGTCGCCCTTCCCGCGTTTCTGCGCTTGAGAAAAGCTATCGCGGTCTTTGCGCAGTCCTCGTCGTCGACTATTATGTTCTGAAGCGACTGCCCGAAAGCGACTTCAAGCGCAGCCGAATATTTTTCGTCAACCGTCACAAACTGCGAAACAGGACCGTATATCTTCGGCACGGCGCCGTTTCTGTCGGTCAGATTGCCCGCGCGGTACTCCGTCATAAGAAAGCGCACGGCTCTCGAATAGCCTTCAAGAAGCTCCTCCATACGGAGAAGGTTTGATATCTGATGCTTTCTCTGCGATATTTCAAGGAAAAGATCGTTTTTCTGCCCCGCAAGCTTTCTCGAAAGAACGATAAGCTCCTCCTTTTTTGCGGATATTTTTCCCGTTTCAAAGTCCGACTCGCCGAGCTTTTTATCATAGCCCGATATCTTTTCCTTTGCGCGGTTTATTCTTTCGTCAAGCATACCGATGTCCTCGTCGTGCTTTGAAAGCTCGACGGTAAGCTCGTCGCATTTTTTGAGATTTGCCTCTCTTTGCGATTCCGCAACGCTGACGGCTACCTTTGCTTCGACATCGTCCTTTTGCGCCTGCTCGTATTTTTCCGTAAGCCCGATAGTGACTGCCGCGCAATCGTTTATTTTATCCTCCTGCGCTTTAAGCTCCGCCGCTGCCTTTTCGCGACGTCCGTCAAGGGCGGAAAGGCGCTTTTCCGACTGTCCGACAGCTTCAAGACAGTGCTTTTTTTCTTCCTCCGCGGCTGAAAGCACGGCTTTCTTTTCGGCAATTCTCGCGCGCGACGCCGTCACCGTTTCCGAAAGGTGAGCGTTGTCGTTTTCGGCAAGCTTTATTTCGCCCTCGCCGACGAATATTTTCTCCGTAAGAGCGGATATATCCTCTCCCGCTCTTTCGCTTTCCGCTTTTTCGCTTTGCAGCGAAGAAAACAGCTCCTCGTCGCGCTTTTCAAGTCCGGCAAGCGTTTCGTCCGAGCGGTCAAGCGAATTTTTCGCCGCCGCAAGACTTTTTTCAAGCTCGCCGCTTTCGGCTTTCGCCGTATCTATATCGAATATCGAAAGCGCAAGATCGAGCGCCTTCTTTTCGTCGCGCAGGGCAAGATATTTCTTTGCCTTTTCGGATTCCTTTTCAAGCGGAGCTATTCTGCCCTCAAGCTCGCTTTCTATGTCTTCGAGCCGGACGAGATTGTCAAGAGTGGCGTCAAGCTTTCTTTCCGCCTCCTGCTTCTGATAGCGATATTTCGCAATGCCCGCCGCTTCCTCGAATATGGCGCGCCTGTCCTCGCTTTTCGATGAAATTATTTCCGCTATCTTTCCCTGACCGATTATCGAATATCCGCCCTTGCCGAGTCCCGTATTCATAAAAAGCTCGTGAATATCCTTAAGTCTTACGGGCTTGCGGTTTATGAAATATTCGCTTTCGCCGACTCTGTAATAGCGACGCGTTACGGTTATTTCGTCGTATTCGCTCAAGGAAACGATTTTTCCGTCGTCCTCGGTGTTGTCGAACGTCACGGAAACCTCCGCATAGCCCATCGGACTTCTCTTCTGCGAGCCCGCAAAGATAACGTCCTCCATTTTCGAGCCGCGTATGTTCTTTGAAGATATTTCTCCGAGAACCCAGCGCATTGCGTCGGATATATTCGATTTTCCCGAGCCGTTCGGCCCCACAACGACGGTTATCCCTCTGTCAAAGCTGATAACGGTCTTGTCGGGGAAGGACTTAAAGCCCTGCATTTCAAGTGTTTTTAGACGCACGCTGCCTGCTCCTTTAGTCTTTTTTTATTCTTACTTCAAATTCGGAAAGCTCCTCGCACGGCGATATTTTCAGCGCCGAAAGTCCGAATTTTTCTTTTATTTTCGTTTTGTTTTCGCCCCTGTAGCCCACGGCGCACGATACCCTGCGCGGATTGCAGAAAACCGTCACCTTCCCGCCGGAAAGTCCGCCGCACAGCGCCGATATCTTTTTTTCAAAATAACGGCTTATGCACATTTCGCCTATCGCCTCGGAATAATCTCCGCAGGAAATTTCCTCTCCCGAAACAAGTGCCTCTCCGGACTGAAGTCCTATTCTTATAACCTTTATTCCTCTTTCGGCAAAAATCTCAAACGCCGCCTCGGTGCGATCGACGGCTTCCTCGCGGCTCATCGGAATATAACTTCCGGCGCGAGCCATATCGGCAAGCCTTGTCCCTTTGAAAACCACCGTCGGATATATTCTTGCGGCGATCGCGCCCATATCGGCGATAGCCTCTGCCGTTTTTATTTCGTCCTCTTTTGTCGATGCCGGAAGTCCTATCATCATCTGCCCGACAAATTCCATTCCGGCGCCGGTTATAAGCGCCGAAGCTTTTTTGCAGCATTCAAAGCCGTGCCCTCTGCCCGATACTTCAAGCACCCTTTCGGAGGAGCTCTGTATTCCGAGTTCAACACTCTTCACACCATAGGAGCGAAGTGTTCCGACTATTTCTTCGTCTATACAGTCGGGGCGGGTAGATATTCTTATCGATTCCGCTCTGCCGTCGTCTATAAATTTCTTCGCCACAGAAAGCAAATATATCATATCCGCGCGGTCTATCGCCGTAAAGCTTCCGCCGAAGTACGCTATCTGCACCGTGCGCTTTGAAAGATCTATCGTGGAAAGCGCGTTTTCTATCTCGCCCTCAACCTTTGTGAAATCGGGAACGTTGTGACCGGATATCGTCCGCTGATTGCAGAAAACGCAGGCGTTCGGACAGCCCATATGCGGAACGAATATCGGTATGTTTGCGTGTGTTTTCATTTCTTTTCTTCATCGGATATCCCGAAAAGACGGAGCGCTTCCCGCGCCGCCTGCTTTTCGGCTTCCTTTTTGCTCTTTCCCTCGCCCTTGCCGAGAATGTTGCTGTTCACTCTCGCCTCGCAGAAAAACGTCTTGTCGTGATCGGGACCTTCTTCTCCCGTGATTACATATTCGAGCTTTTCTCCGGGCGATTCCTGAATTATTTCCTGCAAAAGCGATTTCGGGTCCGAAAGGCTTTTTGTCGGCGAAAAGGCGTCCGCCGCCTTTGTTACAAACGGCATCACAAAATCCTCCGCGCTCTTTTTTCCGCCGTCAAGGTAAACTGCTGCCGTGAGCGCTTCAAAGGCGTCCTCAAGATTGGAATCAAGCTCTCTTCCGCCGCAAAGCTCCTCTCCGTGACCGAGGTAAAGATATTCGCCAAGCGATATCTCCCTTGAAAACGACGCAAGCGACGCGCGCTCGACTATGCTTCTTCTCATGCTCGAAAGCTCGCCCTCGTTGCTTTCCGGAAATCTTTTGAAAAGATATTCGCTCACGATAGCCGAAAGCACCGAGTCGCCAAGAAATTCAAGCCTTTCGTTTGATTTTTCCGTCGTCCTTGCTTCGTTCACATACGAGGTGTGATTCAACGCCTCGTGCAGAAATTCCCTGTTTGAAAATCTGTGATTTATCCGTTTTTCAAGCTCCGTCGTATCAATGCGCGGAGAAGTTATTTTATCCTTCATTTTTTCCCTCCGACATTCACAGCCCCGAAAAGCTCCGCCGATTTTTCTATTTCGCCTATAACATCGGCACGGACGTAATCCGCCGCGCGCATAAGCGCATTTTTTATTGCGTTCGCCTCCGAATTTCCGTGAGCCTTTATAACGGGCTTTGCTATTCCTATAAACGGTGCGCCGCCGTATTCGGTAACGTCGAAAAATCTGTCCTCGCGGCGCAGAGCCGACATAACGCCGTCTTCTTTTCCGCCGTCGGCAGAGCGGACTTCCCGTATGACGTGCTGCATAACGAACCGGCAGATTCCCTCGCTTGTTTTGAGAAGAACGTTTCCGGTAAATCCGTCGCAGACGGCTACGTCGCAGGCGTCAAACGGAAGCTCCTTCCCTTCGACGCTTCCCACAAAGTTCAGATTTTCGTCGTTTTCCATAAGCGCCTTTGCTTCTATCACAAGCGGAGTTCCCTTATGACCTTCGGAGCCGTTGTTGATAAGCGCCACTCTCGGACGCTCTATTCCGTAAAGCTTTCTCATATATATCGAGCCGAGATACGCAAAATGCAGAAGATATTCGGGCGTGACCGTGACGTTTGCTCCGCAGTCCATAAGCATTACGTTGTTGGTGTAAGGAAGCACCGTCCCGAGCGCCGCACGGCGAAGTCCGGCAATCCTGTGAACGATAAGCGTTGCACCGGTGAAAAGCGCGCCCGTGTTTCCGCACGAAACCACGGCGTCGCCCTCGCCTGCGGCAAGCATACGCAGCGCCGTACCCATCGAAGAATTTTTCTTCTTCTGAACGATGCAAAGGGGACTGTCCTCCATTTCTATCACGCCGTCGCTGCCGGTTATATCAAAGCCGTCCTCATCCGCTCCCTCCTCCGAGAGCGCCCCGCGTATTGTTTTTTCGTCGCCGACAAGCGCTATGTGCGCGTCAAGCTCTTTTTTTGCAAGCAGTGCGCCCCTTATTATCTCGGCAGGCGGATTGTCGCCGCCCATAACGTCAAGGATTATCTTCATAAAATACTCCGATTTTATAGTTTTACTTATGTATTATATAACAAAATAAATAATATTTCAATATGTATTTCTAACAAAAAGGCGACGTCTTTCGACGGTCGCCGTTTTTTTCTTATTTTTTATCCTCAAAGCTCTTATATCCGCAGTCTGCGTCCGCGCAGTAAAGTCCCTTGCCTTTCTTTTCAAAAAGCATTTTGCTGCACTTCGGACATTTTTCCGCGGTCGGAAGATCCCAGCTTGAAAAATCACATTCGGGATATCTTTCGCAACGGTAATAGAGATTTTTCTTCTTGCCGTAGGCTTTTACTATATCCGCTCCGCATTTTGGGCATTTGACTCCGATAGGCTCAAGAATTGCCTTTGTGTATCTGCATTTCGGGAAATTCGAGCAGGCGTAGAAGCGTCCGTACGAGCTGCTGCGGATAACTATGTCGCCGCCGCATTTTTCGCACTTCATATCGGTTTTTTCGGGTTCTTCCGTCTTTTTCTCTATAACGTTTCCCTTTTTGTCTATCGCCTTTGTGTTTTTACATTCCGGATATCCCGGGCAGGCGGCAAAAGTGCCGAATCTGCCGTGCTTTATCACCATTTTTCTTCCGCACTTTTCGCAGATTATATCGGATTCCTCATCCGGAACCTTTACCTTGTTGTCCTTTATGGATTCCTGCGCCTTTTCAAGCGTTTTTGAAAAATCGCCGTAGAAATCGCCGAGAACCTCGGTCATTGTTTCTTCTCCGCGCGCGATCTTGTCGAGATCCTCTTCCACGCTCGCCGTGAACTTATAATCCACTATTTCGGGGAAATTCTTTTTCATCAGCTTGACCGTCGCCTCGCCGAGCGGCGTCGATACAAGCGCTTTCTTTTCGCGCTTTACATAGCCTCTCTGAACGATTGTGGTTATCGTCTGCGCGTAGGTGCTCGGTCTGCCTATGCCCTTTTCCTCAAGAAATTTGATAAGCGAGCCTTCCGTGTAATGCGCCGGAGGATCGGTGAAGTTCTGCTTTGAAGTAAGCTCCTCCTTTGTAAGCGCGTCGCCCTCCGAAAGCTCGGGAAGCTTTGTTTTCGGCTGAGTATCGTCGTCAGTATCGTCGTATGCGAGCATATAGCCCTTGAAGCTTACGACATATTCGCTCGATTTGAATATATATTCTCCGCACGATATATCCGCCGAAAGCACTTCAAGCTCGGCGTTTTTCATCTGACTTGCGATAAATCTGTCCCAGATGAGCTTATAAAGCCTGTATTGATCCGAAGAAAGCGCGCTCTTTACCTTTTCGGGAGGAAGAGCGAGATCCGCCGGACGTATGGCTTCGTGAGCGTCCTGCGCCGAAGCGTTCGATTTGAAAACTCTGCGCTTTGACGGATAGCAGTCGCTGCCGTATTTGCCGATAATAAAGTTTTTCGCGGCTTCCGCGGCTTCGTCTGAAACGCGGAGAGAGTCCGTTCTCATATACGTTATAAGACCGTGCGTTCCGCCGTTTTCCGCGCCTAAATTTATACCCTCGTAAAGCTCCTGCGCCACAAGCATCGTGCGCTTGGACTGAAATCCGAGCCTTTTTGAAGCCTCCTGCTGAAGCGTTGAGGTTATGAACGGAGGATTGGGCGAGCGATGCTTTTTCGTCACTTCGCTTGCGGAAACGGTAAATCCGCCGTTTTCGCAGGCGTCTGTCACCTTCTTTGCGTCAGCCTCGCAGGAAAGCTCTATTCTGCCGTTTTTGTCGCCGAAGAATTTCGCCGTTATTCTGGCTCGCTTCGGAGTTCTGAGCGTCGCTTCTATCGTCCAGTATTCCTTCGGAACGAAAGCCTTTATCTCCGCTTCCCTTTCGACGATTATTCTCGTCGCGACGGACTGAACTCTTCCGGCGGAAAGTCCGCTGCGGACGGTTTTCCAGAGATAAGGACTTATCTTGTAGCCCACAATTCTGTCAAGAATTCTTCTTGCCTGCTGTGAGTTTACAAGGTTCATATCTATTGCGCGCGGATGCTCCATTCCGGCAAGCACCGTTTTCTTTGTTATATCGTTGAAGGTCACTCGGTTCGCTTCCTCGGGCTTTATGCCGAGAACCGTCGCAAGATGCCACGATATAGCTTCTCCTTCGCGGTCGGGATCGGTTGCGAAGTACACCTTGTCGGCGTTTTTGACTTCCTTTTTGAGCTGGTTTATTATATCGGTTTTTCCCTTTATGTTGATGTATTTTACCGCAAAGTCGTGATCGGTATCGACGCCGAGCGTGCTTTTCGGAAGATCTCTGACATGTCCGACCGATGCCACGACCTTATATTCCTTGCCGAGATATGAATTTATTGCGGGCGCCTTGTACGGCGACTCGATTATTACAAGATAATGCTGCATTTTTGCACGATCGCTTGAAAAAGCGAAGCTCCTTATCTGAAATCTGTTTTATTTTGGTGACGTTTGCCATTATACACAACAGAGGGCGCTGTGTCAAGTCAAAAATTTTTAACTCTTTTATAACTTCCGCCCGGAACGGCTTCTATAAGTCCGTATATTTCAAGCGTGGTGAGAAGTCCGAGCATCGCGCCCGTTTCAAGCGACATTCCCGCCGACGTTGCCGATTTGTATATTTCGTCCGTCGTCATTCTGTCGCCGATAAGCGCAAACAGCCTTCTTTCGTCCTCGGTAAGATACGAAAGATCCTCCTGCTTCGGCGCGGACTGCTTTTTCTGCTCCTGATACGAGCGGTTTTTCGTGTATTTCGGCGGCGGAGCTATTTTGGCGTCCGTTGCCGCAACCTTTATTTTCTGCGATGTGACATATCTTCTGTCGTCTATGTTTTCGGTAAATATTCTGTGCGGATAAAGCAGCTCGTATTCCCGTAAAATATCCTTTGCGGAAAGCGCTATCTTCGCGCCGTTGCGGATAAGCTCGTTTGTGCCTTCGCTTTCTCTGTCGCCTATTTTACCGGGGACGGCAAACACGTCGCGCCCCTGCGACTGCGCTCTGCCGGCGGTTATCAGCGCGCCGCTTCTTTTGTCGGCCTCGACAACGAGCGTAGCCTGCGAAAGTCCGGATATTATTCTGTTTCTCACGGGGAAATTCCAGCCCGACGGCTCCGTCCCGGGAGCATATTCTGTCATCACCGTGCCGTTTACTATTATCTGCTCCATAAGCTCTTTGTTCTGCGGCGGATATGCCGTTTCTATTCCGCAGCCGAGCACGGCGATTGTATGTCCGCCGACGGAAAGTGCGCCTCTTGACGCCATACCGTCTATACCGAGCGCCATTCCCGAAACAACTATCGCGCCGCCTCTCGCAAGCTCCGCGCCGAACTTGTACGCCGTTTTTTCGCCGTATTCCGTGCAGGATCTCGTGCCGACGACGGCAACGAGAACGTTGTCGTCTATTTTCGGTATTTTGCCCTTGTAATAAAGCAAAAGCGGTTTTGCGTGAATCGAAGCCAGCCTTTTCGGATATATGTCGCTGTCCGCCGTCATAACGGAAACGTTCGTTCTTTCGCAGAAATCAAGTATGCGCTTGCAGAGATCGAGATTTTTGTCAAGCAATGCGTGCCTGAGCTCCTTCGATATCCCGCCGACCTCTTCGAGCCTCGCCTCGTCCGAAGCGTATATCTCCTCCGGCGAGCCGATCTGAGCCAGAAGGTAAGTGCCGCTTTCACTTCCGGCGCCGCAGCGCAGTGAAAGCCATATCCAGTAAAGCAGTGATCTGTCCATTTTTCCCTCCGTCAAAGTCTTTTGTGTTCCCACATAAGCACGGACGCCGCAACCGCCGCATTGAGCGATTCCGCTCCGTCCTCACGCATCGGTATTATAACGCTGCCGTCGCAGCAATCGCGCACCTCTGCCGATATTCCGTGGCCTTCGTTTCCCACGACAAAGGCGAGCCTTCCGCCCTTTTCAATTTTGTCCGCGCAAACGGACGCTTTGTCGAGCATCGCGGCATAGACCTTACAGCCGCCGGCTCTCAATGCCTTTATTTTTTCGGGCAGAAAAACCCTTTCCGTCGGAACGCGGAAAAGCGAGCCCATCGCCGCGCGGACAGTTTTCTGCCCGAAGGCGTCGGCACAGCCGTCGCCGAGCAGCACGCTTTCCGCACCGAAGGCGTCGGCGCAGCGGATCACCGTCCCGACGTTGCCGGGATCGGCAACGCCGTCGAGCATCATAATAAGTCCCGTGCTTCCGTGCGCCGGAAGCGGCTTTTTCGCTACCGTCAGCACTCCCTGCGGAGCGTTTTCCTCCGTCAGCTTTTCATATACGGCGTCCGTGACTTTATATATTTCTCCGTCAAAGGCGCAAAGCTCGGACGCATATATTTCCGCCGCTTTTTCGCTTGCGAAAACCGCAACGATATCGAGCTTTTCGCGCAAAGCCTCCGAAAAAAGCTTTATTCCTTCAAAGCGGAAAAGCCCCTCCGCGTCGCGCTTTTTCTTTTCGGAAATTCCGCACGCCCAAAGGATTTTCGGGTTGCTTCTGCTTTTTATCTCCGTTACAAAAGGCATATTCGTTTTACTCCCCTTTAATGCACAAAAACCAAAGCGTATTTCAGCTTTGGTTTTCACGTTATTAAGATTAAAGCGCTTTTTTAGCCGTTTCAACAAGCGAAGCGAAAGCTTCCTTGTCGGAAACCGCAAGCTCTGCGAGCATTTTACGGTTTATATCAACGCCTGCGAGCTTAAGACCGTGCATAAGCTGTGAGTAGTTGATTCCGTTGACCTTTGCCTGTGCGGAAATTCTGGTTATCCACAGAGAACGGAAATCTCTCTTTTTGAGCTTACGTCCCGCATAAGCGTAGTTACCGCTCTTCATTACCTGCTCTTTAGCCATCTTGAAGTGCTTGCTCTTTGCGCCCCAGTAGCCCTTGGCGAGCTTCAGCATTTTATTTCTTCTTTTGCGCGTCATCATAGCGCCCTTTACTCTTGCCATCTTTGCTTCCTCCTATTTCGATTCGATTATTTCTGAATGAGTGTCTTTACCGTTGCCTCGAAAGAGGGGCTGAGGTAAGTGTTGCGTCTGAGCTGTCTTTTGCGCTTGGGCGTCTTGAGTCCGAGCTTGTGACGACGGTTTGAGCTGTTCATCTTTACTCTTCCGCTTTTTGTAACGGAAAATCTTTTCGCTGTCGCGCTGTGTGTTTTGATCTTAGGCATAGTGATTCTTTTCCTTTCGATATGACTTTGCGGCAGAGCCGCATTTGGTTACTTCTTTATCGGCGATATAACAAGCGAAAGCTTGCGTCCTTCAAGCACGGCTTTTTTGTCCGTGCTTCCGTATTCGGAGCACGCGGCAACGAATCTGTCCATCATTGCGGTGCCGAGCTCGGGATGAAGAAGCTCTCTTCTTCCGTTGAATTTTACAACCGCGCGCACCTTGTTCCCTTCCTTGAGGAAGCGGAGCGCATGACCGAGCTTTGTTTCAAAGTCGTGATCGCCTATGTTGCAGGAGAGCTGAATTTCCTTTACTTCAACGACCTGCTGTTTTTTTCTTGCTTCTTTTTCGCGTTTTTCGCGTTCAAAACGGAATTTTCCGTAATCCATTATGCGACATACGGGCGGTTCCGCCTTGTCTGCTATCATAACAAGGTCGCTGCCGCTGTCATAGGCGGCTTTAAGCGCCTTGTCCGTATCGACAATACCGAGCTGTTCGCCGTTTTCGCCGATAAGACGCACCTGAGGAACTCTTATATCCTCGTTGAAAAGATAATCTTTAGTGCTGATAGTAGCACACCTCCAAAAATAAAAATTGCGGAAAGCCAAAGAGCTTCTCCGCACCGAAAATTTTCCTTATGACATAAGGAAAAACGAATGTTATTGACCAAAGCTCGCGGCGCGGCCTGGTGAAAGCGGAGAACGCTTTTCTTTGTTTTGCCAAGACAGTATATCACCTTACGGGCGTTTTGTCAAGTATGTTTTTCGATTTTGTCGATTTTTCGCAGTGAAAGCCGGATAAAACTGCGCAGCTTCCCTTCCGGAAAGCTGCGCAGTGCGGCTTTTTCAATCAGAGCGCTTCGCTGTCCGCTTCAGGCTCGTCGTCGAAGATGTTTTTGAAATCCTCTTCCGAACCGAGGTTTTCATCGCCTTCGTCACAGCCGCCCGCAAAGCACGAATCCTTGAAAGCGTCGGAAACTCTTTTCGCGCATTTTGAAATTCCCGCGGAAGCCTTTGCTATTCCGCCCGCAATGTTCTGACGTATCGTTTCAACGTCTTCCTTTGTGGGAAGTCCGGCAAGGCTCAGCTTGTAATCAAAATGCTTTGCTCCGTCCTCGTCAACCGTGTTTTTCGTCTTGACCTTCAGAAGAAGCGAACGGATTTCATACTCGCCCGTTTCCTCGTTTTTTTCTGCGGCATAGGGCGTAAGAAGCGCCGCCGCAACAAGCAATCCGAAACCTTTTTTCATAAAAAGTATCCTCCTTAGATATTTTGTATTTGTAAATTTAATAGCTTACAACCGAAACCATAAAGGTCAGCGCCATTATCACATAAAGAATTATAATTCCCGCATTGGCATACGCCGCGGTTCTTACTTTTTCCGCCGATATATCGTAGCTGCAATCGGCAAGATAAACGTTTTTTACGCCTTTCGCAAAGAACACTATGCCCGCTATCGCCAGCGCAAGCACCGCAATCGATATGATACCGAGCGCAAGCATCGGAGCGATATATTTTCCCATCTCCGACAAAAGCTTCATCGCTTCCTCGTTTGAAAGCTGTCCGCCTATCGATTCAAGCAGCGATTCAAGTCCTTCGGAATCTATCTTGCCCGAAATATATCCGGTAAGTATTCCGCATACGCCGTTTATTATCATATGAAAGGATATCGTGTACCATACGTTTTTGGTTCTGCAATAGACATATCCGAAAATCAGTCCTATGCCGAACGCATAGAAAAACTGCGAAAAGTTTCCGTGAACAAGTCCGAACGCGAGAGCCGACGCCGCTATCGCCGTTTTTTCGCCGTAGGGCTGCAGCCTGTCTATAAGCAGCTTTCTGAAAAGCAGCTCCTCGAATATCGGCGCGATTATCACCATCGCCACCGTGGAAACTATCCACGAAGCGCCGTCAAGCGCGCTTTCGACCGGATTCGTTATCGAATGTCCGACAACAAAACCGAGAACGCCCGTGACTATATTTCCTATCCAGTTTCCGACGTACATTGCGGCAAACGTCATACACAGATATTTCATCCACCCGCCGCCCGTCAGCTTTGTTTTCATTTCAGGCTGTTCCGCCGCGGGATCCTGCCGCGAAAAGAGCAGCATTATCGCCGCTACCGGTACGCCGACAAAATAAAACGCAACGGAGCTCAGCACGGTGTCGTACCAGTTTGCCTGTTCAAGCTCCGGAAAATAATAGTGTACCGCGCTCATTGCAAACATCGCAAAAACGTTCACGACTATCATCATAACCGCAATCGAAGAAAACAGCCACGTCATTCTGCCGTAAAGACTGCCGAAGCTCAGCGGCGGCTTTACGATTATCGGCTCGCGGCGCTGCTCTGCCGCCCCGTCCGTTTCCGTAAATCTGTTGTCGTTATCCATTGAAATTCCTCCGAAGAAATCTTTACATTATATATAATATCACACTCCCTCGCAAAAATAAATAGATAAAATGAAATTAAATTATTAAATTTTTTCCCGACTATTGAAATGGCAGCCGATCTGTGATAACATAATTGACTGTAAACACGCAAAGGGAGGGCATCTTATATGAAAATATCCGGACTTCAGAAGCTGACTCTCCTTGATTTTCCCGGGAAAACCGCCTGCACGGTTTTTCTCGGCGGATGTAATTTCCGCTGTCCGTTCTGCCACAACGCTTCTATCGTTCTCGGCGCGGACGGAGGCGAGAACATATCAGAGGAAAAATTTCTCGCGTTTCTCGAAAGCCGCGTCGGCCGCCTTGACGGCGTCGCCGTAACGGGCGGAGAGCCGCTTATATCGGACGATGCCGAAGCGCTCATAAAGAAAATAAAAGCGCTCGGCTTTGCCGTAAAGCTCGATACAAACGGCGCGTTTCCCGAAAGGCTGTCGCGCCTTATGGAAAACGGTCTTGTCGATTATGTCGCAATGGATATAAAAAACAGTCCTCACAAGTATGCAAAAACCGTCGGACTCCCGTCTGCTCCGCTCGGAAAAATACAGGAAAGCATACATCTTCTTATGCACGGAAATATCGGATATGAGTTCCGCACAACGCTTGTAAAAGGTTTTCACACGCTCTCGGATATCGAAACGACAGGCAAGTGGATAACGGGCGCTGAGCGCTGGTATCTTCAGGCGTTCAAGGACTCGGGCGAGCTTATCGGCGAAGGGCTTGAAGGCTTTCAAAGAGAAGAATATCTGCGCTTTCTCGACGCCGCACGACGTTTTGTGCCAAATGCACAACTTCGGGGACTGTAATCTATATATTGTTCCGATTTTTCAATAAATTGACGCAAAAACACAACATATTGTGTAATCTCCCTTGACAACGCTTTTTCAAAGTGGTAAGATTATATCACTGCGATAAAGCAACTACGGCTTCGCCTCCCGCATACAGCGCCGGAGGCTTCCGATTGTCAACAGGAGGTTTTTTTATTATGTATCAGGTAGTTAAAAGAGACGGACAGATTGCGGATTTCGACATATCCAAAATATCCGTTGCAATAACAAAGGCTTTTGAAGCCATAGGCAAACAGTATCACCCGTCGGTGATAGATTTTCTTGCGCTCAAGGTAACCTCAAACTTCGAGCATAAGGTAAAGGACGGACTCATCTCCGTTGAAGACATTCAGGACAGCGTCGAGTCCGTGCTTATTCAGGCGGGCTATGACGACGTTGCGAAAACGTACATTCTTTATCGTAAGCAGAGAGAAAAAATACGCAATATGAAGTCCACAATCCTTGACTACAAGGAGCTTGTGAACAGCTATGTAAAGGCGATAGACTGGCGCGTAAAGGAAAATTCCACCGTAACGTATTCCGTCGGCGGACTTATTCTTTCAAACTCCGGCGCGATCACCGCAAACTATTGGCTTTCCGAAATATACGATGAAGAAATCGCAAACGCGCACAGAAGCGGCGACATTCATCTGCACGATCTTTCGATGCTCACCGGCTACTGCGCAGGCTGGTCGCTCAAACAGCTTATTCAGGAGGGTCTCGGCGGCGTTGCCGGAAAAATAACGTCGTCCCCCGCAAGCCACCTCGCAACGCTCTGCAACCAGATGGTAAACTTCCTCGGCATAATGCAGAACGAATGGGCGGGCGCGCAGGCTTTCTCCTCCTTCGACACATACCTTGCGCCGTTCGTAAAGGTTGACGATCTCAGCTTTGACGCGGTCAAAAAGTGCATAGAATCCTTCATTTACGGCGTCAACACCCCGTCAAGATGGGGCACTCAGGCTCCGTTCTCGAACATAACTCTCGACTGGACGGTTCCCGCCGATCTTGCCGAAATGAACTGTATCGTCGGCGGAAAGGAAATGCCCTTCCGCTATAAAGACTGCAAAAAAGAAATGGATATGATAAACCGCGCCTTCATCGAAATAATGATAGAGGGCGACGCCAACGGCAGAGGCTTCCAGTATCCCATTCCCACATATTCGATCACGCGCGATTTCGACTGGTCGGAAACCGAAAACAACAAGCTTCTCTTTGAAATGACGGCAAAATACGGCACTCCGTATTTTTCAAACTACGTCAACTCCGATATGGAGCCGAGCGACGTGCGTTCGATGTGCTGCCGTCTGCGTCTTGACCTCCGTGAGCTGCGCAAAAAATCGGGCGGCTTTTTCGGAAGCGGCGAATCGACGGGCTCGGTCGGCGTCGTAACGATAAATCTTCCCCGTCTTGCATATCTTGCAAAGGACAAAGAGGATTTCTACAAGCGTCTTGATCACATAATGGACGTTGCGGCACGCTCGCTCAGCGTAAAGAGAAAGGTTATAACGAAGCTTCTCGACGAGGGACTTTATCCTTATACAAAGCGTTATCTCGGAACGTTCGCAAACCACTTCTCCACAATCGGTCTTGTCGGTATGAACGAAGCCGGACTCAACGCAAAGTGGCTCAGAAAGGACATAACGCACAAAGAAACTCAGGAATTCGCAAAGGAGTGCCTGAATCATATGCGCAACCGTCTTTCCGACTATCAGGAGCAGTACGGCGATCTTTACAATCTCGAAGCGACGCCCGCGGAATCCACGGCTTACCGTCTTGCAAAGCACGACAAACGCCGTTATCCCGATATCATAACCGCCGGAACTGAGGAGGCTCCGTATTATACGAACAGCTCTCATCTTCCCGTCGGCTACACGGAGGATATCTTCACCGCGCTCGACATTCAGGATGAGCTTCAGACTCTCTACACATCGGGAACGGTATTCCACGCCTTCCTCGGCGAAAAGCTTCCGGACTGGAAGTCGGCGGCTTCTCTTGTCCGCAAGATATCCGAAAATTACAGACTTCCCTATTATACGCTTTCACCCACATATTCCGTCTGCACGGAGCACGGCTATATCGCGGGCGAGGTTTACGAGTGTCCCATATGCAAAAAGAAAACGGAGGTTTACAGCCGTATAACCGGCTACTACCGTCCCATTCAGAACTTCAACGACGGCAAGGCTCAGGAATTTGCGGAACGCAAAGAGTACGTTATAGAAAAGTCGCACCTTACGCATTCGGGCGTGCTTGAACATAAGGAAACCGAGCACAGCTGCGATTGTCATTCCAAGGCGGCGGCAAATCTGCTTTTCACGACGAAAACCTGCCCCAACTGCAAAATAGCAAAGGCGCTTCTTGAAAAAGCGGGCATCGCCTACGAAAACATTTACGCAAACGAAAACGAAGATATGGCAAAGGCTTACGACATCGTGACGGCGCCCACGCTCGTTGTGCCGGACGGCGATGAAGTAAAGCGCTTCAAGGGCGTATCGGAAATAAGAAAATATATAGAATCGCTTTAATATGCACGATATAATAATAATCGGCGCGGGGCCGGCGGGACTTACCGCCGCCCTGTACGCTCTGAGAGCGGGAAAAACCGTTCTCGTGCTTGAAAAATCAAGCTTCGGCGGTCAGATGACGTATTCGCCGAAAATAGAAAACTATCCCGGCTGTATGCAGCTCAGCGGAAACGAGCTTGCAGAACAGCTCATAGAACAGGTCATCTCTCACGGCGCGGACATCGAGCCGGAGGAGGTCATAGGCATAGAAGATCACGTCGAAACGAAAAAAGTCGTCACCACAAGCGGCAGCTTTGACTGCAAAGCCGTCATAATAGCGTCGGGCGTAAAGCACAGAATGACCGGCGCCGAGGGCGAAGAAAAATTTCTCGGCGAGGGAATATCCTTTTGCGCCGTGTGCGACGGAGATTTCTATTCCGGAAAAGAGGTTGCCGTCATAGGCGGCGGAAACAGCGCGCTTCAGGAAGCCGTGCTGCTTTCCGAAAAATGCAGAAAGGTAACGCTTGTGCAGAATCTTCCGTATTTCACGGGAGAAAAAAGACTGCTCGACGTTCTCGGAGAAAGACCGAACGTCGAATATATCACGGGCTCGACCGCAAAGCGCTTTGAAGGCGACGGAAAGCTTTCCTCCGTTGTCATAGCGGACGAAAGCGGAAAGGAATCGACGCTCCGCGTTGACGGAGTGTTCGTCGCAATAGGACTTATTCCGTCAAACGACGCGTTTTCCTCCGTCTGCGAGCTTGACAGCCGCGGATATATGGCGTCCGGCGAGGATTGCCTTACGAAAACTCCCGGGGTTTTTGTCGCGGGCGACTGCCGCGCAAAAAAAATAAGACAGATTACAACGGCGTGCGCCGACGGCTCCGTCGCCGCGCTTGCCGCCTGCAGCTTTATAGATTTGTCCGTATAACAGATACAAAACTCCTTCTGTTCTCCAAAACAAAAGCGGCACGGAATTTTCCGTGCCGCTTTTGTTTTTTCTTTTGAAATTATTCAACAATGTAATCTTTAAGTTCTTCAAAGAGCTTATCGCAATCGTCCGAATAAGCCGTAAGCGTAATGGGGCTGAGAAGATCAAGGCTGAATATACCCATTATCGACTTTGCGTCAACAACATATCTTCCGCTTGAAAGGTCAACCTCGGAATCGTATTTACGGACTATTTCAACGAAATCTCTTACCGCTTCAATTGAAGAAAGACGGATCTTTACTGTTTTCATTTGTAATCTCCTTTCGATATCTTTTTAATCGTTTTATACTTATATAATATCAAAAAGGTCTTTACTTGTCAATATTTTAGATAATAAAATTCAATTAACCGCAAAAAGAGCAAAGGAAAAGCACAGCAGATATCCCTGCCACGCCGAAAACAGCAAAAGACACACGGACGCAAACCTTCCCACGCGCCGCACGATCGGATAAAGCACCGACAAAAGCACAAGACATACGGCGCACGTCAGCGCGGAAGCAAAAAACGCCGTCGCTTTGTATGTAAGCGGAATCCATATGTAAGTCAGCGCATAGACGCAAGCATAAAGCGTATATGCCGTCCGCATCGGCTTTCCGCACAGGCGGAGGGGCGAAAAAAACGCAACCGAAAGCGATATCGCAAGCAGGCACAGCGCCAGAGCGAAAAATATAACAAGAAAAACGGGATGCAGCGCCCACGCCGGAGTACATATTTCCTCCCATGCTTCGCCGTCAACTCCGCCGGTGGCAAAAAGCACCCCCGCCGCGACCGAAACCGCCATAGCGATTATCGTCGCCGTCATATTTACGCAGGCAAGCTCTTTTTTTATGTTGCGGCTTATTTCTTTTGAGGCAGTTTTCATAACGCTCCTCCGAAAAACAATATGGAAAACGGAAAAAGGCTTCCCGTTTTGCTTTTTCTTTTACCCAATTCTATTCTTTTTTCAAACAAAATATGCCTCCGCAAAAGGCGAAGGCATATAAAGCGCGGAAAGCAAAAGACTTATCTTCTTTCCTCGCGGACAATATCCGTTTCTTCTCTCGGACGGAAAAGAAGCGATATGCACCATATTCCCGAAAGCGCCACGAGCGTGTAGATAACGCGTGATACCGAAGCGTCCTGACCGCCGAATATCCACGCGACTATATCAAACCTGAAAAGACCTATGCTTCCCCAGTTGAGCGCGCCGATTATTGAGATTATAAGCGCGATTCTGTCGATTATCATAAATGATCAACTCCTTGTTTTTTTATCTGACATTCCGTATTCTCTCCGTTTTCCGCCGCGATTATACATTATTTTTCATTTTGTTGTTGCAATTATCGTCGCATAAGGTTAAAATATAAAGGTAATTTTGTTTTTAAGGATTTTTTATGAGAGCAAGAAAGCTGAAGCATCGCGACGAGCGTCTGCTCGCCTGCGACAATATAATAACCGATGAATTTTCCTCCGAGCCTCCGAAGCTTATCGCGGCGGAGCTTTTTCCGGATTATCGGCATTTCCGTCTTGAAATAGGCTGCGGAAAAGGGGGCTTTGTCCGCGGAGAAGCGAAAAATCACCCCGATACCGCATATATTGCCGTCGAGCTGATAACCGACGTCATCGTTCAGGCGGCGGAAAGAACGCCGAAGGAAGAATATAAAAACGTCGTTTTTCTCAACACGAACGCGTCAAGACTCGATAAAATTTTCCCTGCGGGTAGCTTTGAAAGAATTCACATAAACTTCTGCGATCCGTGGCCGAAAAAGCGCAATGCCAAGCGACGCCTGACCTGCCGGACGTTTCTTTCGCTTTTCAGACCTTTGCTTGCCGAGGGCGGCTGCATAGCCTTCAAAACCGACAACGCCGACCTTTTCGAATATTCCCTGCCGGAATTCGAAGCGGCGGGCTACCGCACGGAAAAGGTCACGCGCGATCTGCACGCAAGTAAGTATTACGGCTGCGACACGGAAACCGAATACGAAAAAGCCTTTTCGGAAAAAGGCACTCCGATATGCCGCCTTGAAGCGTATCCGACAAAATAAAGCGGCAATCCGATGAAAATCCGATAAAACTTTTTTCAAAAAAAGAAAATTTACTATTGATTTTTCAAAAAACCCGTGATATAATAAACATCGTTGTATCTCTGTTAAACCGTAGGATGCGCTTTGCGCCTCTTACTTTACAGATATAAAAACTATAACAGGAGGTGTAAATATGGCAAAATGTGTATGTTGCGGTAAGGCGCTCGTTTTCGGAAACAACGTTTCCCACTCCAACCGCAAGACAAGCAGAACTTGGAAGCCCAATCTCAGAAAGGTAAGCGCGAATATCAACGGCACTCACAAGACAGTTACCGTTTGCTCTCGTTGCCTTCGCTCCGGCAAGGTAGAAAGAGCGTAACACCTCGGATAAAAGCTTTACAGGACCCCTTCCGCAAGGAAGGGGATTTTGCGTAAAAAGGGGGAAGTTTGTCCGTGAATTTTATATTGGTATCCTCAGCGCTTGAAAAAAGCATGGCAAGAAAGCTTGCGGATTTCGGCACAGTCGTGCCGCTTCCGCCACTCCCTTCGCTGCCTGCGCCCATAGCTTCGCACGCGGATACTCTTATCGCCTCGGTGGGCGGCGAATTCTTTGTTTATGCCGATTATCTCGAAAGCGACAAACTTTTTGCCGCGCTCGGTCTTTCCTGCACCGTAATAAAGCAACGCGCCGGAAACAGATATCCGCTCGACGCGGCGCTCAACTGCTTTACGGTTGCGGACAGGCTCGTCTGCCGCGAAAAAAGCGTCGCGCCCGAAATACTTGACTTTGCAAAAAAGCGCGGATATAAAACGCTCGACGTAAAGCAGGGCTACGCGCACTGCTCCTGCGCCGTCACGGGCGACGGAATACTTACCTCCGACCGCGGAATTTTCCGTGCCGCAGAAAAGGAAGGCATAGATGCCGCGCTTGTTTCCTCCGTCGGAATTACACTTCCGGGATATAAAGAGGGCTTTATAGGCGGCGCGTGCGGATGTATAGGCAGAGCCGTGATATTCTTCGGAGATCTGAGGCTTTTGCCCGACGGCGAAAAAGCCGAGGATTTTATAAAAAGCAAGGGCTGCAGTCCCTATTACCTTTCCGACAGACCTCCCGTCGATTTCGGCGGAATGGTCACGGCGGAAATATAAAGGAGATTACATATGATAATTGAGAAATTCGGTCTTTCGGACACAAATCCGGCGGTGACGCTGACGGCGTACATCTCCGGCGAAACGGAAAACGCCTCGCGTCCCGCCGTGCTTATCTGCCCCGGCGGCGGATACAGACTCTGCGCCTTTCGCGAGGGCGAGCCGTATGCGCTCGAATTCTGCGCGCGCGGCTACAACTGCTTTGTGCTTGAATATTCGGTTATGGGCGCGGCACGCTTCCCCGCTCAGCTTATCGAAGCTTCGCTTGCTATGAAATTCATACGCGACAATGCCGGAAAATACGGCACGGACAAGGACAGAATTTTTGTCATCGGTTCGTCTGCCGGCGGTCATCTTGCCGCGATGCTCGGAACAATGTGGTACAAGGATTTTATCTACGACGCCGTGGATATGCCCTACGGCTGCAACAAGCCCACGGGTATGATTCTCTGCTATCCGGTTATCACATCGGACAGAAAATATGCCCACGAGGATTCGTTCCGCAAGCTTCTCGGCAACGACAGGCTCTCCGATAACGCCGCAAGAAAAAGCGTTTCGATAGAGCGCAACGTGACAAAAAAGACCGTTCCGGCGTTCGTCTGGCACACAAGAACCGACAGCGGCGTAAACGTTATGAATTCGCTTCTGCTCGCCGACGCGCTTTCAAAGAAAAACATTCCGTATGAGCTTCACATCTATCCCGAAGGCGCGCACGGAATGGGTCTTTGCCAGAAAAATTTCGGCTCGGACAATGCATACAATCACGATTGGATACGGTGCGCGGAGCACTGGATGCAATCCTTTGACAAATAAAATTTACATTAAAATATAAAGGCAGGAAAAAATTTATGGAAACACAGGTATTTCGTCTTTCCGAAACAAATCAGGACGTCACGCTGACGGCTTATCTTGCGGGAACGTACGAGCGTATTCCGCACAACGAAAAACGTCCGGCAATGCTTATTTTCCCCGGCGGCGGATATGCGTACTGCTCGGCAAGAGAAGCAGAGCCCATCGCGCACGAATTCATAGCTCACGGCTATAATTCGTTTGTTTTCGATTATTCGGTGAACGGCGCAGCCGTATATCCCACGCAGCTTATCGAAGCTTCGCTCGCCGTGAAATTTCTCCGCGACAATGCGGAAAAGCTCCGTATAGATCCCGAAAGAATATTTATCATAGGCTTTTCGGCGGGCGGTCATCTTGCCGCGATGCTCGGAACAATGTGGTATAAGGATTTTATCTACGACGCCGTGGATATGCCCTACGGCTACAACAAGCCCACGGGTATGATTCTCTGCTATCCGGTCATCACAAGCGGAAAATACGCGCACAGAGGCTCGTTTGACACGCTTCTCGGCGACAGAAAAACCGACAAAAAGCTTCTCCGCGAGGTATCGCTCGAATACGCCGTGACGAAAAAAACCGTCCCGACGTTTATCTGGCACACCTGCGCCGACAAGTCCGTTCCCGTTATAAATTCCGTTCTTTTTGCGGAGGCTCTCTCAAAGAAAAACATTCCGTACGAGCTTCACATTTATCCGGACGGCTGGCACGGTATGACGCTCTGCCGCGAATTTCTCGACACCGAAGACGAATACATCGGCGATTGGGTGCGCTGCGCGGAGCATTGGATGAAAAACACAAAATAAAAAACAGGGCTTCGCGCCCTGTTTTTTATTTGAATACCGAATGGAAATTGTTTATTATTTTTTCGTCCGTGCCGACGGGAAGCCCTGTCATTTCGTCCATATCAAGCATTGCGAAAAGCACGACGTTGCCCTCGCTTTCGCATATCACCGTATCGGCTGAGGTGCATATGTTCCATACAAGGTCGCAGTTTTCGCGGAGAGTGCTTTTGAATTCTTCGACATCCGTGCTTCCGTCAAGCTTGAAAACGTAAGCTATAAACGGCAGGGCGTTTATCTTCGGAGCGGCAAACGCGCCGCTTGCTATGCCGTCTATCCGGCTTATTTTGAAGCCCGCCATATTTTTTCCGTCCGTCGAGCCGTAATAAAGGTCCATTCCCGTCGTGCCGGATACTGATTTTTTCAATATTCCCTTTGCGGACGGAGTTCCTCCGCACGCAACGAGAAATATGCTTGCAACAACAAGCACTGCCGCAATGATTTTTTTCATTTTTCTTTACCTCTCTTTTTTATTTCTTTCGGCTTGAAGGTGCTGTCGCTTATGTCCTCCTTGAAGCCCTCGCCTATCGTTTCGGTCGCGTCGCCGAGAACTATAAACGCGCGCGGATCGATTGATTTCGCTATTGATTTAAGCAAAAATATTTCGTTTTTCTTCACCACGCAGAATACTATTTTTTTCTTTTCTCCGGTGTACCAGCCCTCGCCGTCGATAAGCGTGACGCCTCTGCCCGCTTTTTCCGATATGGCGGAGGCTATCCTGTCATATTCCGACGAAAATATAAACGCTATTTTGGATTTTTCAAATCCGCCGGTGACCATTTCCATCGTAAGCGACGAAGCAAGCACCGAAACAAGCGAATAAAACACCGAAAGAAAATTTTTCATCGCTATCGCCGCGCCGATTATGACAACCGCGTCAACCGCGGCGATAAGCTTTGCCGTTGATATGTTTTTTGCCTTCAGCTTTATAAGCAGCGCAATAAAATCGGAGCCGCCGGTCGTAAAGCCTCTGTAAAGCATTATTCCTATCGCCGCGCCGAGCGTAAGTCCGCCGAATATCGCGCACAGGAAAGCGTTTTCCTTCGGCTGCGGAAAAGCCGCCGGCAGAAACTTTACAAAATCTATGGCAAGCGAGGTCACCGTTATGCCTATAAAGCTTTTTATTCCGGAGCCGTAGCCGTAAAAAACGCAGAAAAGCAACGCCAGCGGAACGTTTATCGCAATTATCATAAGACCGGTGGGAAGTCCGAACAAAACGTTCAGCACTTCGGCCGCGCCTCCCGCGCCGCCCACGAATATTTCTCCCGGCAAAAAGAACATATTGTAAGCCACGGCAAAAAGAAGACCGCTTATCACAAGCGCGCCCGCGTCAAGAGCAAGCCCCTGCAGTTTTTTGCTTTTTCCGTCCATACGTTTCCTCCCGTAAGTATTTTTTCTTCCTTCACCGAATAGATTATATTGTCCGCAGATTATTATACACAAGATTCGGGAGAAAAACAACACTTTATGTCCAGATTAAGCAAATTCGTAAAAAGCGCACTGCTTTTAGGCGCGGTTTCTGTATTTATGAGAACGGTAAGCGTTGTGTTCAACGCTTACGTTGCTTCACGCATAGGGGCGGACGGAATGGGATTGTTCTCTCTGATAATGAGCGTTTACGTTTTCGCCGTAACGCTTGCGGGCTCGGGAATAAATCTTGCCGTGACGCGCCTTGTTACCGAATCCATTGCCAATGGCTGTGACAGCGGAATAATCTGCGCGGTAAGAAAATGCGCGGTTTACGCGCTGTGCTTCGGCGGAGGAGCGGCGATTCTTCTTTTTGCTTTTTCAAAAATGCTCGCCGGAAAAGCCGTTGGCGAGGAAAACGTCGCCATGTGCTTTCGCGCGCTCGCGGCGGCGTTGCCGTTCATAGCCGTATCAAACGTTTTTTCGGGATATTTTTATGCCGTGAGGCGCTCGGCAAAGAGCGCCCTTTCGGGAATTTTCGAGCAGTTTGTAAAAATAGCCGTGACGGTGATTTTTCTGAAAAAGCTCTGCCCTCTCGGGACGGAATACGCCTGCCTTGCGCTTGTTCTCGGAACGAGCATTTCGGAGGGACTTTCGTTTACCTATCTGCTTGCTTTTTATATTGCGGACAGAAAAAAGCATCTCCGCCCGTCCGCGCCCGAATGTGTTCCGCGCGACACCGCCCGAAAAATGATATCAATCGCCCTGCCGATAATGCTTTCCTCGTGTCTGCGCTCGGGACTTGTCGCCGTGGAGCATATGCTCATTCCGAGAGGACTTGAAAGCTACGGCGCGGACAGAGCCGCCTCGCTTTCGGCATACGGAACGGTTTCCGGAATGGCTATGCCCGTTCTGCTTTTTCCGTCGGCTTTGTGCGCCGTGTTTTCCTCACTGATAATTCCGGAGCTTTCGGAGCTTTCCGCCCGCTCGGGAAAAATAAAAAACGATACCGAAATATGCTATATGGTGCGTCGCGCGTGCGGAGCGGCGCTCATCTTCGGAATAGGCGTGGCGGGGATATTCGTCTGCTTTTCACAGCCGCTCGGTCAGCTTGTTTACAAAAGCGACGACGCCGCAAAATATATAGGACTTCTTGCTCCGCTCGTGCCGCTGATGTATTTTGATATGACCGTTGACGGAATGCTTAAAGGTCTCGGTCAGCAGCTTTACTGTATGCGCGTGAACATTCTCGACGCCGCCGTAAGCATACTTTTGATACTTATTCTTCTGTCGCGCTACGGCATAGCCGGATATATCGCCTGCATATACATAACCGAAACCATGAACGTCGCCCTTTCCGCCGGCAGACTTTTTTACATAACGGGCGCAAAGCTCCCCGTTTTCAGAAGAATATTTATGCCCGTTTTCTGCATAGCGGGCGCGTGCTCGGTGTCGACGCTGCTTATGCTTTCTGCAAAAGCCTCCGGAAAAAGCTCCGCCCTCGGTATGACGCTCACCGTCGCGCTTTATATGTTTTTTCTGTTTGCAACGTCAACCTTTTCCGGCGAAGACGCCGCATGGATAAAGAAGCTCGGCCGTATGCGATAAATTCACAAAATAATATTGATTTGCTTTCGTGTTTTGTGGTAAGATAATATTTACTACCACAGCGGAGGCATATATGAACAAAACAGATAAAATATTCGGCGTAATTTCAAAAATAATAAGCAGAACAGGAACTTATTTTATGTTTCTTTTCCTGTTCGTATCGTTTGTCGCAAAGCTGATCATTCCCGATCAGACGATATCCTACAACATTTCGCTTTTTGCGTATGTCCTGCTTTTTTCGTTTATAATGTCGCTTATAGATTTTGTCCTGTGCTTTAAGCAGCTCGGAAATTTCTTTGCGCGCGTGACCGTGCATTATGTGCTTTCCCTTACGGATTTTATCGTTGTGCTTTGTCTTCTTTCAAAAATAACCTCCGGCGGAAAGCAGGTGCTTGCGCTTGCGCTTTTCTTTACGGTTGTGTACGCGGTCGTTATGACGGTTTACTGCATATGCCGCTCCGCAAGGCTCAGACGCGAAAACAAAAACAAAGAATACAAAAACGAATTCACTCCCGACCATACCTGAGCGCAAAAGACGGATTCAATCCGGCAGAGAGAAATCCTCTGTCGGATTTTTTGCTTTATATTCGCCGTCCGCACCCTTGCAGACATAGCTTCTGTATTCCGAAAGAAATTCCGTTATCGCATACATATCTATCCATATCTGATTTACGCCGTCCTTCTGACACGGATCGAAAATAAGCTGCATTCCGATATGCAGATGCGGAACATTTATATTGTTTACGTTCTTTTTCGTGCTGTAGCCCGTCATACCGAGATAGCCTATTACCTGTCCGGCATATACGGTATCGCCCTCTTTTATGTCACTGCAATACGGATGATCCTTCCGCAGATGAGCATAGTAATAATACCGCAGTCCGTCAAAGGAGCGTATGCCTATCCGCCATCCGCCGTACATATTCCAGCCTATCGCCTCCACATAGCCCGCTTCGATTGCCGTTATCGGCGTGCCGACGCTGCCGAGCATATCGTGCCCCAGATGCCTGCGTCTGTAACCGTATGAGCGCGACGCGCCGAAATCATCGTAATCGTCGTAATAATATCCGCCCGCAATCGGAGAAAAAGCTTTTACACCGTATTTTTTTATGAGATTATCGCTCCCGTCGCGGACATAATATTCGCCGAGCCACCCCGAAAGCACCGCTCCGTATGCCTGCCGGTAATAAGAATAATATTTTTCATCGTCAAAAGCGGCAGGATTTTCCGAAAGTTTTTCAAACGCCTCGCAAAGATCGCTTTTTTTATACCGTGAAAAATCGCCGCCGTATTTTGCGCCAAGATGCGCAAGAGCCTCCGTCCATCCGACGTGACCGTCCTTTCCCCAGCCGCCGATATCAAGCGCCGCCGCATCGGAAAGCGCCTGCGCCGTCACTCTGAAATCCACCCATTTTATATAATTTTTATTTTCTGCCCCGATATTCCCCGTAAACATACAAACCGCGACGGTAAACGTCACCGCCGCCCTGAATATTTTTTTCACAATATTTTCTCCGTGCGATTTTTTATTTATTTTTCCTCTTAAGCCGTCGCATATACGCGCGGCAACCGCTTTCGGAAAACATTTTCGGGCAAAGTTTTTTCTCTTTGCCGACATTTTGAAAAAAATATATTGACAAATCGGCTTTTGTATGATAATATACTTAGGCGTGAAAAAAATCGCCCCATTAGCTCAGATGGTAGAGCACATGACTTTTAATCATGGTGTCCGGAGTTCGACTCTCCGATGGAGCACCAAAAAACCTCGTCCCGTCGGACGAGGTTTTTTATTTTCCCTTACGGATAAAGCTCCGGGCGGGGATTTTTTGTTTAAGCACTGCCGCCGGCGGATAAAATCAGACAAGAGTTTTCAGCTCGTTTATTGCCGCGCGCTGAATATCGCTCTGACGACCGAGCTCAAAAATACGCATTTTCAGATCCTGTAAAATTTCTTCGGAAGGCTGCGCCTTTGCGGATTTTTTTGTTTTTCCGGAATTATCGTCCGATGCTTTTGCCGCGTCAAACTCAAGAAGCATAAAATCTACGTTGAGCGCAATATAAAGTCCCATCGAAGCCTTGTCGGTTTCGTCGATTCTTGCCATAAGCTCTTTGATTTTTTCCTTGTTATCCATATAAGAAAATCTCCTTTACATACATATATGTTTATTATAACATACATAAATATGTAAATCAAGTACATACAAACGTATGACTGATATAATTTTTCAAAACTCACTGAATTTATGCGTGAAGTTGTGAAAAGGAGAGGCGTTATGCACTTTTATCAAAGGTTGCGCGACCTAAGAGAAGATAAAGATTTAAGTCAGGGAAACATTTCGCAGCTTTTGAAAATATCTCAACAGCACTACTCAATGTATGAAATGGGCAAACGCGAACTTCCCATGCACCATTTTATTACCCTTGCAAAATTCTACAACGTATCGCTTGATTATCTTGCCGGACTTACAAACGAGCCGCGCGAGCTTTATAAGGATAAATAAAACCGCAGCGCAACAGCACTGCGGGTTTTTATTTTATTTTGTCACAAGCGAAAGCAGATCGTCAAGGGAAGCCGTGGCAAGACATTCCACCGTGTCCGACGCGCCGTAATAAATTTTCACCTCGCCGTCGTCTTCAAGTATCATTCCGCCGGGGAAAACAACATTTGTACGACAGCCCTCGTCCGTTTCCCAATAGGTTTCGGGCGCGATAAGCGGCGTCTCCGACATTCCGATTATTTTTGACGGATCGCACAGATCAAGCAGCATTATTCCGGCGTGATAGCATTTTGTCCATTGCGCTTCCCAGCCGTTTTTCCCGCGCGATGAATCTCTGTGCACGGCGTGGAAGGTGGTAAGCCAGCCCTTTCCGGTTTTTATCGGGGGCGCGCCGGGACCGATCTTGTCGTTTGCGAACGGAACGTTTTCAACGCCCATAACAAGCCGTGATTTTCCCCAGAAGCGCATATCGGGCGATTCGGAAAGCCATATATCGAAGCGATCCTTTCCGCCGCGCGAATAAACGGGCATAGGCCTTTCGAGGCGGACATAATTTCCGCCTATTTTTTCGGGGAAAAGCACCATGTTTCTGTTGTCCGGCACGGAAAGCGAAAGAATTTCCACATGTTCAAGATCGTCCGTTACGGCAACTCCGCCGCGCACACCGTGCTTTGTATCAACGGCAAAGCAGATATAAAGTCTGCCGTCGATAACCGTAAGCCGCGGATCGTAAACCATTGTCACGTCCGGATCATTCATCATTTCGCACGTCATAAACGGCGTGGGACGTACATCCCACTTTTTGCCGTCGTCGCTTTCGGCTATGCCGATGACGGTATATTTCGTTCCGCCCCACGAGGTGCGTTCATAGCCGTCGCGGAAAACCATAATATATTTTCCGTTGAATTTTGCGACTCCGGCATTGAAAACAAGATCTGCCGGATACGGTACGTTCTCTTTGGAAAGCACGGGCTTTCCGTCATTGTATCTGTGAATTACGGAGCTTGAAAAAATCTCCGGCTGCATTTTGGGCATAATAATCTCTCCCCCGATTTTTTGTTACTGCCCGATTATATCATACGCAAAATCAAAAGTCAACATAATTACGAGCGATAAAAATCAAGCCGGATATAAAAAATTTCGCAAGGAAAATCAAATAAATTCGTTTTTTTCGGAAAAACTCTTTACAAGTCATTTCCTTTATGATATAATCTCATTTGCGAAAATTCGGCAGCGCAGCCTGCGGATATAAGGTTTTTATAAAAACACTTCACCCGCCGCCCGCTTCGGTGTCCGATAAGCAAAAATATTTTTTTGAGGTGAAAAACAATGCTTAAGGAACAGAAACAACAGATTATCACGGAAAATGCCATGCACGAAGGCGACACAGGCTCGCCCGAGGTACAGATCGCCATTCTCACGGCAAGAATCAACCATCTTAACGAGCATCTCAAGCTCAACAACAATGACCATCACAGCCGCAGAGGCCTTCTTAAAATGGTAGGTCAGAGAAGAAGCCTTCTCAGCTACCTTCAGAAGAAGGATATCAACCGCTACCGTGCGATCATTGAAAAGCTCGGCATAAGAAAATAAGCTATTCTCCGAAAGGGGCGGAAATATCCGCCCCTTTCGCAAATTCCGGACGTCTTTTACGCGGCGGAAGCGGATTTTGTATAGCAGTTAATCAAGGCTCGGAAAAAAGCTTTCCGGATTTTGATTAAATGCTAAACAAAACCCCCGCCGCTTGAAGAATAAATAAATAATTCAGGAGGCAAAAAAATGTTTGAAAACTACAAGGTATTCAATTACGAATACGCAGGCAGACCTCTTAAAGTAGAGGTAGGCAAGGTTGCGGGTCTTGCGAACGGCTCGTGTATGATAAGCTACGGCGAAACCGTAATACTCGCGTGTGCGACGGCATCTCCCAAGCCCCGCGACGGTATTGATTTTCTTCCCCTTTCCGTCGATTACGACGAAAAGCTTTATGCCGTAGGCAGAATTCCGGGAAGCTTTACAAGAAGAGAGGGCAGACCGGGTGAAAAGGCTATCCTTACAAGCCGCGTCATCGACCGTCCCATCCGTCCCCTTTTCCCCAAGGATCTGCGCAACGACGTCGCTCTTACTCTCACGGTAATGAGCGTTGATCCCGATTGCTCGCCCGAAATCACGGCTATGATCGGCGCGTCCATCGCCCTTTCCATCTCCGATATTCCGTGGAACGGACCTATCGGCGGCGCGTTTGTCGGTATGATCGACAATAAGTTCATCATCAACCCGACGGCAGAGGAAAGAAAAGAAAGCGTGCTTGAGCTTACCGTTGCGGCTTCCGAAAAGAAGGTCGTTATGATAGAAGCCGGCGCGAAGGAAGTATCCGATGAGGATATGTACAATGCGATTATGTACGCTCATGAAGAAATAAAGAAGCTTCTCGTATTTATAAACGAGATAATTGCAACTGTCGGCAAGCCGAAGTTCGATTATCCTTCCTGCGAGCTCGATCACGATATGTTCGATAAAATCTTCGACTATTGCGAAAAAGCCGTTATGGAAGCTCTCGACACAGACGACAAAACCGTCCGTGACGCAAAAATGCAGCCCATTCAGGACGACATCCTTGAAAAGTTCTCCGAAGAATATCCGGATCTTCCCGTCGTTCTTCCCGAGCTTATCTATAAAATTCAGAAGAAGATTGTCCGTCGCTGGCTTCTCGTTGACAAAAAGCGTGTTGACGGCAGAAGAATGGATCAGATCCGTCCTCTCGCAAGCGAGGTCGGCGTTCTTCCCAGAACACACGGCTCAGGTCTCTTTACAAGAGGTCAGACTCAGGTGCTTTCCGTTGTGACGCTCGGACCTATGAGCGACGCACAGCAGCTTGACGGTCTTGACGACGAAAAAGAAAAACGCTATATGCATCATTACAATATGCCCGGATATTCCACGGGCGAAGCAAAAGCGCTCCGCACTCCCGGACGCAGAGAGATCGGTCACGGTGCGCTCGCCGAAAGATCGCTTGTTCCCGTGCTTCCCTCAAAGGAAGAATTCCCCTATGCAATCCGCGTCGTAAGCGAGGTCGTTTCTTCAAACGGTTCGACATCGCAGGGTTCGGTATGCGGCTCGACTCTTGCGCTTATGGACGCAGGCGTTCCGATAAAAGCTCCCGTTGCGGGCATCTCCTGCGGACTTATCACAGCCGAGGACGGCTCATGGGACACAATGATAGACATTCAGGGACTTGAAGACTTCTACGGCGATATGGACTTCAAGGTCGCAGGTACTCACAAAGGTATCACCTCCATTCAGATGGACCTTAAAATCGACGGTCTTACTCCCGAAATAATCAAAAATGCGCTTGAAACAACTCACAAGGGCAGAGATTATATCATAGACGAGGTAATTCTCAAAGCTATTCCCGCACCCAGAGCGGACGTAGGCAAGTACGCTCCGAAGATGATCTCAATGAAGATCAACCCCGACAAGATAAGAGAGGTTATCGGCAAGGGCGGCGAGGTGATTCAGAAGATCACAGCCGAAACAAACACGAAGATAGACATCGAAGAGGACGGCTCAATCTTCATTCTCGCAGTAAACAAAGAGGACGCTTACGTTGCAAAAGGCATTATCGACGCGATAGTTTTCGAGCCGGTTGAAGGCTGCTGCTACACAGGCACGGTAACAAGAATAATTCCTATCGGCGCATTTGTCGAAATCGCTCCCGGCAAGGAAGGACTCGTTCACATTTCAAAGCTCGATACAAAGAGAGTTGAAAACGTTGAGGACGTTGTTTCCGTCGGCGACAAGATAACCGTCAAATTCCTCGGTACAGACGAAAAGGGCAGAATAAATCTTTCAAGAAAAGACGCACTTAAAGAAGACTGAGAATAACAGCAAAAAGCACTCCTTTCGGGGTGCTTTTTGAATTTCCGTTCGCAAAAGAATGTATATAAAATATTAAATTTTCGGGTTATGTATTGCAATAAACGGGAAATCGGTATAAAATATAAATTGCATAAATTTGAATTGTCGCATTTGCGGCAGGAAAGGATTTTATAAATGGCACTTGTAACAACAAAGGAAATGTTCAAAAAGGCTTATGCCGGCGGATATGCCGTAGGCGCCTTCAACATCAACAATATGGAGATAATTCAGGCTATAACCGAGGCTGCCGCCGAAGAAAAATCGCCTGTTATTCTTCAGGTATCGGCAGGCGCAAGAAAATATGCAAAGCCCGCATATCTTATGGCTCTTGCACGGGCGGCGGTTGAAGATACGGGCGTTGATTTTGCGCTTCATCTCGATCACGGCGCGGATTTCGACATCTGCAAATCCTGCATTGACGGCGGTTTTACCTCCGTTATGATCGACGGCTCAAAATATTCTTTTGAAGAGAATATCGCTCTTACAAAAAAGGTTGTGGATTATGCTCACGCTCACGGCGTAGTTGTAGAAGGCGAAATCGGCAAGCTTGCAGGAATCGAAGACGACGTTCACGTTTCCGCTGAGGATTCCTCCTACACACGTCCCGAAGAGGTTGAAGAATTCGTTTCGCGTACCGGCGTTGACTCGCTCGCTATCGCTATCGGCACTTCTCACGGCGCATACAAATTCACGCCCGCTCAGTGCACGCGCAATGCGGACGGTATCCTTGTTCCGCCTCCGCTCCGTTTCGATATTCTCGAAGAGATCGAAAAAAGACTTCCCGAATTCCCGATCGTTCTTCACGGCGCTTCCAGCGTCGCTCAGGACTGCGTAAAGGAAATCAATTCTCTCGGCGGTCATATGCCCGACGCTATCGGTATTCCCGAGGACGAGCTCCGTCAGGCTGCAAAGATGGCTGTCTGCAAGATCAACATCGACTCCGATATCCGTCTTGCAATGACGGCAGGCATTCGCAGAGTGCTTGCAAATCAGCCCGAGGTATTCGATCCCAGAACCTATCTTTCCGTAGGCAGAGACGAAGTAAAGAAGATGGTCAAGCACAAGATCGTCGATGTTCTCGGCTCAAACGGCAAAGCATAAAACAAAGCCTTCATAACGGCGGAAGCAAAATTTGCTTTCGTCGTTTTTTTATCCTCCGTGGCGCGCCAACATTTTTATTGACATCGCCGCACAAAGATTATATAATTATTATGAGAAAATTTTTTCGGGCAAGGGAGGAATACCGGTATGGGCGAAATTATCTGGACGCCGTCGCAAAGAAAAGCAATAGAAGCAGACGGTATTTCCCTTGCCGTAAGCGCCGCCGCGGGAAGCGGAAAAACCGCCGTCCTGACAAGGCGCATAGCCGAGCGCATATGCTCCGGAAAGGCGGACATCTCGCGTATGCTCGTTGTGACCTTCACCCGAGCCGCCGCCGCAGAGCTTGTATCGAGAACGGAAAAAGCGCTCAGCGAAGAAAGCGTAAAAAATCCGTCGGACAGGCGGCTTATCCGTCAGATGCTGCTTCTTCCGTCCGCAAAAATAAGCACGATAGACGGTTTTTGTCTTGACCTTATCCGCGAAAACTTTCAGGATACGGGGATATCGGGCTTCGGCGTGCTTGACGCAGACGCCGAAAAAATAATGAAGCTTGATATAGCGGACGAGCTTATTTCCGATTATTTTGACGGAAACGTTTCAAAAGAAAACGAAATATCGGATTTCCCGAAATTTTCGGACACGCTCGGCTCGCCGTCGTCGGACAGCGCTCTTGCACCGGTGGCGGTAAAGCTTCACGATTTTTACTGCAGCTGCGTAAACAGAGAAAAAGCGATAAAAAATCCGCCCGAAAGCACGGAATTTCATCTTTCCTTCTGGGGAAAAGCAATATATGATATCGCCGCGGGACTTGCCGGATATTATATGCGCTTTTTCGATACCGCGCTGAAAACAATCCGCGCAAGCGAGGGCACTTCGGGCTGGGAAGCCGCCTTTGAAGCCGATTATGATATCTGCAGAATTCTTTACAACAAGCTTCTTCTGGGTGCGCCGTATGAGGATATAAAGGAATATCTTTCCGATTTTGAATCGCGCATTGTAAAATGCGGACAGGTAAAGACGCAGTTCAAAACTCCCGAGCTTGAATATTTCAAAAGCGTCCGCGGCAAATTCAAAAAGGAGCTTGCGGAGCTTCGCAAAAACTATTTTTCCTGCACTGACGACGCGCTGAAAAAAGCAATTTCCGGAACGGAAAGCATTCAGAGCGACCTTATAAAATTTTTCAGAGAATACGACCGTCGCCTTTCGGACGAAAAAAAGCGCCGGCATATGCTCGGCTTTTCGGACATCGAACGCATTGCGCTGAATCTGCTGTACGATGCCGAAAACGACTGTCAGAGCGCGGCGGCAGGGGAAATATCGTCGCGCTTCGACGAGGTTTACATAGACGAATATCAGGACACAAACGAGCTTCAGAACAAGATATTCACGCTCATCGCAAGAGAGGACAACCTCTTTACCGTGGGCGATATAAAACAGAGCATTTACGATTTCCGCGGCGCCGAGCCTTCGATATTCAAAGCGCAGCTTGGCAGCCGGAAAAAATACGGCGAGCATCAGGGCGACAAAGCCGCAAAGCTTTTTCTTTCGGAAAATTTCCGTTCGGCAGATAAAGTGATAAACCTTACAAACGCCGTTTTTTCGGCGATTATGAATACGGACGGCAAAATCTTATACGGCGAGGACGAAAAGCTCGTATGCGGAAAAAAAGAGCTGTCAGCTCCTCTTCCCGAAATGCACATAGTATGCAGATCGGACGAAAAGCCCTCGCTTACGGAAGCTTCCGTCGCGGCGGAAAAAATATCGGCGCTGATTTCGTCGGGAGAGGTGAAAGCCGGCGATATCGCCGTGCTTATTCCGACGGGAGCGTGCGCCTCGGACATAGCCTCCGAGCTTGAAAAGCGCGGCGTTCCCTGCCGCAACGGAACGGCAAAGGAATTCTTTCAGAGTCCCGAGGTGCTTGTTGCGCTCTCGCTTCTAAATACGATAGACAACCCCTCGCGCGACGTTTATCTCGCCGCGACGCTCAAAAGTCCACTCTACGACGTGACGCTTGACGAGCTGATATACATAAGACGCTTCAAAAAAACAGGCTCGCTTTACTCCGCGCTGAAAGCGTTTACAAAGGAAACGGGCTTTGCAAAGGGCAAAAGATTTCTTTCCGACCACGAGAGGTTCCGCAGTCGCGCCAAAATATGCACCTGCGGAGAGCTTGTCCGCGAGGTTTATTCAAGGACAAAAATTATGGCTCTGTGCGGAGGCGACAAGGCAAGCGTAAGCACAAATCTGCGCCGTCTTTACGATTATGCGCGCAGCTTTGAAAGCGGTGGAAGCCGCGGACTTTATGCGTTCATATCGTTTATCGACGAGCTTATAGACACGGACTCGAAGGTCGATATGTCTGGCTTCGGCGGAGGAGCCGACGCCGTAAGAATAATGACGGTTCACGGCTCGAAAGGTCTTGAATTCGACACGGTGTTCTTCTGCGATACGGCGCGGATGTTCAACCGCGATTCCTCAAAGACAAACGCCGCGGCTGTCCGCGGAATACCGCTCGCGCCGAAAATATACGAGGACGCGAAAAGAATTGACACTCCGATGCGCCGCGCGGCGACGGAAATTCAGGCGTTTCGCCAGAGCGAAGAAAAATGCAGACTGCTTTACGTTGCGCTCACGCGCGCAAAGCGACGTCTTGTGATAACCGGCAGCTGCGACGAAAAAAACGCAAAAAAATACGATTTTACGGATTCCGCCTCGGAATGTAACCTCCGCAGAAGCGTTTTTTCATCGTATGCGAGAAAAAAATGCAATTCGATGCTCGATCTGCTCTGCACGGGGCTTTCGGCAAATCCCGAGCTTTGCTCGATTGATTTTGTAACGGAGCCCGTCGAAGCGAAAAGACCGCAGGCAAAAGCAGAAGAAAAAACCGCAGGCACATACGCCGAGGGGCGATATCTTGCGGAAAAAAGGCTTGATTTTGTCTATCCGCACGGACTTCTGAGCAAAATCCCCTCAAAGCTTTCGGTTTCAAGGCTGTTCCCCGACGTTCTCGACGAAAAGGACGACGCGGCGACAATAGCTTCCCCGACCGCTCCGTCCGAGCCTGCCGTTCCCGTGTTTATCGCGGGCGAGAGCGACAGCGGCGCTTCGCGCGGCACGGCGATGCATACGTTTATGCAATTCTTTGATTTCGGCTATGTAGATAAATCCGGCGTAAGAGCCGAGATAAAGCGGCTGACCGAAAACAAATTTCTGTTTTCCGGCGACAGCGAAAAGCTGAACGTGCGAAAGCTCGAAAAGTTCTTTTCATCGCCTCTGGCGGCTCTTATGCGCGACGCCGAGGCGCTTTACAGAGAAAAACGCTTTATAATTTTTTATCCTGCCGAAAGCTTTTCTCAGGACGAAAGGACAAAAGAAGCGCTGAAGGGTGAACGTCTTATGGTTCAGGGCGTTATAGACTGCGCCGCGAAAACCAAAAGCGGCGAGCTGATACTCATAGACTACAAAACGGATTTCTTCCCCGCCGGAACGGACAGAGAAGAAATAAAAAAAGCGCTCGCACAACGCCACAGCCGTCAGCTCGGCTATTATAAATACGCCTGCCGCGAGCTTTTCGGAAAGCTTCCCGATCACACATACATCTACTCTTTTGCACTCGACGGAACGGTCGAGATATGAAAGGAAACAAAATGAAAAAAGAAAAGAAATTCAACGTCGCCTATCTTACGGCGCTTGTGCCGCTGATATCGATAGCAATCTACATTGCATTGCTTATGCTGCCGGACAAATTCATTTATCTCGGTTCTGTTCCGATATGGACTCCGCTCGGTCAACAGAACGTAAGCGAGCTTTCCGTGATCAGCGCGCTTATAGTCGCCGGCGCGCTGTACGCGTGGGGAGCCTGCGGAGCATTTGCCGCAAGGCATCGCGTGGGAATGCTCAGCGCAACGCTCGCAGCGCACGCGGTGCCGATAATATCGCTTGTCACATATTTTGTGCTTAAGCTTGTCACCGTTTGCGGCGGAGGAGATTCCGCGGGAGAGCTTGCCGACGTATTTGCGCTGGGCTTCGGCGTATTCAACATAGTCGGCAGCGTTGTTTATCAGGTAGTGGCTGTAAACGTTGTGGAGGTTGTCGTTGACACCGTCGTAATGCTCGGAGCGTTCACTGTCGGCTACGCCATAGAAACGGAGAAAAAGAAAAATAAATAATCCGGCACGTTTCGACAGTATCCTCATAGAATAATATCAGACGGGGGAAATACTTAAAGCAACCTGTCGCACAGGATCATTATTCATATTTGCCGCAAAGCGGCGAAGGGAGGATATTTTATGAACAACTGTCTTTGCAATCTTTTTGATGGCAACAACACCTGTCTGTGGGTTATTGTCATAGCTTGCGTGGTTCTCTGCTGCTGCAACAGATGACGGGATAATTTACGGTCCCCGCGCAAGCGGGGATTGTTTTGCATATCGGCTCTGCCGAGGAAAAAATAAAAAAAGATATATAAAAACAAGGAGGTACACCCCATGTCAGAGCAGACTCTCGATCCTAAAATTTTAGGCGAAGTGATTTGCGAATATCGTAAAAAGAAGAATATGTCAATGGAAGTTCTGAGCGGCTTTGCCGCCGTGGGCAGACAGCAGATAGTCCAGATCGAACGCGGATTAAGGACGCCTTCAAAGGCGACTTTAAGGTTCATCTGCTCCGCACTTGACGTAAAAATGAGCACCCTGACGGAAGAAGTCGAGCGCCGTATGAACGAAAACAAAACGGAGCAATAATTATTTTTCAAATAAAAACGGCAAAGGCGCGGAAACGCTTTTGCCGTTTTTGTTTTTATTTTTTCAGACGCTTAAATTTTTTCAAATTCGTCCACCGAAAGCGTGAACATTACAGCGCCGCCTATCGTCACCTTTTCTTCAACGGAGTGATTGAGCATCCCGCGTCCGAGCGCTTCGATCGAAGGATTTATCTTTTCGCGTGTCACGCAGTATTTTTTCAGTATTTCTTTAAGCTCGGGCAGACGTTCCTTTTCCGTGCCTATAAGAAGAGTTGTGTTTCCAACCATAAGAAAGCCACCCGTTGTCGAAAGCTGAGTAACGAAAAAATCTCTTCCCGTCAGCGCCGTTATAGCCGTTCTGCTGTCGTCGTTGTTGATCACCGCAATTACAAGTTTCATTGTTTTCCTCCTACATATCGAATTTCAAAAGATTCAGGCTGTCCTTGTCGAGCTTATGCACGTCCTCTATCTCATAACGGTTGTCGTTTGAGTCGCGGACGAGTATTCTCCCGTCATACAGCGTTTTTATGTCTATGCTTGTGTTGAGTATCGAAAAGCTGTGCTTGCCTCTGTCGGTGTCCACCGTCCACGTTATGTTGCCGTACTTTTCCACTCTGGAAAGTATCTTTTTTATTTTCGGAACGATATAATACGATTCAAGGCATTTTTTCACCGCCTCCGCGGAATCGGGCATAAGACGGTCAAGATCGCGGATTATCGCAACCTCTTTTCCGTTTTCGTCCGTAAGCGATATGTATTTTGTAATACCGGACACGGGAAAAAGTCTTATCGGTTCAAGATTTTCAAAGCATCTTCCGTCGTACATTTCAAGCCGGACGGCTGTGTTTGCGGTTCTTGTTATGCGGGCTTCGTCGCCGTTTATAAAAAATCCTGTCATTCTTTGTTTCTCCCTCCGTTACTCAAAATGTTCTCTTTCCTTGTCAAGCTTTACGCTCTCCGCCATCGACTGTATCTTCACAAGCTTATAATACTTGCCCTTCTTTGCCATAAGCTCGTCGGGCGTGCCGAATTCAAGTATGCGACCTTTGTCTATAACAACTATCTTGTCCGCCTGTTTAAGCGTGGAAAGCCTGTGAGCTATCATCAGCGTCGTTCTGCCTTTTACAAGGTTGTTTATCGCGTCCTGAATAAGCTTTTCGGTTTCCGAATCCACGGCGCTCGTCGCTTCGTCGAAAATAAGCACGCTGGGATTGTTGAGTATCGCTCTTGCAATTGATATTCTCTGTCTTTCGCCGCCGGAAAGTCCGACGCCGCGCTCGCCGAGCACCGTATCGTATGCGTCAGGATGGCGAAGTATGAATTCGTGCGCATTAGCTATATCCGCAGCCTTGATAACCTCTTCTATTCCGGCATTTGGCTTGCCGTAGGCTATGTTGTTGAATATCGTATCGGAAAACATCATCGCTTCCTGCTGAACGTATCCTATCTTCGAACGGAACCAGCTCATATCAATTGATTTTATATCTCTTCCGTCGAGCAGTATCTGCCCGTCGTAATTGTCATAAAACCGCAGGAAAAGGTTTACAAGCGTCGTTTTGCCAGCGCCCGTCGTGCCGACAATGCCGACCGCCTCTCCAGGCTCTATCGTAAGGTTTATATCGGAAAGCACGTTTTTCGTTTTATCAAATGAAAAGCTTACATGGCGGAATTCCACTCTGCCGTTTATATACTCGGGCATATTTCCCTTGCCGTCGTCGCGCTCGGGCTCCGCGTCAAGAATATCCATAACACGTTCAGCCGATGTAAGCGCGCTCTGATACGAATCGTTGAGTCCCGCAAAGAAGTTTACCGGACCGTAGAACATCGAAGTGTACGAGATAAACGATACAAGCAGACCGAGCGATATTCCGCTGTTGCCCTCGATAACCTCAAATCCGCCGACGTCCCATATTATAAGCGAGCCGCAGACAACCACAAACGACACAGCCGACGTGAAAATGCTTGACATTTTTCCGGCTTTGACGCTGACCTTAAGCCATTCGCGGTTCTGTTTTTCAAGCCTTTGGGACGCGCGTTTTTCTCCCGAAAACGATTTTACAACTCTTATGCACGGTATCGAATCCGTAAGGACGGATGAAACAGCCGTCCATTTGCGCCATATGCGCCGATAAAACGGACGTATCTTTTGTCCGAACTTATTTGAAGCATAAACCACAAACGGCACGGGAATGAGTGAAAGAAGCGAAAGCTTCCAGTTCATTGTTATCATTATTATAACAATGCCGACAAGCAGAAACAGCTGAGTGATAACCTCCTGCGTGATACGGAGTATAAACGCCTGAAGGTTGCTTGTGTCGTTGCTTATACGGTTTATTACGGAGCCTGTTGAGGTTTTGTCGTAAAACTTCATCGGCAGATGCTGTGCCTTTTCAAAAACGTCGTTTCGCAGAGCGGCAACGATGCTGTCGCCCGCCCGACGCAAAAGCGCGCCTCTTATCGCGCCTATCAGATACTGCATAAGGTACGTTCCGAACAGGAACGCAACTATAATATACAACATTTTTTTGTTTTTATCCGGAATGATGTCGTCAACCAGCATTTTGGTAACATAAGGCGGAACAAGGCTCAGCGCCGTTATGACGACCGACATTATCACCGAAACGATTATCGTCTTCATTTCGGGCTTTACATATTTTGCAAGCTTGGAAACTATTCTTCCCTTTGACGCACAGTTAAGACAGTCCGCTCCCGGACGGACAAGATTTCTTCCGCATTTGGGACAAACGGTGCAGAAGCTCCGATAAGCCGTTTTAACGCCTTCAACGGCTTCGTCTGTCGGTATTCCGGCTACGATTTTATCGGCGAAAAGCGCCGCCGCGTTGAAAAGCGCCGTTACCGCATATGTGGCTCTTGCAAGCTCCGCCTTTTTGCCGTTTTTCATTATCGCGAGCAGAAAAGCGTTTCCGTACATACGCTTTATCGAAAGTCCGTCGATTTCGTCATACGAAACCGACAGCGATTCGATACCGCCCTCCCCGTCCTGCCAGACAGAAATAATATTTTTATCGGTGAATTCCACGACGGAATCTCTGTAATTTCCGTCGGGAGAAAGGTCGGTCACAATTCTGAAAAGCTCGCGCTCTCCTTCGGCAAGCTTTTCGGTAAGCGAGGTCAAAAGCTTTTCGTCGCTCGGTTTTTTATTTTCCAACGGTAAGATAAAATCCATACGGGGTCCCTTTCTTTTTCGCTTCCGTTTTTAATAAATTTACTGTATCATATCACGGCGAAATTGCTTTGTCAACATCAAACGGGCTATTTTTTGCATATAAAAATGCTCCGGCAAGGAATATTGCCGGAGCATTTTTTCAACGGATTGTTATTTTACTTCCGTTTCGTACATATTTTTGAGATCGACAAGATGACGATATTTCTCTTTTGCAAGCTCGCTTGCTTCCGCAAAGAGCTTCTCCGCTCTTTCGGGGAATGCCTGAACAAGTCTGCTGTAACGTGTTTCGCTCTTGATGAACTCAATGTAGTCGGTTGTGGGCTCTTTTGAGTCTATCGTAAGAGGATTCTTGCCCTCGGCAACGTTTGCGGGATTGAAGCGGAACATCTGCCAGTAGCCTGCGTCAACAGCCTTCTTCATTTCGGACTGACAGTTGCTCATACCGCCCTTGAGGCCGTGCATTTCGCAGGGAGCATATCCGATGATAAGCGAAGGGCCGTTGTAAGCTTCCGCTTCCGAAATAGCCTTTACAGTCTGATTCATATCCGCGCCCATAGCAACCTGTGCAACGTAAACATAACCGTAGCTCATAGCTATTTCCGCAAGATTTTTCTTCTTTATGGCTTTGCCCGCTGCCGCGAACTGTGCAACCTGTCCCATCTGGCTTGCCTTAGATGCCTGACCGCCGGTGTTGGAGTAAACCTCGGTATCGAATACCATAACGTTTACGTTTTCGCCGGAAGCAAGAACGTGGTCAAGACCGCCGAAGCCTATATCGTAAGCCCAGCCGTCGCCGCCGAAGATCCATACGGACTTCTTTGCGAGCATATCGGCGCTTTCGATAACCTCTCTTGCGAGAGTGCAGGCTTCGCACGGACATTTCTTTCCGTTTGCAAGCCATGCTTCCTCCCACTGTGTTCCCGTAAGATCGGGATCGACAGCTTCCTTGCAGGCGTTGACAAGCTTCTTGCCTGCTTCGGCTGATTCGTCGGTATCCATCTTTTCAAGCCATTCTGCGCCTGCCGCCTTGATATCGGCGTCGCAGTATTCAACGGCGATGAGCGCCTTTACAACGTCCGCAAGGTGTGCGCGACGATGCTTTACGGCTGTGAGCATACCTAGACCGTGCTCGGCGTTATCTTCAAAGAGGGAGTTTGCCCATGCCGGACCGTGACCGCTCTCGTTGTTTACCGTGTAAGGCGTCGAGGGAGCTGATCCGCCCCAGATGGAAGAACAACCCGTAGCGTTGGAGATATACATCTTCTCGCCGAAGAGCTGTGTGATAAGACGTGCATAGGTTGTTTCGGCACAGCCTGCGCATGAACCGGAGAACTGAAGCAACGGCTGATTGAACTGACTTCCCTTGACCGTTGTATCGGCAAAAGGAGTGGCTTTCTTTGTTACGTTGTTTACGGCGTAATCGAAAGCGGGCTGCTGATCGAGCTGCGTTTCGGTGAGAACCATTTCGAGCGCTCTCTTCTCGGGCTTTGTGGGACATACGTTCACGCAGAGCGAGCAGCCCATACAGTCAAGAGGAGAAACGGCGATTGTGAATTTGTAATCTTCACAGCCCTTGCCCATCATCTTTGCCGTGAACTTCGTGCAGGCGGGAGCCTTTGCGGCTTCGTCGGCGCTCATGGCGAAGGGACGGATAGCGGCGTGAGGACATACATAAGAGCACTGGTTACACTGAATACAGTTTTCGGCGTGCCATACGGGAACCTTGACCGCAACGCCGCGCTTGTCGTAAGCGGACGCGCCCTGAGGATATGTTCCGTCGGCGCGATCCTTGAACGCGGAAACGGGGAGAGAATCGCCCTTCATTGCGTTTACGGGACGCGCGATATCGTTTACGAATTTGACAAGATCGGCTCTCTTTCCTTCGGCGGGAGCTTTTGCGGCTTCTTTTTCTGCTGTTTTCCAGTCAACCGGAACGTTTACCTTTACAGCCGCGCCTGCGCCTGCGTCGATAGCCGCATAGTTGAGGTTTACAATGGCTTCGCCCTTCTTTGAATAGGACTTGTATGCCATCTTCTTCATATATTCGATAGCTTCCTCTGCGGGAAGAACCTTTGCAAGAGAGAAAAATGCGGACTGAAGAACGGTGTTTTTGACCTTGACGTTGCCGAGCTTCATAGCCGTGCCGGTAGCGTCGATAACGTAGAAGTTTACGTTGTTGTTTGCGATATAGGATTTGACGGAGCCCGGAAGCTTTTCGTCAAGCTCGGCTTCTGTCCACGGGCAGTCAAGAAGGAATACTCCGCCCGGCTTTACGTCGGAAACCATATCGTACTGCTCAAGATAAGCGTGATTGTGGCAGGCAACAAAGTCAGCCTTTGTTATATAGTACGGACTCTTTATGGGAGTATCGCCAAAGCGGAGGTGAGAAACCGTAAAACCGCCGGTCTTCTTTGAGTCGTACTGGAAGTATGCCTGAATATATTTGTCGGTGTGGTCGCCGATGATTTTTATCGAGTTCTTGTTTGCGCCGACCGTGCCGTCGCCGCCGAGTCCCCAGAATTTGCACGCGATCGTGCCTGCGGGAGCCGTGTCGGGAGTGGGCTTTTCTTCAAGGGAAAGTCCCGTAACGTCATCGGTGATACCGATTGTAAATCCGTTTTTGGGAGCGTCCTTTGCAAGATTTTCGTAAACCGCGAAGATAGATGCGGGAGGCGTATCCTTCGAACCGAGTCCGTAACGTCCGCCTACAACCTTTACGCTCTTTCCTGCCTGAGCAAGAGAGGTAACAACGTCAAGATAAAGTGGCTCGCCGAGAGAGCCGGGCTCCTTTGTTCTGTCGAGAACGGCGATCTTTTTGCACGTTTCGGGGATAGCCGCAATGAGCTTGTCCGCACGGAAAGGACGGTAAAGACGAACCTTTACAAGACCTACCTTTTCGCCGTGAGCGTTCATATAGTCTATAACTTCCTCAGCAACGTCGCACACCGAGCCCATAGCTATGATAACTCTGTCCGCGTCCGGAGCGCCGTAATAGTTGAAGAGCTGATAATTTGTTCCGAGCTTTTCGTTTACCTTGCCCATATATTCTTCAACAATAGCGGGAAGAGCGTTGTAATATTCGTTGCAGGCTTCTCTGTGCTGGAAGAATATATCGCCGTTTTCGGCAGAGCCGCGGAGAACGGGATGCTCGGGGTTGAGAGCGCGTGCGCGGAATGCCGCAAGCGCGTCCTTGTCTATCATCGATTTGAGATCGTCATAATCCCATGCTTCGATCTTCTGAATTTCGTGAGAGGTTCTGAAACCGTCGAAGAAGTTGATGAACGGTACTCTGCCCTTGATTGTGGAAAGGTGAGCAACCGCGCCGAGATCCATTATTTCCTGAGGGTTGGATTCGGCAAGCATTGCAAAGCCTGTCTGACGGCAGGCATACACGTCGGAGTGATCTCCGAAAATGTTGAGTGCGTGAGAAGCGACGCAACGCGCGGAAACGTGGATAACGCAGGGGAGAAGCTCTCCGGCGATTTTGTACATGTTGGGGATCATAAGGAGAAGTCCCTGTGAAGCCGTGTAGGTCGTTGTAAGAGCGCCTGCCGCAAGCGAGCCGTGTACTGCACCGGCAGCGCCCGCCTCGGACTGCATTTCAACAACCTTTACCTTGTCTCCGAAAATGTTTTTGAGTCCGCCCGCAGACCATGTGTCCGTGTTTTCAGCCATAGGGCTTGAGGGCGTAATGGGATAGATTGCGGCAACTTCCGTAAACGCATACGAAACGTGTGCGGCAGCGGTGTTACCGTCCATGGAAATCATTTTTCTTGCCATGTTTTTTCCTCCGTTTTTTATTTGCATATAATAAAAATTATATATATTTCGCATTAGCTATTATAATAGCACGTTTATTTTGAAAAGTAAACAAATTTATTGTAAAAAAATATTCTTAAAATAAATTTTTTGTTTTTCATCTGCTTGCCGCAATGTACGCGTCGATAACAATAAGCACGCAAAGCGCCATAAGCACGTCGCTGTCGCGCATTACGCGCAGACGGTAAGCGTCGCCGAAGGTAAACCATTCCTTCGATACGGTCGCCACCGTGCCGTCACCGTCCGTGATTTCGTATTCGTGGCTCATAAATTCGCCGTCTATCCTCCAGCCGAGCTCAGCCACCGTATAAACCGGACAGAAAAACGTCAGCTTTTTCGCTACCGTCACGTCGCGGCCGCCCGCCGAAACGTCGTATTTTGCGGGCACGGAGAAAGGCCTGTGCGAAATCTCCGCCAGCTCGTTTCCCTCTGTGTCGCTTATATGAAACGTTTTCGGCACGGAAAACGCCTCGCCTCTGACATAGAAGCGCTCGCTTCCGTCCTCGCCGTAAACGGTGAATTTTTCGCCTATCGTGAAGACGCGCTGTTTTATATAAAGATCTGTCATATTTTTCATCCTTTCGGTTTTGCGGGATTTACATACGCCGTATAATAATCGGTATAAATAACGTGCCCGGGCGCAGAGCCCGACGGCTTTTTCACGAACTTTGCTCTCGTGTAATCGACGGCGACGTTTGACGAAGCTCTTTCGTCGGAAAAATATGCCGCTGCCGCTGCCGCTTCCGTAAAATCCTTCGCGTCGGGATCTTCATCCGCTTCGCAGCGCATTATAACGTGCGAGCCGGCTCCGCCCTTGACGTGAAACCACCAGTCGCTTTTTTCGGCAAGCTTTGTTGAAAGAAAATCGTTTTGGGTGTTGTTTTTTCCGCAGATTATTTCCCTGCCGAGCGAGGTACGAAAATACATCGGCTCGGTTTTTTTCGGCTTTTGCCCTTTTGTCTGTGCCGGACGGCGCAGATAGCCGGTTTTCATCAGCTCTTCTCTTATTTCGGAAACGTCGGCGGCACATTCGCAAAGCGAAAGCGACGCTTCGACCGTTTTCAGATATTCAAGCTCCGCACGCGCCTTTTCCGCCTGCTCGGAGGCGATTGTCTTTGCCGTTTTCAGCTTGTTGTATTTTTTATAGTATCTTGCGGCGTTCTGCGATGCGGAAAGCTTTTCGTCGAGCGGAATTTTTACTTTTTCCGGAGGATCGGAATAGTAATTTTCAACCTCCGCAAATTTAGCCTTGCCCGAAAGCCTGTAAAGCGATCCCGTTATAAGCTCGCCCCACAGCCTGAATTTATCCGCGTCCCCGCATTCCGCAAGCTCCTCGGAAAGAACGTCCAGCTTTTTTGTAAGACGTTTTTTTGCCGTCTGCAAAAGCGCTTCCGTCGCGCCGATACGGTTTTTCAGGGCTTCGGCTTCCGCCTTTTTGCCGTAAAACGCCGAAAGAAGCTCCGAAAAGCTTTCGTATCTTTTGCCCACTCCCGACAGATACGTTATCTCCGTGTACGAAAATTCCTCCGGCTCGCCGCCGTTTCCAAGCACCATATATGGCACGAAGCTTCCGTTTTTCACGTCCTCCGTCAGCGCGGAAAACGCACGGTAAAGCCTTTCGGGATCCGTTTCCGCCACACTTTTTCCGGAAGCGCCCGCTCTGTGAACAAGCTCGCGCGCGACGACCGGCGAAAAGCCGAGATAGGTGTCGATAAAAAATCTGTCAGCGTCCTTTCCGGCGGGATAGTTTTCAAATCTCGAAATAAAGCCTTCGTAAGTTTCTTTAAGCGGATCAAGCTTCTCCTGCGGAGGCGGAGCCTCGTAAATCATTCCGGGAAGCACCTGACGCACGCGGCTTGTCGTAAAATCGACAGGCTTTGTCACGCCGAGGATTTTCATTTTTCCGCCGTCGTCGCCGGCAAAAACAATGTTGCTGTATTTGCCCATTATTTCCGCTATGATATATCTTCTGCACTCGAAGCCGAGCTCGTCGTGACAGAAAAAGCTTATCTTTATCGCACGCTCGAAGCCGACCGTGCCGACCTCTTCTATCTGCGCGCCCGAAAGATGCTTGCGCAAAAGCATACACAGCATCGGAGGCGCAGCCGGATTTTCCGCCTGAGAATCGGTAAAGCACACCCTTGCGGACGATGGGCAAGCCGAAATTATCAGCTTTTTCGTTTCCCTGCCGACGCGGCAGAAAAGCAGTATTTCTTCCTTTGACGGCTGATAGACCTTTTCCACCCTTGCTCCGCGCAAAACAGAGTCAAGCTCGTGCGCGACAGCCGTCGCAAATATAACGTCAAACGCCATTTTGTCCTCTTTCATCAAAAACGAATCGGGAAAGTTTCCTCCCCCGATCTGTTTGATTTTTTATTTGTCTTCTTCCGTATCTTCGGAATTTCCGATCTCCGTTTCTTCCGCCGCGACAGCCGTGCTTTCGGTTTCGGCAGGCTCTTTTGTCATATTCACAGCCGGAGCTTTCTCCTCCGAAACGTCCGGCTCGTCGGGAACGTTTTCCGTCGGGAATATCATATCGCCGGAAACTCCGTAAGGAACATATTTCTTTCCGAGCTTGGCATAAACAAAGCGTCTTACTTTTTCAACCTTTACATATATGATAAAGCATATCATTATCAGCACCGAAACAACGGTAAGAATTATAGCCGCAACATAGCCCTTCGGCATATATCTGAACTCTATTTCGTGATATCCCGCTGTCGATTTTACGGCAAGGAGCGAATCGCAGACCATAAGCGTTTCGGCTTTTTCTCCGTCTATATATACGTTCCAGCCCGCATCGTAAGGAATGGAAGTAAAGATAAGCTCCTGACCTGTGGGCTGATCTATCGTGCCCTTGAGGTAATCGTTTCCGTAATCCTCTATAAGCATTTCGGCGGACGAAAGCTGATCGAATGCCTCTGTCAGCGCCGTATAATCTATATAATAGAAGAAATATTTCGACTCCTTTGAAATATAAAGCGCGTCGTCGTCAAGTCTGAGCTCAACCGTTACGGTATCGCCCTTTTTGAAATCGCCGAGCTTCATAATGCAGGAGGTTTCAAGCCCGAAATAATCTGAAACGAACTTTGCGGATTCGCTGTTTTTCTTTACATATACTTTGAACGTCTTGCCGAAGTTTGCCGCAGTGAAATGGAAATATACCGGACCGTCCGCAGGCATTGTAAAGTCGAGCAGAGCCTTTGCGCCGTCCTGCTTTTTCTCAAAGCAGTAATACGGGTTCTGAACCTCCTTTTCCTCGCCGTCAACCGTGTATTTGTGCGTCTGGTTGAAGGTCGAGCGCGTGCAGTCCTCTGAGCTCATCGAAGCGGTTATTCCTTTGAAAACCTCGCCCGAAACGCCGCTTTCGGAAAGCATTGATTTGATAAGTCTGTCCTGATAATCTATTCCGGAAATATAAGGCGGATAGGTAAGCTCGTTCATATCGGTTATGACGTTTTCGCTTACGCCGTAGGCTACGGAAAGCGCCTTTGTGTTCTGCATTGCGTAAATTATATTGTCCGACTTGACTATCTGGTAGCCTTCCTCGCCCTGCGCCGCGATTTTGTAAATATTTCCGTCAAGCGTGTCGTTTTTCGTTATAACGTATTTTATTCCGAGGAGCGCATCGGATACGGGCGTTCCGCCGAGATATTTTGTCCAGTGCGATTCGGACGAATAGCCCATTCTCGCCATCATTCTTATGATATTTGCGTTGAGAGTTGAGGTCGAGTGTGAAATTCCGTTGAAGCCGTATGCCATAGGCTCGTTTACGCCGCCGTTTTTGCGGTAAACGGTGCTTTCCATACGGTAAAAGCTCTTGTCGCTTTCGAGAATTTTGTCCACAACGCCCTGAATTCTCTGTATGCTTCCGTTATAGGAGCTGTAAACCTCCTGGCCGTTCGAGTCAAGATAGTCGTTGTATTTCGTAACGCCGACCTCGCTCTGAACGCCGACAACGCTGAGAAGCGACGCCACAAACATTTCCACGCACACGACAGCCGCCAAAACGAACGCCGCGGCTTCCGTGGTTTTTTTGTCGCGGATAAACTTGAGTATCACCGTATAAAGCGCGATGACTATAAGCGAGAACATTATACATCCCGCAGACGAAAGCGGAATACTGTTGTCGCCCTGCTGGAAGTTGATATTCAGCTTCTGAATTATAAGAACGAGTACGGCAAACGAAACTCCGGTAGCCACAATGTGCGAAAGCTTTATCTTTCCGAGTCCCTTTATGGCGTCGGCAGCCATTGTGAGTATAAAGAACGAGAAAACGTAGGAATATCTGTAATTGAGCCAGTTCGGAGTTGAAAATCCGTGCCATACAAGGTCAAGTGTGTTTACGGTAAAGCTTGCGACAAGCACCGCGAGCATAGCCGTTGCGGCTATTTTCTGACGCTTGGGTATGGATTTTGAAAGGTAAAACAGCGGTATGCACATAAGCGCGAGCGCGCCGCAGTATATCATAGGCTCGCCGGCGCGGTTTACCGAATCGTAAGTGCCGGGAAGAAGCTTTATCACAAGATCGAGATAATCGAATCTGAGCGAGAGCGAAAAGTCTGTCGAGGCAAAGCCTATCTTGCCGAAGCCAAGCGAATACCACGCTCCGTAAAGCATAAACGCCGATATTCCGAGCGCAAGCGCCGTGCTGAATGCAAAACGCATAAAGGTTCTGAAGCCTACGGTGCGGAAAAATCTTCTTTCGCCCCTGTATATTTCGGGGCGGATGGTGCAGTAATAGTAGCAGAAATAAAGGAACGTGAAAATTCCGCACATATATCCCATATAGTAATTGGAAATGAATATAACCGAAAGAGAAATTATATAAAGTATAACCTTTTTTCTGCGGATAAGCGATTCCGTGCCGAGAATAAGAAGCGGCAGGAAAACAAGCGCGTCAAGCCACATCGGGTCTATCGTCTGAACCACGGAATAGGCGCAGAGCGCGTACATCATCGAAAGGGCAAGGGTTCTCATCTGTCCGAGCCTGCGCGTTTTGTGCAGATATATGCCGAAGTTGAGTCCCATCGTGCCTATTTTGCAGAGCTGAATGAACGTTACGGCGTCAACGATATTTTTCTTCGGGAAAAGCACCAGCAACAGATTGAACGGGCTTCCCATATAATACGCCACGATGCCCATAAATTCGCCGCCGAGCGTGCGCTTCCATGAATAAAGCCAGCTTCCGCCGTGAACAAGCAGATTGCGTATTTCTTCATAGTAATAAATGTACTGCGCCTGAAAATCAAGAGTAAGTATCGAGCTGTTGCCGAACGGATGAAATTCCATACAGGCAAAAACTCCCGCCATTATAACAAACGGAAGAAGAAATGCCGCGGCAAGATATGTGTACTCGCTTGTCTTTATGCGGAGCCACGTTCGCACAAAGAAATTCTTATTTTCTTTGATGGTATTCTGTTCAATGCTCATTTTTTACCTCGCAAAAATAGAGTTTATATATTAGTCGGATTCAATGCTATAAAATCTCACGGATGTAATGATATTTTATCATCAGTTTCATAAATAATAAAGAGTATTTTTGAAAATCGACCGATTTTTTTGAATTTTTCTTTGTTTTTATATAAAATTATGATATCATAAAGCAAAGAGAGGTGAAAATTATGTCCCTTTTCAAACGCAAAAAAACGGAGGAGAAGCTTTCCTTCAAGCTTGAAATGGCTGAAAAAATGGTTCGCAACCGATTGCGCTACGCCACCGAGCGCGACGGAGACACCGATTCCGTAATAGGAAAAAACGGCGGCTTCAACGTCCGTGACGGTCAGCTTATAGTTTCCGCGGACAACCGCGTTATCTTCCGCTGCAATATAGAAGAAATGTCTGTATCCGAGCTTATGTCGCTCGAAGGCGTTATAATCACCGCCCCCGATATCGAAAGCGGAGGGAAAATCCGCACCATAATCTGCTATTACGTCTATTACAGATAATTTCAGAGAATAAATCCGCCGTCGACGCAGAGCGTCTGCCCCGTGATAAATGTATTTTCAAGCGATAAAAATCTTACCGCACGCGCCACATCGCAAGGCTCGCCGAGCCTTCCGAGCGGCGTTCTTTTTTTCAGCTCATCCATTGTCTGCGCGTCATAGCAGGAGTTCATATCCGTGTTTATAACACCCGGAGCTATGCAGTTTACAAGAATTTTTTCCGGAGCAAGCTCCTTTGCAAGCGATTTTGTAAGATTTATCACCGCCGCCTTCGACGCCGAATATACCGCTTCCCCCGACGCGCCGCATATTCCCCACATTGATGAAATATTTATAATCGCCCCGCCGCAGCCGGAATTTATCATTTCGCGGGCCGCCGCGCGCGTACAGAAAAACGTGCCGTAAAAATTTGTGCCCATAACTCTTTCAAGCTCGTCGTCGTCCGTATCAAGCAAAGTTTTCGGGCTTGAAACTCCGGAGTTGTTTACAAGTATGTCTATCCTGCCGAATTCCATTATCGCCTTTGAAATAAGCCGCCTTGCCTCCGAAGATTGCGAAATGTCCGCGCAGAAGGGTATCGCCCTGCCGGAGCCATCTGCCGCTGTTTTCCGGCAAAGCTCCTCGGCTTTTTCCGCAGACGACCTGTAATTTACTATAACGTCGCATCCGGCGCGACAAAGCTCGCGCACGATTTCCGCGCCTATCCCGCGCGAACCGCCCGTAACAACGGCATATTTCTTTTCCATAAAAACCTCCGAAATGAAGATTGTTTCACAAATACAAACGCATAAACCAATTTACCGAAGTTTTTTGCTTTTTAATAAATTCCGTCTGCGCAGATATTAAAAACTCTGTATATCGTCCCCGATAATTGAAGTTTCTTTTGCTTTTTTAATAAGCTCCGTCTGCGCAGGTATTAAAAAATCTGCATATCGCCCCCGATAACCGAAGCTTCTTTTGCTTTTTTAATAAGCTCCGTCTGCGCAGGTATTAAAAAATCTGCATATCGTCCACGATAACTGAAGTTTCTTTTGCCTACTTTTCTTTTCCAAAGAAAAGTACGGTGCCTTCTTTTCTTCTCGAAGAAAAGAAGGTCAGTCAACGAAATCAAATTCGAGATCGTAGAGATTGACGACGTCGCCGTCGGAGATACCGAGCTCGCGCATTTTATCGTAAATGCCGTTCTGACGGAGCGTCCTGTCGAAATAATTCATAGACTCGCGGTCGTCAAGGTTTATGCCCTCCATAAGCCTGCGAAGCCACGCACCCTCGACAAACCATACCCCGTCTTCCTTGCGGGCGGTGATATCCGTCGGAACAAGCTCTGCCGCAAGCTCTTCCTCGTATTCAGGCTCGTAGACCGTAACGGGCGGAAGCGTCTGCAATCTGTCATAGATTTTGTGCAGAAGCTCGGTTATACCCTCGCCCGTCGCCGCGCTGATGTAAACTATCTCATAGCCGTGATCCGCACAGAATTTTTCAAACCTCGGAATATCGACAAGCTCACGGTCAAGAATATCGCACTTGTTCGCCGCGATTATCTGCGGACGAGAGGCAAGCTCCGCACTGTATTTTTCAAGCTCGGTGTTTATCGTTATAAGATCGCCTGTCGGATCGCGCCCCTCGGAAGCGGAAATATCGACGACGTGAACGAGCAGACGGCATCTGTCAACATGGCGAAGAAAATCGAAGCCGAGCCCGAGTCCCTCCGACGCGCCCTCTATAAGTCCCGGGATGTCCGCCGCAACAAAGCCCTTTCCATCGCCGACGGAAACAACTCCGAGCATGGGGGAAAGCGTTGTGAAATGATACGCCGCAATCTTCGGTCTTGCCGCGCTGATAACCGAAAGCAAGGTCGATTTTCCCACGCTGGGAAGCCCGACAAAGCCGACGTCGGCAAGCATTTTAAGCTCAAGCAGAACCTCGCGTTCCTCGCCCTCGCGCCCCGTTTTCGCAAAGCGCGGAGCCTGACGGGTGGGCGTCGCAAAATGACGGTTTCCCCAGCCGCCGCGTCCGCCTCTGCAAAGCACAAACGGCTCGCAGCAGCTCATATCCTTTATTATTTTTCCGGTTTTTGCGTCCTTTACGACAGTTCCCTCCGGAACGGGAATTATAAGATCCGGAGCGTTGGCCCCGTGAAATTTCGACTTCATACCGTCGCCGCCGTTTTCCGCGACGTATTTTTTTCTGTTGCGGAAGTCAAGCAGGGTGTTTTTGCCCTTTTCTATAACAAGAACTATGTTGCCGCCGTTCCCGCCGTCGCCGCCGTCCGGCCCTCCGTGCGAAATATATTTTTCTCTGTGAAAAGAAATACAGCCGTTTCCGCCGTTTCCGGCTTTGACGTATATCTTCACATGATCATAAAAATCTGCCATATGTTTATCCTTTCTGCCGTTCAGCTGTCAAGCATTTTCAGAAATTCTTCTTCGTCTATTATTTTTATCCCGAGCGACTGAGCCTTCGTAAGCTTTGAGCCCGCGTCCTCGCCCGCAAGAACGTAATCCGTCTTTTTCGATACGGACGACGACGCCTTTCCGCCGTTTTCCTCTATCAGCTTTTCGGCTTCGTCACGCTTCATTGTCGGCAGAGTTCCGGTCAGAACAAAGGTCTTTCCGGCAAATCTGTCGCCCGTAACGGTCTTTTCTTCCGTCATAACCACGCCTGCCGCGCCGAGCGCGTCAGTTATTTCCTTTGTCTGCGGATGCGAAAAGAAATTCACAACCGATTCCGCCATAATATCGCCGAAATCGGCAAGAGCCGAAATATCCTCGGCTTTGGCGCTGTAAAGCGCGTCTATGTTTCCGGCGAAAGCCGCAAGCGTTTTTGCCGCTTTTTCGCCGATATTGCGTATCCCGAGAGAAAAAATCACTCTTGCAAGTCCTGCGGATTTTGAATTTTCTATCGCGTCGCACAGATTCTGCGCCGATTTTTCACCCATTCCGTCAAGATCGGCAATCTGCTTCTTTTGCAGATAATATATATCCGAAACGCGATGAATAAAGCCTTTTTCTATCAGCGCGCCGATTATCGCAGGTCCCATACCGTCGATGTCCATCGCATGACGGGATGCAAAATGCTCGACCGAGCGGCGCAGCTGTGCCGGACACGACGGGTTTGTGCATCTGTAAGCCGCTTCGCCCTCGTCCCTTGTCACAGGCTCTCCGCACGACGGACATACAGCCGGCATATCGAAAACCTTTTCCTCGCCCGTGCGCTTTGATTTGTCAACCGAAACAACTTCGGGAATTATATCTCCCGCTTTCTGTACAAAAACGGTATCGCCTATCATTATATCCCGTTCGCGGATAAAATCAATATTGTGCAACGTCGCCTTTGAAACCGTTGTTCCCGCAAGACGTACCGGTTCAAAACGCGCATTCGGCGTAAGCACTCCGGTTCTGCCAACCTGAACCGTTATGTCAAGAAGCTTTGTGGGCTTTCTTTCCGGCGGAAATTTGAACGCCACCGCCCATTTCGGCGTGCTTGTGTTTTCGCCTATCGCGGCTCTTTCGGAAAGCAGATCCGCCTTTATCACCGCGCCGTCGATATCATACGAAAGCGACGCGCGTTTTTCTCCGATTGCGGCTATTTTTTCGATTATCCTGTCGGGATCGCTTTCGCGCGATATGCCGTCGATGATATGAAAGCCCTGCGAGCGCAGATATTCCAGTCCCTCCGTATGCGAAGCGAAAGCTCTGCCCTCTATCTGCTGAATGTTGAAAACGAAAATATCAAGATTGCGCGACGCCGTTATCTTCGGATCGAGCTGACGGAGCGAGCCTGCCGCCGCGTTTCTCGGATTCGCAAACGGAGCTTTGCCGTCCTCCTCGCACCTTTCGTTCAGGCGGAGAAAGCTTTTTTTCGGCATATAAACCTCGCCCCTGACTTCGAGCAGGGGAAGCCTGTCCGGCAGAGAGAGCGGAATTGTTTTTATGGTTTTTATATTCGAAGTGACGTCCTCCCCCGTTATGCCGTCGCCGCGCGTCGAGCCGACGGTAAGTCTGCCGTCCACATACATAAGCGACACGGAAAGCCCGTCTATCTTCGGCTCAACAGAATACGTCACCCGATGACCGAGCATCTCCTCCGTTTTCGCAAGATAATCGCGCACCTCGTCGTATGAAAAAACGTCGGCAAGAGAGCCCATCCTCACGGTGTGAGTCACCTTTTCAAACTTTGAAAGCGCCTCTCCGCCGACTCTTTTCGTCGGGGAATTTTCCGGCGCAAGCTCGGGATATTTTTTTTCAAGCTCCGTAAGCTCGCGGAACATCATATCGTATTCGTAGTCGGAAATCACGGGCGCGTCGTCCACATAATACAGCTTTGAATTGTATTCTATCGTGTCCGCAAGATATTTCATTCTTTCTCTTACGGCTTCTCTGTTTTCCATAAGCAAAGCCCCCTCCTTTTTTGCAAAGGCATATTTTCATATTTTTAAGTATATCACAAAACTTTTTTATTTAACAGATTTATTTTGAAATTTGTGTTGAATATTTTTTCGATATATAATATAATGGTATTTGTCAAAATGCTTAAATGAAAGCGCTGTAAGAGGAGGTATTTTGTGAAAGTTACTGTCGACAGGAAGGAAGAAGGCTTTTTTGTGTGCATGAGCGACGGAGGAGAGGTCTTGAACGTACCCGCGGGCGATATCCCGTTTGAAGTGCACGAATGTGACATTCTCGATATAACTCTCTCAGGCGGCAGGGTAACGGACGCCCGTTTTCTCGCGGAGGAAACGGAAGCGCAGCGTCTGCGCGCGAAAAGCGTTATGGACAGGCTGAGAAATAAATTCCGCAAAAACTGAAAAAAACCGTCCGACGCATTCGACGGTATGCGCGGCGACAAAAATAAAAACCGTCGGGAAAGAGAATACAATGAAAACAAAGGCTGTAAGACTTTACGGAGTAAACGATTTAAGGCTTGAGGAATTCGAGCTCCCCGAAATAAAGGACGATGAAATACTCGCCCACATCATATCGGACAGTATCTGTATGTCCACTCACAAGGCGGCGGATCAGGGGACGGCGCACAAGCGCGTTCCGGACGATATCGCCGAAAATCCCGTTATTGTCGGTCACGAATTCTGCGGCAAAATAGTAAAAGTCGGCGCAAAATGGCAAAGCAAATACAAAGAGGGAGATGAATTCGTCATTCAGCCGGCACTCAACTACAAGGGCAGTCTTGCCTCGCCCGGATATTCGTATAAATATATCGGCGGCGACGCCACCTATGTCGTTATCCCGCACGAAGTAATGGAGCTTGACTGCCTGCTTCCTTACAGCAGCGACGCTTATTTTTACGGCTCTCTTTCCGAGCCGGTTTCGTGCATTATCGGAGGATTTCACGCAAATTATCATACGAAAGCCGGACACTACGTTCACGAAATGGGCATAAAGGAGGGCGGAAAGACCGCCATTCTCGCAGGCGTCGGCCCTATGGGGCTCGGCGCGATAGATTATGCCGTTCACTGTGACAGAAAGCCGTCGCTTCTCGTCGTCACGGATATAGACGCCGCGCGTCTTGCCCGTGCCGAAAGCATCCTCACCGCCGAGGAAGCCGCAAAAAACGGCGTAAAGCTCGTATATCTCAACACGGCGGACTGCGAAGATCCCGTAAAGACGCTCCGTGAGCTTTCCGGCGGCGACGGCTACGATGATGTTTTCGTTTTCGCTCCCGTAAAGTCTGTCGTCGAGCAGGGCGACGCCATCCTCGGACGCGACGGCTGCCTCAACTTCTTTGCAGGGCCTACGAATCCTGCGTTTTCCGCAAGCTTCAATTTCTATAATGTGCATTACGCTTCGACTCACATCGTCGGAACGTCGGGCGGAAACGTCGACGATATGAAGGAAGCCATAGCGATGATGTCCTGCGGAAGAATGAATCCCGCCATTATGATAACGCACGTCGGCGGACTTGACAGCGTTGCCGACACGACGATCAATCTTCACAAAATTCCGGGCGGCAAAAAGCTTGTTTACACGAATATATCGATGCCCATGACGGCGATAGCCGATTTTGCCGAGCTCGGAAAAACGGACAAAAAATTTGCCGCGCTCGCGGAAATAGTCGGCCGTCACAACGGACTGTGGTGCGCGGAAGCCGAAAAATATCTGCTTTCGCATTCAGATAAAATATAATTGCGGAGGGAACGGAAAATGAGCATTGAAAAGGATATAAAATCGCTTGTCGAAATGTCGAACAGATACGGCGCGGACGCGGAATTTGTTCTCGCCGGCGGAGGAAATACCTCTTATAAAACCGACGATACGCTGTATATAAAGGGCTCGGGAACGTCGCTTGCGACGATAACCGAGGAAGGCTTTGTGAAAATCGACCGCGCCGAGCTTGAAAAAATATGGAATGCGGAATTTTCCGATATCGAAGCAGAAAGAGAAGCGCAGGTGCTTTCTATGATGATGGCTTCGCGCAGAAAGGGCGAGGAGGGCAAGCGTCCCAGCGTGGAAACGCTCCTGCACGACCTTCTGCCGCAGAAATTCGTGCTTCACGTGCATCCTGCGCTCGTAAACGGAATCACCTGCTCCGTCGGCGGAGAAAAGATTGCAAAGGAGCTTTTCCCCGACGCCGTATGGGTGTCGTCGACAAAGCCGGGATATATCCTCGCGTCGCTCTGCCGCGAAAAGCTCGGCGAATACGAAGGGGCTCACGGCAAGGCTCCGCAGGTGATATTCCTTGAAAATCACGGCATTTTCTATGCCGCCGACACAACCGGAGAAATAGACGCCCTTACAGCCGAGGTTTCCGAAAAGATAAAGAAAAAAGTGTTGTTTTTCCCGTGCAGAGACGAGGTTGAATGTGACAGGGCGCTCGCTCAGGCTCTTGCCCCCGAAATACGTATGCTTTATTCGGCGGAGGGAAAATCCGTCGTAAAATATACGGCGTACCATGATATAATCGCTTTCGCGCGCGACAGAGCGGCGTTTGCTCCGCTTGAGGACAGCTTCTCTCCCGATCACATAGTTTACTGCAAGGCGCATCCGCTGTACGTCGAAAACAAGGGAGAGGAAACCTCCTGCGAGCTTGAAAAGGCTTTCCGCGAATATACCGCGAAAAACGGCTTTATGCCGAAGATAATTTTCGTTCAGGGCGTGGGTATGTTCGCCTGCGGAAAGACGAAAAAGGAAGCCGATACCGCCTCCGCCGTGTTCGAGGACGCGGTAAAGATAGCAACCTATGCCATGTCCTTCGGCGGCGCAAAGCATATGAGCGGGGAGCTGACCTCGTTTATCGCAAACTGGGAGGTTGAAAGCTATCGTGCAAAGGTAGCACTTTCCGGTGCGGCGGAAAAACGTCTTGCCGGAAAAATTTCGATAGTCACAGGCTCGGCGCAGGGCTTCGGCGCGGGCATAGCCGAGGCTATGATACGCGAGGGCGCATACGTGGCGATCGCGGATATGAATTTTGAAGGCGCGGAAAATATGGCGAAATCCCTTTGCGAAAAATTCGGCAAAGGCACAGCCTTCCCCGTTTATGTAAACGTCACGGACGAAGAATCCGTAAAGGAAATGATTAAAAAAACCGTGCTTGAATACGGCGGTCTTGACATATTCGTAAACAATGCGGGAATCGTCCGCGCGGGCGCGCTTGAAGAAATGACAAAGCAGAATTTCGAGCTTGTAACGTCAATCGATTACACGGCGTTTTTCGTATGCACAAAATATGCCGTCGTACCGATGAAGATCCAGAGAAAATATTCGCCCGATTATATGTCGGATATTATCGGAATAAATTCAAAATCGGGGCTTGAAGGCAGCAACAAGAACTTTGCGTATGCCGGCGCGAAATTCGGCGGAATCGGTCTTACGCAAAGCTTTGCGCTCGAGCTTGCTCCCTACGGAATAAAGTGCAATTCGATATGTCCCGGAAACTATCTTGACGGACCGCTGTGGTCGGATCCCGTGCGCGGACTTTTCGTTCAGTATCTCAATGCGGGAAAGGTTCCCGGCGCGAAAACAACGGCAGACGTCCGCCGCTATTACGAAAGCAAGGTTCCGCTCGGCAGAGGCTGTCTGCCGGAGGATATCGCAAAGGCGCTGTTCTATATAGTCGAACAGAAATACGAAACGGGGCAGGCTGTTCCCGTCACCGGCGGACAGACAATGCTCAACTGACGGGAGGTGCGGAAAGTGAATACCGATAAGCTGATATCCCTCCTTAACGCACCGAACAAATACACACGTCTTGACGTGCTTGCAGAGCTTAAAATGCTCACCGACGGAGGACTTCTTCCCGAGCCGAAAAAAACGGGACTTGTGAACAATCATATTCATACAAATTACTCGTTTTCGCCGTATTCGCCGACCAAAGCCGTTTATATGGCTTGGCAGAGCGGACTTGCAACGGCGGGAATAATGGATCACGATTCGCTTTCGGGAGCGGAGGAATTTCTTCGTGCCGCGGCGCTCGTGGGTATGCCGGCGACCGTCGGAATGGAATGTCGCACATCTATGAAAAACACCGCGCTCGACGGAAAAAGAATAAACAATCCCGATCAGAGCTCGATAGCTTATGTTGCGCTTCACGGAATACCGAATCAGAGCATAAGCCTGCTCAACGACTACTTTGCGTATTATCGTTTCCGCCGCGGCGAACGCAATCGCAAAATGTGCGACAATATAAACAGCCTCGTCGGAAGCTACGGACTTTCCCTTGATTACGACAGCGACGTTCTGCCGATATCAATGGCGCACGAGGGAGGCTCTGTAACCGAGCGTCATATACTTTTCGCGCTTGCCAAAAAAATAACGGCTCGCTATGACACGCCGGAAAAAGTGATTGATTTTCTTGAAAAAGAAATGAAGCTCGATATCTCTCCGAAAGTAAAAAAGCAGATACTTTCCGGAAGAGAAACCCCCGATTTTTACGAATATGACATTCTCGGCGCGCTGAAAAGCAATATGGTTGAAAAATTCTATATTCCCGCCACATACGAATGTCCCGATATATTCGAGCTGCAAAAGGTATGCTCGGCTTGCGGTGCGGTTTTTGCATACGCATATCTCGGCGACGTGGGCGATTCCGTGACCGGCGACAAAAAAGCGCAGAAATTCGAGGACGATTATCTTGAGCTTCTATTCTACGAGCTTGACAGGATCGGCTTCGACGCCGTAACCTATATGCCAAGCCGCAATACAGAGGCACAGCTCCGACGCATAATGGAGCTTTGCGAAAAGCATCGCTTTTTCCAGATAAGCGGCGAGGATATAAATTCTCCGCGTCAGAGCTTTCTCTGCAACGCTATGGAAAACGAAATGTTTTCTCACCTTTCGGACGCCGCCTATGCGCTTATCGGTCATGAACGCCGCGCGACAAAGGGAATAGAAAGAGCGATGTTCTCCGAAAAGGCAAAGGATATGTTCCCCGATATGCACACAAGAATAGAGCATTACAAAAAAATAGTGAAAAAAGACTGACGACAAAAAA
>CAVEFC010000001.1:93914-195108 GCA_963614875.1 uncultured Eubacteriales bacterium | reverse complement strand
ACGGTATAAGACCGGAAAAAGCAAAAAAATCCGCCCACGCGGGCGGATTTTTTGCGTAGATTATTGAAAGGGTTTTGTCTTTTTTCGGCGAGGCTGCGCAAACGCTGCGCATTTGCAAATCTCTCCAATGGGAGAACGCTTTATAAACTCTGTATATCGTCCCCGATAACCGAAGCTTCTTTTGCCTTTTTAACAAGCTCTGTCAGCGCAGGTACTGAAAACTCTGTATATCGTCCCCGATAACTGAAGCTTCTTTTGCCTACTTTTCTTCTCGAAGAAAAGTACGGTTTCTTCTCGAAGAAAAGTACGGTGCCTGCTTTCCTTTTTCAAAGAAAAGCAGGTTATTCGAGTTCGAAGGCACCGGTATAAAGCTGATAATAAACGCCTTTTTCGGCAATAAGCTTTTCGTGATTTCCGCGTTCGATTATCCTGCCGTGATCAAGCACCATAATAACATCGGAGTTGCGAACCGTCGAAAGCCTGTGGGCAATGACAAATACCGTTCTGCCCTCCATAAGCTTATCCATACCCTTCTGAACAATGGCTTCGGTTCTTGTGTCTATAGAGGAGGTAGCTTCGTCAAGGATCATAACGGGCGGATCTGCAACGGCGGCGCGCGCTATTGCGATAAGCTGACGCTGACCTTGCGAAAGGTTTGCACCGTTGTTTGAAAGCTCCGTATCGTAGCCTCCGGGCAGACGGGTTATGAAATCGTCCGCGCCGGCAAGCTTTGCGGCTGCTATACATTCCTCGTCTGTAGCGTCAAGACGTCCGTAGCGGATATTATCCATTACCGAGCCTGTGAAAAGGTTCGTATCCTGAAGCACTATTCCGAGCGAACGGCGAAGATCGGCTTTCTTTATTTTGTTTACGTTTATGCCGTCATAGCGGATTTTGCCGTCGGCGATATCGTAAAAGCGGTTGATAAGGTTTGTGATTGTCGTCTTTCCCGCGCCCGTCGCACCTACGAACGCCACCTTCTGACCGGGTTCGGCATAGACGGAAACGTCGTGAAGCACGGGTTTTCCGGGAACATATTCAAAATCAACGTTTACCATACGCACATCGCCGCGAAGCTCCGTATAGGTGAGAGTTCCGTCGCCGTGAGGATGCTTCCACGCCCATTTGCCCGTGCGCTCTTTTGTTTCGGTTATGTTGCCGTTTTCATCAATTCTGCAATTGACAAGCGTAACATAGCCGTCGTCGGTTTCGGGCTTTTCGTCCATAAGGTCAAACACACGTCCTGCGCCCGCCAGACCCATAATAACCGAGTTTATCTGCTGAGAAACCTGATTTATGTTTCCCGTGAACTGCTTTGTCATATTGAGGAACGGCACGATTATATCTATCGAGAAAGGAAGCGCTATAAAGCTTCCCGCCGTGATAAGACCGCGGAAGCTTACGTTTGTTGCCGAAAGCGTTATGAAAAGTCCGCCGACTATCGCGCAGATAACGTAAAGAATGTTGCCTATGTTCATTATTATCGGGCCGAGACAGTTTGCATATGCGTTTGCTTTGTGACTGTCCTCGAAAAGCTCATCGTTTATTCTGTCGAATTCTTCCTCGGCTTTTTTCTCGTGATTGAAAACCTTAACCACTTTCTGACCGTTCATCGTTTCCTGAATGTAGCCTTCAAAGTTTGCTACGGAGCGCTGCTGACGGATAAAGTATTTTGCCGAGCCGCCGCCTATCTTCTTTGAAACAAGAATCATAAGGCTTATGCCGAGAAGAATTACAAGCGTCATCGGTATGCTGTACCAGAGCATTATAAAGAATACCGTAACAACGATTATCGCCGCTTGAATAAGGCTGGGAAGCGACTGCGAAATAAGCTGACGGAGAGTATCTATATCGTTTGTATAGTAGCTCATTATGTCGCCGTGCTTGTGAGTATCGAAATATTTTATGGGCAGATTCTGCATTCCGTCGAACATTTTGCAGCGCATCTTGTCAAGAAAGCCCTGCGTTATCTTTGCCATAAGCTGTGACTGTACCGTGATGAATATTATCGAAAGCGCATACAGCCCGACAAGTATTGCGATCATGGGCAGAATTTCCGCCTTTGCCGCAGCCCACTGCTCGGAAAGATATGCGGAATTTGCGGATATCCATTCCTTTGAGATGGTCTGCAGACCGCTTACTCCGGCGGCTTCTCTTATTGTTTCGATGTGCGTTGTCACCGTGGCGAAAACCTTCTGCATAAAAATCGACGGTATCGAAGAAACAATAGCCGAAAGCACTATGCAGACTATAACAATGGGTATAAGCACGGGGTAGGATTTTATCAGAAGACCGAGAATACGCTTCATAAGGTTTTTGTCCATTTTCGGACGCTTGCCTCCCGCCATTCTTCTCGAAGGCATACCCTTCATTCCTTTATTCATTGTCCTCACCTCCGCTCATCTGCTGAATATATGTTTCGCGATAAATTTCGCTTGACTTCATAAGCTCGTCATGAGTGCCGCTTTCGACGATTCTGCCGTTTTCCATAACGACGATAAGATCCGCGTCCATGACGGAGGCTATACGCTGTGCGATTATTATCTTTGTCGTTTCGGGGATAAAGCTCTTGAAGCCTGCTCTTATAAGCGCGTCGGTTTTCATATCGACCGCGCTCGTCGAGTCGTCAAGAATAAGTATCTTCGGCTTTTTGAGGAGCGCGCGTGCAATACACAGACGCTGCTTCTGTCCGCCCGATACGTTCGAGCCGCCCTGTTCTATCTTCGTGTCGTAGCCGTCGGGGAAGGAGGATATGAATTCGTCCGCCTGAGCGAGCTTGCACGCTTCGATCATTTCCTCATCCGTTGCGTTTTCGTTGCCCCAGCGGAGATTATCCTTTATCGTTCCGGAAAACAGCAGGTTTTTCTGAAGCACGAACGCAACCGAATCGCGCAGCGCGACGAGATCGTAATCGCGCACGTCGTTTCCGGCAACCTTTACAGAGCCCTCGGTGACGTCGTAAAGACGCGGAATAAGCTGAACGAGAGATGATTTTCCCGTGCCCGTTCCGCCGAGAATACCGATCGTCATTCCCGATTTTATATGAAGATTTATATCGGAAAGGGCATTTTTCTTTGCCGTTTTGGAATATTTGAAGTTTACGTTGTCAAAATCTATCGAACCGTCCTTTATCTCCGTAAGGGGATAATTCACCGTGCTTCCGTCGGGAAGGGTGACTGTTTTCGCGGGAGCGTTTGTAAGCGCGGATTCTTCGTCAAGCACTTCGACTATACGCGTCATGGATTCCACCGACATTGTGAGCATAACGTATATCATTGCAAGCATCATAAGCTGCATAAGTATCTGGAAGCCGTAGGTCAGCATCGAGGACATTTCGCCCACGCCGAGAGAGCTTCCCGCGCTTGTGATTATCAGCTTCGAGCCGACCACAAGAATAAACGCCATATTGAAATACACGCACAGCTGCATAAGAGGAGAGTTGAGCGCAACGATTCTTTCGGCTTTTGTGAAATCCTTGCAGATATCGCCTGCCGCCGTGCCGAACTTTTTCTTTTCGTAATCTTCTCTTGCAAAGCCCTTTACAACTCTCATTCCGCGGACGTTTTCCTCAATTGATTCGTTGAGGCGGTCATATTTTTTGAATACGCGGCGGAATGCGGGCATTGCTTTTTTCGATATTATCAAAAGTCCCACGGCAAGCACGGGAATTATAATAACGAAAAGCGTCGCAAGCTTGCCGCCCATTATATATGCCATTATCACCGAGAAAATAAGCATAAGCGGCGAGCGGATTGCCGTGCGGATTATCATCATATAAGCGTTCTGAACGTTGCTTACGTCGGTCGTAAGTCTTGTAACGAGCGACGATGAAGAAAATTTGTCGATATTTTCAAACGAATAGGTCTGAACCTTTGAGAAAAGGTCGTGACGAAGGTTTTTTGCAAAGCCTGATGAAGCCTTGGAACAGGTTATTCCGGCAATACCTCCGCAGGCAAGCGAAGCTATTGCCATTACAACGAGAAGCACACCCGTTTTTATAAGGTCGCTCATTTCTGCGCCGCCTTCGATTCTGTTTATCAGCTTTGCCGTGATAAACGGAATGACACATTCTATGGCTGCTTCGCCGAGAATGAATATAAACGTGAGAATTGACGGAAGCTTATATTCACGAATGCTTCTGAAAAGTCTTTTTATCATAGAGAAGTAATTCCTTTCTTCCTTGCGGGACGTTCCGCAAGAGGTTTATTTCTTTTGTGTTGTTTTTGCATTATACTATTGTTAGCCGTCAAACACAAGTACAAAATTGTTAATTTTTTTTGAAGGGAAAAATTTTCCTCAAAACGAATTCCGCCGCGCAGAAGCGCGGCGAAAAATATTATTTGTCAGCTGTCTTTTTTCTGTGCGAAAAGCCAGTCGATAAGCTCCTTTTCGGAATAAGCCTGCGGCCACGAATTGTGTCCGACGCCGGCATAGAACGACGTTTTTATCTTTTTGCCGCCGGCGGCTTTTATTGCGTTTTCCATATCGCGCGTGCCCTGAGGGGGAACGGTTGTGTCCGCTTCGCCGTGCATTGCCCATATGGCGATGTCTTTAAGTCTTTCCGCAAGCGACGGAATTCCCGAGCCGCACACGGGGACAGCCGCGGCAAACCATTCGGGATGACGGGTTATAAGCTCCCACGTTCCGTAGCCGCCCATTGATATTCCGGCGGCGTAAACGCGGCTTTTATCGACCTTTTCGTCGGAGAGCCACGTTTTCAGAAGCTCTGTTGCGGCAGCAAGCGATACCGTGGGCTTTTCGGTAAGCTCGCGCGAGCCGATGCTCCACTGCTTGTTTATCGGAACCCAATTGTATTCTGCGGGCGACGCCTGACACTGCGGCGCGACGATTATGCAGTCGCCTTTTTCGAGAACCCTGTCGAGAAGCAGGTTCGGACCGCCGAGAACGCGTATCTGCTGCATATTGTCCGTTCCGCATTCGCCGTAGCCGTGAAGGAAAAACAGAAGCGGAAGCTTTTTGCCGTCTGCCTTTTTGTAGTCCTCGGGCAGATAAAGTCTGTAAGGCAGGGTAAGCTTTTCGCCGCTTGCCTTGTCCGTATAATCAAAGCTTTTGTATTCCATAACGTCAACGCCCGTGACCTTGAAATCGACGGGTTTTGCGTAATTATATATTTTTATTTCGTCTATCGCGCCGAGGAAAATGCTCGAAGCGTCGCAAAAGCCCATTGTAAGCGGCATCCCGACGGACGACGCGTTTATCGCGCGGCTCTGTCTTTGCGGCACGCCGTCAATAAAGAACGAAAGCGTTCCGGCGTTGCCGTCCTGAACGGCGACGAGCTTGTGCCAGCCGGAAGTATTGTTCACCTGCGCCACAAGATTGAAGGTTGTCGTTCCGCCTCCGCCCGTGACGCCGAGCGCGGCTCTGCGGCAGGAGCTGTTTATCCAGAAGCCCACATAGTTGAAGGCTTTTTTCGCGGCGTCAAGCCCTTTCTGCATTATGCACGGCCAGCCCGAGCTGCTTATAACGCCGTCCCAGTCAAAGCAAGCCTCGATTGTGAAGCTGTCCTTTTCGGTGAAATCAAGGCCCTTCGTATTCTTTACAATAACGCCCTGATCCGATTTTGAAAACCGTATGCCGTTGTATATATATCCGGGACAGATCTCCGGCTCGCCGAGCACCTCTCCGTCGTGACCGTTTCCCGAAACGTCCTTTATGATGCCGTCCTCAATGCTGTCAAACGCCCAGTAAGCAAGAAGCCCCTCTTCCTTTTCGTATGTGTAAAGTGTTGCGCTTTCTTTTACCGTGTCCACGCTTTGTCGCCTCCGATTGCGTTTTGTAATTGAACAATAAATATACTATATCCAAATTAAAGGGAAAAGTCAAGTGAAAAATTATGTTTTTCCGCCGCCGCAAAAATAAAAAACGGCTTTTGCTCTCCGACGGGCAAAAGCCGTTTGTATCATACGCCCTTTATCATCTGCGCATAGGGAAGATCTTTATATCCGAGCGAGGAATAAAGCTTTTTTGCGCGGACGTTATCCGGCTCTATTTCAAGACGGTAGCGCGCCGCCGGACAGTTTTCCTCAATATACGCAAAAAACGCTTTTCCGAGTCCGTGCCCTCTGAACTGCGGGCGGACGTAAAGCTCCTCCAGCCACACGACAGTCCCTCCGGCTTCGGCGGAAAAGGTTTTTGCCGTTAGCGCATAGCCTGCCGTTTTTCCGTCCTGCTCGAAAATGAAGGCTTCGATATATTCGTCCGAGCGCATAAGCTCGTCGAAGCTTTTTTCGTGATATTCCTGCGGTATGGTATGTGCGACGGCATCGGTTGAATAAAATTCCCTTGAAAGCGTGACAAAAAGCTCTCTGTCGCCGCGGCTTATTCTGCGAATCATTTTTACCTCTTTTACACAGCTCCGCCCGACGCCGTGCGGCGTCGGACGGAGAAATTTTTATTTTCAGTTTGCTTTTTTCTTTGCGACCGCTCTCTGAATGAGCTTTACAAGCTCAACTATCGGAATAACGAGAACGGAAAGTCCGAGCGCGATAAGATAATGTTCAAGGTCAAGGTTGACGAAATCGAACATATCGGCAAGGAACGGAATTTCTATAACAGCCGTTGTCAGCGCCAGAGCCGCTATCATCGCTCCGAAAAGGAAGAAATTATGCGTGCCGAGCGTGAAAATCGAATGACGCTGCGAGCGCATATTGTACGAATGGAAAATTTCAGCCATCGACATCGTAAGGAACGCCATTGTAATTCCGCACATTTTCGCATCGACAAAAAGGTCATCGCCGCGGAGCGCCGCAAAGGTCAGCTCGCCGCCGCTTGTAACGTAGCCTATAAAGTATGCGGCAAGCGTAAGGAGCGTAACGAGAATTCCCTGATATACAAGGTCAAATCCGAGACCACCCGCGAAAACGCCTTCGCCCTTTGAACGCGGCTTTTGCTGCATTACGTCTTTTTCGCCGGGCTCAACGCCGAGCGCAAGAGCGGGGAAGCAGTCGGTTATAAGGTTTATCCAGAGCAGGTGCGGAGCTTTGAGTATCGTAAAGCCCATAACGGAAGCCGTGAATATCGTTATGACCTCGCTCATATTCGACGAAAGCAGGAACTGAATTGCCTTTCTGATATTCGAATATATCTTTCTGCCTTCTTCAACCGCGTAAACTATTGTTGCAAAGTTGTCGTCGGCAAGAATCATATCGGCTACGTTCTTTGTTACGTCCGTACCGGTTATGCCCATTCCTATGCCGATGTCGGCTGTCTTTATCGAGGGAGCATCGTTTACGCCGTCGCCCGTCATGGCGGTTATCTTTCCGCGCTTTTTCCATGCGGAAACTATCTTTACCTTGTGTTCGGGCTGAACTCTTGCGTAAACGGAATAATAATCCACCGCACGCTCGAATTCTTCGTCGGAAAGGCTGTCAAGCTCAGCGCCCGTTATCGCCTGAGAAGGATCGGAGATTATGCCGAGCTCCAGAGCTATGGCAACGGCGGTGTCCTTGTGGTCGCCCGTTATCATTATCGGGCGGATTCCTGCCGTGCGGCAGGCTTTTATGGCGTCAAGCACTTCGGGGCGGACGGGATCTATCATTCCGCACAGACCAACGAATATAAGTCCGCATTCAAGCGCGTCGGCGGAATATTCGGCAGGCTCGGAATCGAGCGGCTTGCAGGCTGCCGCAAGGACGCGGAGCGCTTTGTCGGCCATTTCCTTGTTCTGACGGAGAACCTCGTCGCGCTTTTCGTCGGTCAGAGGTTCAGCGCCCTTTTCGGTGAGTATCTTCGTACAGCGGCGGAGAAGCTCATCGGGAGCGCCCTTGGTGTACTGAATATATTTTCCGTCCGGAGTTTTGTGGACGGTTGTCATCATTTTGCGCATCGAATCGAACGGCACTTCGCCTATTCGGGGCTGTTTTGCTTCGACGTCGGGCTTTATTACGCCGCTTGCCGTGGCAAAGTTCACAAGCGCACATTCCGTCGGTTCGCCGACGGCGTTGCCGTTTTCGTCCGGCTTTGCGTCGGAGCAGAGCGTCATTGCCGTGGCAAGAAGCTCCTTGTTTGCGGCGCGGAAATCGGTGACGGTCATCTTGTTTTGCGTGAGAGTACCCGTCTTATCCGAGCATATTACCTCCGTGCAGCCGAGCGTTTCAACCGCTGTAAGACGGCGTATTACCGCCGCGCGCTTTGACATTTTCGTAACGCCTACGGAAAGCACTATCGTCACGACCGCGGCAAGACCTTCAGGTATTGCGGCAACCGCAAGCGATACGGCTACTATAAACGTATCAAGAAGCGATTCGATGCCGAAATCGCCGCTCTTTATAACGTTGAACGCGAATATGAACACGCATATTCCGAGGACGAGCCATGTAAGTATCTTTGAAAGCTGTGCGAGCTTGAGCTGAAGCGGAGTTTTTTCTTCCGCAACGTTTGCAAGGGCGGTGGCTATCTTGCCCATTTCGGTGTCCATTCCGGTTGCCGTTACAACGGCTTTGCCTCTGCCGTAAACAACGGTGCTGCCCATATATATCATATTGGCTCTGTCACCGAGCGGAACGTCGCCGTTTTCTCCGGCACGGAGAACCGTTTCGTGCTTTTCGGAAGGAACGGATTCGCCCGTGAGCGCCGCCTCCTCGCATTTGAGGGAGTTTGATTCGATTATTCTTGCGTCTGCCGGAACGGCGTCGCCCGCTTCAAGAATTATAACGTCGCCGGGAACAAGATCTTCGCTTTTTACGCTTATCATTTTTCCGTCGCGAAGCACTTTCGAGGTGGCGGCTGTCATTTCCTTCAGGGCTTCTATGGCTTTTTCGGCTTTAGATTCCTGAATGACGCCGAGCACGGCGTTGAGTATTACGACGAACATAATGATGAAAACGTCTGTGGGGGTTTCCTTTTCGATAACGGCGATAACAGCCGATATCACAGCCGCTACGATGAGGATTATAATCATCGGATCGGCGAGCTGAAGCAGGAACTTCTTTACGATGCCGTCTTTTTTGCCTTCGGCAAGACGGTTCTTGCCGTGTTCGGCAAGGCGGGCTTCCGCTTCGGACGAGGTGAGTCCGTTTTCTGCGGAGCGGAGCGCGGAGAGAACCTCGCTTTGACTTTGCAGGTAGTGTTTCATAAAAATCTCCTTGAAGAAATTTTGCGGCAAAAAAAGAGCCGCAATTCTGATTTGCGCCTCACAAAAAAATGTATGGGAGGACGCATTTTATCCCTGTCGGGAAAAAACGAGTCTTGTTGATTAAGACAAAAGCCGAACCCTTCCGGATCGTGATGACGGCTTGTCACGCGCTTTCCGCGCGCCAACTACTCCCTCAGTCGAACTGTAAGTTCATACTATTTTAGCACCTTATAAAGAAAATGTCAATAAAAATATCATTTCGTGTTGAAAATCGCAAATGTATATGCTAAAATCAATAAGTAAGAAAATATTTTCCGAAAGGATGCAGATAAAAATGAAAAATTCAGCTTATACACCGTTTCTTCCGGTAATCAGCAGGTTTTCTCCCCCGTGGGACGCAGACGGCTGGTACTATGTATGCCGCAATTTCAGCAAAAGGTCGAAAATATATTCAAACGCGGAAGTCTATCCCGTGAAATTCAACACGCAGAAATACAGGGGTGCGGACTTTATCGTCACGTTCGATTCGGTAAGAGAGGGCAAGGACGATCATCAGGAATGCGATTTTTATGTCGAGCGCAACTGCACGATTGCCGTCGCTTTCGATAAAAGCGCCGCGGAAACGGACTCAATGCCCGAATGGATAGCCGATTTTACCGACACCGAAACCGAAATAATAACAAACGAAAAAAAGCACTACGGCGTTTTTGAAAAAAATTTCGAAGCCGGCGAGCATATCGTCATTCCGGGCTTTGAGGGCGAATACGCAAACTATTTTGTCCTTGCCGTTCCGTCGGGCGAGCCGGAGCCGATAAAAAACAGACTTCCCTTTGCGCCATACGCCGCGCCTTATGCGGCATATCCGAAGCGGGGCTACGTCTGCTATCTTTCCGAATCGTTCAAGGGCGGAGTTCCCGCCGATTTTGAAACGACGGGAGAGGTGCTTTCCGCAAACATATATTCCGATAAAAAATACAATTCCGTAAAGCTTTCCGCAGGCTCTTCGATGAACAAATCGTTTGCCACGTCGAGCAGAGTAGTGGCAAGCACCACCCTTACCACCGCTTCGGAAAACGCGCGTTTCCGTTTCGGCGCCGTAAAAATGGAGGGCGGAATGTTCAGATGCGGCGGCAAGGAGCTTTGTCCCGCCAAGATAGGCGTTCCCACCTCGGTGACGATAAAATACGATTACAGGGATATGACCGCCGACGTTGAGATAAACCATCTCACCGCAGGAAAATGTATCCCCGTCGAGGGCTGTGAGCCTGCGTATTTCAGCTGCGACGAGGGCGAGCTTTTCGTGGATTACGTCACCGTGACCGACGAAACCGAGCTTTTCGCGGCAAATGAGGAATTTAAGACTATACCGCGTCTTGCGCTTACGGAAGGCGCGTTTGCGGAGATCGCACCGTTCCCGTTTGAGAAGAACACAAGCCTTAAGCTTTCTTCGTCCGACGGCTTTGCCTGCGGATACGATTTCCCCGTGATGACGGGTACGGCGAGCGTTGAGGCGAGAGTTTTCGTTTCAGACGACAGATGCACGGCTTTCCGCGTCAAGAGTCCGGCGGGCGAGGAGCTCGGCGCGGCGGCGTTTTTCAAAAACTGTCTTTATGCCACCGTTTCGGGCGAATGGTGCTGCGTCGCCGACAAAATCACACCGTACTGCTACTATCCGACGGGGAACTGGTATGAAATAAAGTTTACCGTCAACACCGAAAAGGGACTGTATGACGTATGGGTGGACGGCGCGCGCCGTGCCGAAAAGCTGAAATTCACCGACAGGGCGAAAAGCCTTTCGAGGATTGAATTTTCTCACGACGGCGCGGGCGAGCTTCATATAAACAGAATAAGAGCGTATGACGGCGCGGATCTTTGCAGAGGAATAACAAGAGGCGAAATATTCGACGTCCGTCGCTACGGAGCAAGAGGAAACGGCAGAGCAGACGATACGGAAGCGTTTTCGCGCGCCGTTGCCGACGCCGCATATACGGGCGGCACGGTCTACGTTCCGGAGGGCGTTTACCTTACGGGCGAGATAAAGCTCGCCTCCGATATGACGCTGTTTGTTTCTCCCGAGGCGACAATCCTCGGAACGCAGAACCATTCGGCATATCCGCTTCGCGAGCCGGGGAAATCGCTCTGCGCTCACCGTCAGCTCGGAAGAGCGCTCATCTACGGCGAAGGCGTCCGCAACGTCACCGTCACGGGCGGCGGTATGCTTGACGGAAACGGCAAATACCGCTTCAAAATGAACGATCCGGTAAATGACAGGCGCGAGCTTGACGCGCGTCCCGATATAATCTATATCACATATTCGAGCGAAATAAACATCGAAAACCTGAATATGAGAAGAAGCGCGTTCTGGACGGTTGTTCCGCTTTCGAGCAGAAACATAACGATAAAAAATCTTCGCCTCAACTGTATGAACACTCCGAACCGCGACGGTATAGATCCCGTGGACTGTCAGAATATAAGCATTTACAACTGCAACATTATGGCAGGCGACGACGGACTGTGCTTCAAAAGCTCGGATACGGTCGGCTGCCGCAACATCGACGTCCGCGATATGATGATATGCTCGCTTGCGTCGGCGGTGAAGTTCGGTACGGACACATACTACTGCCTTAAAAACGCGCGCTTTGCCGATTGCTTTATAAAGAACGTAAACCGTTGCGGCGTATCGCTTGAAACGGTTGACGGAGCGGAAATATCCGACGTGCTTTTCCTGCGCTTCGATATAACCGACGCGTCGGCTCCGGCATATGTGGTCACGGGCAGAAGAAACCGTCTGCCGAAGAACGTAACCGAGGTAAGAACAAGCAAAATAAACGGAGTAACCTTTGCGGACTTCAATTTCCGCTCGCCGAGAACCCACGGTCATCCGCTTCCGATATACGAAACGATGATAGTCGGTCAGTCGGAGGAGCAGAGCATAGACAACCTTTCGATAGAAAACTGGAACATCGAGGTTATGGGCGGAGCAAGAGAATCCTCGCGTCCCGCGCCCTCGCCGATAGACGATAAATATCCCGAATACGACCGTCACGGTCTTTCCGCGGGATACGCGTTTACTCTGCGTTTCGTAAAGGGAATTGAAATGAAGAATATCAATGTTACGGATATGAAATTCAGCGACGCAAGACCGCTTGCCGCGTTCTTCGACTGCAAAAAATAATCCGGAGCGGAAGATATGGATATAAAAAAGAAAAAAATCGCCGCCTTTGACCTTGACGGAACGATAACTCAGCACCGCACGCCCGTATCGGACGAAAATCTGGCACTGCTCCGGAAAATGTCCGAAAAATATAAAATTCTTATGGTCGGAGCGGGAATGTGCGACAGGATATTTCATCAGCTGAGGGATTTTCCCGTGGATATAATCGGCTGCTACGGTATGCAGCTCTGCGAATACGACAAAACCTCCGGCGGACTTAAAACCGTTTATTCCGAGCATAAGGATTGTGACAGGGAATCGGTCTGCGCAAGGGCAAAAACCATATGCGAGCGTCACGGCTATACCGATCGGAAGGGAGAGCTTGTATGCTTTCACGCTTCGGGCGCAGTCACGATAGCGCTTCTCGGCACGGACGCCGATATCGAGGACAAGCTTAAATTCGATCCCGACAGGAAAAAACGCCGCGCTTTTTACGACGAAGTGGTTGAGGCTTTTCCCGATTACAACGTGTTTGTGGGAGGGTCATCTTCGTTTGACATGGCTCCGAAGCCCTACAACAAGTTCTTTGCGCTTGACCGCTACTGCCGCGAAAACAAAATACCGCACGACGAGGTTGTTTTTTTCGGCGATGACTACGGCACGGGCGGGAACGATGAATGTGTTTATGTTTCCGATTTTGATTTTGTCTGCGTGGACGATTACAGAAGGCTTTGCGATGCGCTTTCGCCGTTTATAAAGTAACAAAAAATCAGCCGCACCTTTTGAAGTGCGGCTGATTTTTTGTTTTGTCATTCTTCGGTTATATAGTCGGCATACGGTCCCCAGAAGTAGTTTGAGGAGAATTCTCCCGAGCAGCCTTTCGGAACACAGAACATTGCTCCCTTTGCCATACCGTCGGTGAGTCCCTGCGTGACGTTGTTTACGGTCGTCTTGTCGGGATCGGTATTCAGAATGTGAATCTTTTTAAGAGCCGGCGCGCCGGAGAACGCTCCGTCGCCTATCTGAGATATTCCCGTCGTGACGTATATATCCGTAAGATCTGAGCAGCCGTCAAAGGCGCCGCGCGCTATCGAAAATACGCGCTTTCCGTTATAGGCTCTCGGCGTAGTGAGCGAAGTCATGCCCTTTGCCTCGTCCGTCGTTCCGGTGATTATATATCCGGCTTTGCTTTCTTCGTATGTGAAGTATTTTGAATTTTCGTCATAGCTGTAATCGTAGTCATCGTCATCGTCGTCGGGCTTTACGGGAACGTCGGGGATTTCTATCTCACAGAGAAGCTCTTTTCCCACAGCCTTTGCTATATCGCCTGCGAGCGTCGCCGTATGAAGTATCATTCCGGCGTCGTTCATATGAAAGTTGCTGTCATAGAAATATCCGCTGCGATAAAGATAATTGTTGGGATCGCTTATCACCTGACAGTCGAAATTGTCGCTTATGAATTTTGTGAATTCTTCAAGACCTTCAAGCGTTGTGTCGGGATCTATCGCGTCCTCGTTTGCGGGAGCGAACGAAAAATATACGGTCGCGCCCTTTTTCTTTGCGTAAGCGGTGTAATCGTTTACATAATCAATAAAATCGGAGCTGATTATATCCTTTGAAAATTTTATCACGGAGGAGCTGTCGTGACCGTCGGTCATTATGTTGTATTCGCGCTTGAAGACGATGTCGCCGTATTCGTCAAAGGATTTTTTGTTGTAAACTCCCGAAGGATCAAGCGGAGAATCCGCGCGATAATATTTGAGCTTCTGCGCGGAATATTTCCAGAAGCCGCCGAGCATCGCGGAAAAGTCCGAGCGCGACATTTTCGTAAGAATCGAAAAGTCGCTGTCACACGCCTGCCATGTCGATTCCGCATTGAAATACAGGGAATAGGTCTGGGCGTCGGTTTCCGGCGCGATTACAATAATGTCGCCCTCCTTTATCGCGCCTTTTGAAAGGTCGAGCATCAGCTTTGTTCCGAGCGTGGCGTAAAGACCGAAGTTTACGCACGGCATTCCGAGCGCTTTTTCCATAAGCTTTGAATCCACGCCGAACGGAACGCTGCTTCCGCCGATTACGATTATTTTGGGTTTGTCTATCGAATAAAGACGATTTATTTTGTTTTCAAGCTCGCCGAGGAAGGTATTTCCGAATTGCGACGGCAAACCGAAGCCTATTGCCGCGACAGTTCCGAACGGAATCAGCACGCAAAGCAAAAGGCAGATAAAACATATCCATGCTTTTTTCATATACAGTTACCTCCGATCAGAACTGGAAATAGATGAATGAGCTTGCTCCGCCCACGGAAAGAAGCATTATCCATGCCACAGCGACAGCCCATACGCACCATACAACGCTTGTCTTGCCGCGATTGCATACGGCAAGCTCGTCGCTTTCGTAGCCGGTGAGGATATCGAATTCGTCAAGCACGATAATCGAAAGCACCGTTACGATTATCGCCGCAACGCCGAGTCCCATGGCGGACAGCGTATCGGACAGGCTTCCCCACGGGGTGAAGAGCTTTGTAAGCAGCACGCGGAGATCGGAGAGCGAATTTGCGCGGAAGAATATCCATGCAAAGCATACGAGAACAAAGGTATTTATGCGGCGAACAATTACCATCGGCGCGGATTTTGTATTTACTCCGAGCTTTGCCCACAGCTTTTCGCGCACTGGATATGTAAGCTCGCCCGCTATTCTGTAAACTCCGTGAAGTATTCCCCAGAGGACAAACGTCCAGTTTGCACCGTGCCAGAGTCCGCTTACGAGAAATACAACGAATATATTGAACATATGGCGGGGCTTTGAGCATCTGCTTCCGCCCAGAGGGAAGTAAAGATAGTCGCGGAGCCACGTTGAAAGGCTCAGGTGCCATCTGTTCCAGAATTCCTTTATCGTCTGCGACGTGTAGGGACGGTCAAAGTTTTTCATAAGGCGTATGCCCATAACGCGCGAACAGCCTATGGCGATATCCGTGTAGCCGGAAAAATCGCAGTAGATCTGTACGGCGAAAAGCATAGAGCCTATCGCCACGCCGAAGCCCGTCGCATTTTCGGGAGAGTTGAACACGGCGTTGACGTATTCGGCGATAAGGTCGGCAACGACAATCTTTTTGAAGAAGCCGACGCCCATTTTCCAGAGCCCCGCGCGGGCGTTGTCCGCCGTCAGCTTGTTTTTCTCACGAAGCTGCGGAATAAGATTTCCCGGACGTTCGATAGGTCCGGCGACGAGCTGAGGGAAAAACGTGACGAAAAGACAGTAAAGCGCAAAGTCCTTTTCGACCTTTTCCGTGCCTCTGTAAACGTCTATCGCGTAGGAAAGCGTCTGGAAGGTGTAGAACGAAATGCCCACGGGCAGAACAAGGTTGAGCGTGAAATCATATGTTCCGCCGCCAGCCGCCTGAATCGCCCATCCGAGCGTTTCCGCTATGAAGTTATAATATTTGAAGAAGAAAAGCACGCCGAGGCACGCTATCAGCGTGACCACGATACACAGCTTTTTTACGGATTTTTTATCCGTTTTGTCTATTATTCGTGCGCAGAAGTACGAAACCGCCGTTGTGAACATTATAAGCACTATCAGCTTGTAGTTCCACGCAAGATAAAATATTGCACTCATAAAGAGCAGGCTTATTCTGCTCCACTTTTTCGGCAGAAGAAAATACAAAAGGAGCGTTATCGGATAAAATATAAGAAATTCCCACGAGTTGAAGGTCATCTGGCGCGTCTCCTTTCGACTATTTCAAAAAGCAGACGCACGGCAAGCGTTGCAACCACAAGCAAAAGCATATCGCAAAGGCTTCCGCCGAGAAGGAGCAGCACCACAGCCGACGCCGCCGTGAACACGGCTGAAACAAGCGCAAACAGCGCGCGTTTTTTCACAAACGCTTCAAGCACCGTAAGTCCGACCGATACCGCTATCAGTATCCACGGCCAGACCGATGTATAAATTATGTCGTTTTCCGGAAACATATTTTCCCCCTCATTTCCCGAGTTTTTTGTTCAGGTCCGAAATGACGGCTTCCGTGCGCTTTGCCGCGCCTTCAAGCGTCAGATGCCACGCCGAATCGGACATATATCTGTCATCCATAAGGATGCTGTGATAATCAGAGATAACCTCCGTGCCTTTGTATTTTTCCTTTACGGCGGCTGTGAATTTATCCATAAAAGCATCAAACGATTTTTCGGCGTCCTTGTCCATCGCCGCATATATCAGCCATACCTTCACGCCGCGCGACGTCATTTTTTCAATGACGGACGCCATATAGTCGTATGCGCCCTTTTCAAAGCCCGCGCTGCATCTTTCAAACGAATAGCTGTATTCGCCGTCGTAGGATTTTTCCTGATGCGATCTCGGTTCGATCGCGTCGCCGTATTCGTTGTAATATGGAATTTTATAATCCGAAGAGGAGAGCATAAATGCGTCAAACGGCTCTTCCGATGTTTTGTGCGCTCTCGCATAGGTCGCAAACGACGAAAAAACCTTTGTGTATTTTGAAATATCCACGCTTCTGAAAATATCGTAATGTCCGGACTGAAATTCCCACGCTCTTATGTGCATCGCCGTATAGCCGAGAACGTATTCTCCGGCTTCCGGCGCCCACAGTATGATATCGTCCTTATCAAGTACGGAGGAGAGATATTCGAAATATATCGTTGCCGATATGTTTGCGTTTGTGCCGAGATTGATTACAACGTATTCGTCGCCGTATTTTTCGGCTATCGCCGCGCTGTCAAAGCCGTTTATCGAGCCAGAGCCTCCGACAATGACGATAAGCTTTTTGCCCGTGGTCTTTGCCCAGAGCACGCGGTCGATTTTGTTGTTTCCGTCGGCAACAGCGGCATAATGGTCGAGCGCGGCGTTTATGCGGAGATTTTTGAGCTTTCCGCAGTTTTCAAAGCTTTCATCGGTGACATTTGTCAGCGTATCGAAAATGACGAGCGTTTCAAGCGAAGCGCAGTCCGAGAAAGCGCCGTCTTCGATTTTTGTCACGGTTTTCGGTATGACGACGTATCCGACATCCGAGCCTGCAAACGCGCCCTTTTCTATTTTATAAACGTTTTGACCGTCTATAATTTCGGGAATTACAACGTTTTTGTCTGTTCCCTTGTATTTTGAAATGCTTATTTTGCCGTCGCCCGAGGTATATTCAAAATCGGTTGAAGGCGATTGCTTTTTCCATATGCAGTAAAGCCTGACCGAGCTTTCGCCGTCTGTCGCGATTCTTGAGCCGAGTCCCACGGCGGTGCCGCTTCCGTCGGCTTTCGTGTTGTATTCGACGAGGGTGTACCCGTCGCGGACAAAATAGTCCTTATCGGGAAGCGTGTTCGGGCATTTATACATAACAACGGAATATTTCTGCGTATACGATTCTCCGCCGCCCTTTACCGTGCCTCCGTTGGCGTCATATATCACCGATACGCTGTAATTTGCATACACGGTGATATCTTCCGACGCGGTGAAGGTATATACCGTTTCCTTTGAAAGCAGGAGCGTTCCGCCGACAAGCTCCGCGAGCTTTTTTGCGGTTCTTTTTCCCGCGGAGTCGCTGACGTAGACCGTTGCGCTTTCGTTCGGAAGCGCCGATATCTGCGACCAGCCGTCAAAGCTGTATCCGGAGAACATTTTTATCCGCAGAGTTATTTCTTCTTTCGAGCCGACGCCCTTTTTTACCTGCGCCGAAACGGAGCAGTACGCCGGATTGTAGACGACAAAAGCATAGCTTCCGGCTTTTTGAGTTACCGTTTTGTTTTCTCCTGCCTCGTCCGAAGGCTCCGGCGGAATGTCGGGCTTTGTTGTCGATTCGGTGGTTTTTGTGTCCGCCGTCGTTTCCTTTCCGTTGCCCGACGAGCAGGCTGCGACGGCAAAGCAGATTATAAAAGCCAAAAACAGACACAGAAATTTTTTCATCATCGTTTGATTCCTTTCGGGAAAAAAGTGTTTCGCTTATTAAGACGACGCTTTTCCGTCTGATATTTCAAAATTTCTTTGTAAAACAAAGTATAGCATAAATCAAAGCGCAATGCAACCCGCTCATATGACGAATATTTTCCTTTGCGTTTGTAAATATCAGCCTAAAATTATTGACTTGAAGTAAATTATATGATACCATTTAATTTACCGGAATAATTATAAAAATCAACGGCGCTGAGGCGCGGCAGGAGGTAAAAATATGAAAGTAGTTCTTTTATCCGACGTAAAAGGTCAGGGAAAAAAGGATCAGGTGATAGACGTTTCCGAAGGATATGCGCGCAACTTCCTTTTTCCGAAGAAGCTCGCCATCGTTGCGGACAACAAGGTTATGAACGAAATAAAAGGCAAGGAAGAAAAAAGACTCCGTCAGATAGAGCTTGAAAAAGCGGCTGCCCTTGAAACAAAGGCAAAGCTTGAAAGCGTACAGGTAATAATAAAGGTATCGGCGGGAGAGGGCGACCGTCTTTACGGCGCGGTCACCGCAAAGGACGTAGCCGACGCGCTGCTTTCTCAGCACGGAATAGAGGTAGACAAGAGAAAAATCTCAATGGACGCGATAAAGGCTTTCGGAAGCTACACTCCCGAAATAAAGCTTTTCCCCGAAATAACGGGAAAAATAAACGTAGTGGTTACTCAGTCGGGCAAATAAAAAATCACGGAGGTGCCGGTTTTGGCAGACAATCAGAAAACAAAACCCTTTTCGGTTGAGGCGGAACAGTCGGTTCTCGGCTCGGTGCTTATAGATCCCGAATGTATAACGGGGCTGATAGACATAATATCCGCCGCGGATTTCTATATTTCCGAGCACGGCGAGATATTCGACGCCATGTGCGAGCTTTTCAACAAGAACCGCAACATAGATATAGTGACGCTTATAAATATCCTTACCGAGCGCGGCGTTTATTCTGCGGACGAATGTAAAAAATACGTCGGCGTCATAGCGGACGTCGTTCCCTCCGCGTCGAACGTAAAGGATTACGCGCGGATAGTTCACGACAAGGCTGTCCTCCGCGCGCTTATAGACGCTTCCGAAGAGATAACGGACAACGCCTACGCCGCAAGAGGCGAGGTGAAATACATTCTTGACGACGCCGAGCAGAAGATATTCAATCTTTCGCGCACGTCGGATACAAAAAACTTTGTTTCTATAAAGGAAGCGCTTGTCGAAGCTTTCAACCAGCTTGACAGGGTGAGAAAAGATCCCGAAGCCGCCGCCGGCGTAAAGACGGGCTACCCCGATCTTGACAGGTGCGTTGTCGGACTCACGCCGGGAGATATGGTCATCATAGGCGCAAGACCGGGTATGGGTAAAACCTCGTTTGCGATGAACATAGCGACGAACGTCGCAAAATCGACAAAAAAGACGGTGTGCGTGTTTTCGCTTGAAATGACGACGGCTCAGCTTGCCGCGAGAATGCTTTCGAGCGAGGCGTTCGTCGACAGCTACGCTATCCGTTCGGGAAAGATTTCCGGCTCGGATTACGACCATCTTGCAAAGGCGGCAGCCGAGCTTTCGTCGTGCGACATACAGATCGACGACACCGCGGCGATAACCGTCACGCAGATAAAAGCCAAGCTCCGCAGAATGAAAAATCTCGGGCTTGTGGTGATAGATTATCTTCAGCTTATGCAGGGCGACAAAAAAGCCGAAAACCGTGTAAACGAGGTCGGCGAAATATCGAGAGGACTCAAGCTTCTTGCAAAGGATCTCGGAATTCCCGTTATCTGCTGCGCTCAGCTTTCGCGCGCGCCCACATCGAGAACGGGCGAAAACGCAAAGCCGGGACTTTCCGACCTTCGCGAATCGGGACAGATAGAGCAGGACGCCGATATAGTTATGTTTCTTCACGGCGATTACGCAAAGGCTGATTCCGCAACGACCGAGGCGGAGCTTATCATAGCGAAAAACCGTCACGGCTCGGCAGGGACGATAAAGCTCGGCTGGATAGGTCAGTACACGAAATTCGTCACGGCTGCAAGGGAAGATATCGGCGGTAACTGATTATGAATTATACGGAAAAAGTAATATCGCGCGCATCGGAAAGGCTTAAAGCCGTCGAAGGAAAAACGGTTGTCGGCTTTTCCGGCGGAGCGGATTCAACGGTGCTTTTTACCGTGCTGATAAAGCTGCTCGGAGCGGACAGGCTTACAGCCGTGCATATAAATCATATGCTTCGCGGCGACGACGCGGACGCGGACGAGAGCTTCTGCCGTGAATTTGCAAAGGCTCACGGCGTGGAATTTGTCTGCCGCAGGATAGACGTCCGCGCAATGTGCGGAGAGAGCGCCGTCGAAGAAACGGCAAGAAACGCGCGCTACGAAGCGCTTTCCTGCGAGGCGGAGCGCGCGGGCGCAAAATATATAGCGCTGGCGCATACGGCAAGCGACAACACGGAAACCGTGATTTTCAATCTTTGCAGGGGAAGCGGCACGGCGGGAATGAGAGGAATTCCTTTTTCGCGCCCGTGCGGAAAAGCGACGATAATCAGACCGCTTATCGACTGCACAAGAGAGGATATAGAAGGCTTTGCCCGTGAAAACGGACTGTCGTTTGTTACGGATAAAACAAATTTCGATACGCATTATACGCGCAATTTTATCCGCGCGAATATAGTGCCGGAGCTGAAAAAAATATTTCCGCAGACCGAAAAAGCCATAGGAAATATGAATTTTTCCGCCGCGCTCGATTATGATTTCATCACGTGCGAGGCAAAAAAGCTGCTTGAAAAAGCAAAAGACGGCAAAATATCGGTGTCTTTTCTTGCGGAGTGTCATCCGGCGCTTGCGTTAAGAGCCGTTTCGCTGCTTTCGCCCGTAACGCTTGATTTCGAGCATCAGCAGAGTATTCTTGCGATGATAAATTCGCGCGGCAGCGGAAAAATATCTGTTCCCGAGGGGAAATATGCCGAAAGCGACGGCAAAAGCTTTTTCTTTTCGGACGGAGAAAGCGACCTCCGCCCCGAATATGAAATGACGCTTTCCGAGGGGCTTAATTTTTCGCATTACGACTTTTGCATAGCGGTAGGCGACGATTGCGTTGCGCCCGAGGGCTATGTGCTTGTGGGCGAGGGCTGTGCGCCGTCAGGAGCGAAGCTTACGGCAAGAAGCCGCAGAGCGTCGGATAAATACCGCTTCTGGAAGATGACGCGCACGCTGAAAAAAATGATGGGCGGCTTTGACGCGGACGCAAAAAAATACAGACCTGTCATATGCGCCGACGAAAAGGTCATATGGCTTCCCGGGTTTCCGAGCGAGGAAATCACCGGAGAAAAAAAGATAAAAATAAAATATTACAAAGCAGATAAATGAGGTAAAGCAATATGCAGAACGATTTTTCACAGATCCTTGTGACAGAGGAGGAGATAGATAAAACGGTGCGCCGGATGGCAGAGGAGATAAGCCGCGATTACGAGGGAAAAAATCTCGTGCTTTTGGGAATTCTCAAGGGTTCGGTGGTTTTTATGGGCGATCTTATGAAAAGACTTTCCGTCCCCGTGCAGATAGATTTTATGAAGGTTTCGTCATACGGCGGCGGAACGGTATCGTCCGGACACGTTGATATTATTCTCGATATAAGAAGAAAAGATCTTGCCGATTGCGATATCCTTATAGTTGAAGATATTATAGACTCGGGAAGAACGCTTTCGTATCTTGCAAAATATCTGCGCGATAAAGGCGCAAAAAGCGTAAAGACCTGCACAATGCTTGATAAACCGTCGCGCCGCGAGGTCGAATTTGTTCCCGATTATGTCGGAAAACAGATACCCGATGAATTTGTCGTCGGCTACGGGCTCGATTACAACGAAATGTACAGAGCGCTGCCTTATGTCGCAATACTGAAAAGAGAAGTATACGAAAGATAAAAAAATCCCCGCGATGGCGGGGATTTTTTCATTATGAATTTCGGCGGGGCTAATAAGGAACTAAACTTACAGCAACTTTTTTGCCTTTTAATAAGCCCCGTCTGCGCAGGTATTAAAAACTCTGCATATCGTCCCCGATAACCGAAGTTTCTTTTGCCTACTTTTCTTTTCAAAGAAAAGTAGGTTGACAAATGTCGAAAAAGTGATACAATATACAATTGCGTGGGCTGTTTTTCCGCGCGCGACTCAGAAAATATCGTAAAAGACCATATGAAAACGGAGGATGGCAAAAATGAAGTGTGCAAAAAAGATGGAAGCGGTTCATTCCGATATAAGAGGGCCGCTGTATGTGGAAGCCACCGAAATGGAAGCGAAAGGCACAAAAATACTCAAGCTGAACTCGGGAAATCCGGCTATATTCGGGCATAAAGCTCCCGAAAGCGTAAAGAAAGCCATAATAGAAAACATTGATAAGGCTGTTCCGTACTGTGATTTCCGCGGAATGAAAGCGGCAAGAGAAGCGATCCGCGATTATTATCTCGGGAAAGGCGTGCAAGGCGTTTGCGACACGGATATTTATGTGGGAAACGGCGTAAGCGAGCTTGCGGATATTTCTCTTACATCTATTCTCGATCCCGGAGACGAGGTGCTTGTTCCCACGCCGTGCTATCCGCTCTGGTCGAACTGTACCGTAAAGGTGGGCGGAGTCCCCGTGTTTTATAATTGCGACGAAAGCGCAAAATGGTATCCGGACGTGGATGATATCCGCAAAAAAGTAACGAAAAAGACAAAAGCAATAGTCGTTATAAATCCGAATAACCCCACGGGCGCGCTTTATCCGAACGAGGTTCTTTCGGGAATCGCGGACGTCGCAAGAGAACATAACCTGATGATTTTTTCCGACGAAATATATGACCGCCTTGTTTTTGACGGCAAGGTTCATACGCCGATGGCGGCAATCGCCCCCGACGTGTTTGTGGTAACGTATAACGGACTTTCAAAATCGCATAACGTGTGCGGATACCGCTGCGGCTGGATGACGCTCTGCGGCTCGGAAAAAGGCTTTGAAAGCTTCAGACGCAATGTCGAAAAGCTGATGTCGCTCAGACTTTGCGCGGGCGCCGTTCCTCAGCTTATAATTCCCGCCGCGCTTGCCGATACCGAAAGCACCAAAGCCGAGATCGCTCCCGGCGGCACGCTTTACGAACGCCGTCGCGCCGCGTGGGAAGCGCTTGAAAGCGTCGATTCGCTTTCGTGCCTTAAAAATGACGGCGCGCTTTATATGTTCCCGCGTATAGACGACAGATTCAGAGTCAGCGACGACCACGATTTTGCCGCAAAGCTTCTCCGCAAAAAGCATATCCTGCTTGTTCCCGGAAGCGGCTTCAATTATAATTCTCCCAACCATTTCAGAATAGTGCTTCTGCCGTCGCCCGAACAGCTTTCCGGCGCGGTGAAGGCAATAGACGAGCTGCTTAAAGAAGAGTTTACCCGATAAAAAACATCCGCCCGCAGACCGCGGGCGGATATTTTTGCGGGCGCCGAGGTCGAAAAACGGAAAACAAATCGTCTGCGGCAGAAAGAAAAGATATTGACTTTATCCGTGCCGTATTGTAAAATAATTCTTGGGAAAGGGGGTGAAGAAAAAAGCTATGTTCGGAAAAAAACATTCGCTTCCGCGGGCTGTCGCATTCGTGGATTTTGAGCATTGGTATATATCGCTTGAACGTATGTATTCGGTAAAGCCGGACGTAAAAGCGTGGGCGGAGGAGCTCCGCGAAAATTACGAGGTTGAAGAAATTGCAATCTTTGCGGATTTTTCAAACACGGGACTTCGCGGCGAGCTTGAGAAAATACGCAACGTTACCAATATTATAATAGACACAAAAAATCAGAGCGAACATTATAAAAAAGATTTTACTGACTTTATTATGCTCGATTATATCTATCAGCGGGCAATGACGAAAAAGAATATCGACACATTCATTATTTTTACAGGGGACGGACATTTTACGTCTGTAGTGCGGTTTATAATAAATCAGTGCCGCAAGAAAGTCGGTATATACGGTATAACCGGAGCAACAAGCAGTCAGCTTAAAGCAAGCGCGTCATGGTGCCGCGAGCTTCCGTCAGATTCGGAAATTTACAGAACCTATTATAAGCTCATAGTAGATACCTTCAATTATCTTACCGTTCACAGAGAATTTATAAAGAACGGCTCGCCGGAAAAAATAACGGAGCGTGTTTCAAAGCAGGGCAGAGTGGACAGGCGTTCCATAAAAAACGCGCTCGATCAGATGATAAAGGACGGATACGTCTACAAAGCCACAATGCTTGACGAGAAGGGCAAAAAGGTTTCGGTGCTGAGACCGAACTGGGATCTTCTCCGTCGCGACGGGCTATGGGTACAGCCTTGAAAAAAACAAAAAATACGGATTGCCGCGGCAATCCGTATTTTTTATTGTTGTAAAAGCATTTTTTTCAGGAACTGTCCCGTGTATGACGACGGGCAATCCGCCACCTGCTCGGGAGTGCCTTCGGCAACTATCGTGCCGCCTCCGGCGCCGCCCTCGGGACCGAGATCTATTATGTGATCGGCGGTTTTTATCACGTCAAGATTGTGTTCTATAACGATAACGGTGTTGCCGTTTTCACACAGTCGGGAAAGCATTTCAAGAAGCTTTCTCACATCTTCGGAATGAAGTCCGGTTGTGGGTTCGTCAAGGATATACACGGTTTTTCCCGTGCCTCTGCGTGCAAGCTCGGTCGCGAGCTTTACTCTTTGGGCTTCACCGCCCGAAAGCGTTGTGGAGGACTGTCCTATCTTGATATATCCGAGTCCGACGTCGTACAATGTTTGCAATTTTCTTTTCAGCTTGGGCAGATTTTCAAAGAATTTCAGACCTTCCTCAACGGTCATATCGAGCACGTCGAAAATGCTTTTGCCCTTGTATTTTACTTCAAGCGTTTCGCGGTTGTATCTTTTGCCGTGACAAACGTCGCACATGACGTAAACGTCGGGAAGAAAATGCATTTCAATGCATTTTACGCCGTCGCCCTGACAGGCTTCGCACCGTCCGCCCCTGACGTTGAAGGAAAAACGTCCCGAGCCGTATCCGCGCACCTTTGCGTCCGGAGTGCTTGCGAAAAGCTCGCGTATATCGGTAAAAAGTCCGGTGTAGGTCGCGGGGTTCGAGCGCGGAGTTCTGCCTATCGGGCTTTGGTCAATCGCTATTACCTTGTCAAGCTCTTCGATGCCGTCTACGCCGTCGCATTTGCCGGGATAGGTTATCGCACGGTTGAGTTTTTTCTGAAGCGTTTTCAGCAGCACCGCGTTTACAAGCGACGATTTTCCCGAGCCGGAAACGCCCGTTACGCAGATGAATTTTCCCAAAGGGAAACGAACGGTTATGTTTTTCAGATTGTTTTCTCTCGCGCCGCGCACGGTAAGGAATTTTCCGTTGCCCTCTCTGCGTTTTTCGGGGACGGGAATAAACCTTTTATGCGAAAGATACTGTCCGGTTATCGATTTTTCGCAAGCCATAACCTCCTGCGGAGTTCCCGCCGCAACGACCTCTCCTCCGTGAACTCCCGCGCCGGGACCGATATCGACTATATAATCGGAGGCGAGCATCGTTTCTTCGTCGTGTTCGACAACGATCACCGAATTTCCCGTATCGCGCAGACGGCAAAGCGTTTCGATAAGCCTGTGATTGTCGCGCTGATGAAGTCCTATGCTCGGCTCGTCGAGAATGTAAAGCACGCCGACAAGCGACGAGCCTATCTGCGTCGCAAGGCGGATTCTCTGTGCCTCGCCGCCGGAAAGCGTTCCGGCTTTTCTGCCGAGGGTAAGATATTCAAGCCCGACGCTTTTCAGAAAGCCGAGACGCGATTTTATCTCCTTCAGAATTTCGCGCGCTATCTGTCCTTCCGCGCCGGAAAGATTCAGCTTTTCAAAAAAGTCAAGGGCGGAGGCTATGTCCAGCGAGCAGACCTCGTCGATATTGAGTCCTCCGACGGTGACGGAAAGCACTTCCTTTTTCAGTCTTTTTCCGTGACAGGCGGGACAGGGAACGAATTCGAGAAAATCTTCGTAATAATCGTTTTGTATCTGCGAAAAACGTGTCTGAACTATGTTTACAAGTCCCGACCATTTTACGATCTGATCGTGAACCATACCGGCAAAGCTGCGAACGACGTGATATTTTTCATCTCCCGTGCCGTAAAGCAGCGCGTCGAGCGCTTCGTCTGAAAAATCGCATATTTTCGTATCGAGCGTAAAGCCGTGAGTTTTTCCCACTTCCTCCACAAGCGGCCCCGACCACGATTCTTCGTCAAGGCTTTTGAAGCCGTTTACGGCTATGGCGCCCTCGCGCAGAGAAAGGGTTTTGTCCGGAATCATTTTTTCCGCGGATATCGTCTGAAGCTCGCCGAGTCCTCCGCAGCGCTCGCAAGCGCCTATGGGATTGTTGAACGAAAACATTCTCGGTTCAAGCTCCGGAACGGAAAAGCCGTGCTCGGAGCAGGCGTAATTCTGAGAAAATGTCTGCTCCTCGTCGGTTTCGGCGTTTATTATCGAAACCGTACCGCCGCCCATAGACAGCGCCGTTTCGAGCGAGTCGGAAAGGCGCTGACGTATGCCGTCCTTCCGCACGAGCCTGTCCACAAGTATTTCGATATCATGCTTTTTGTTTTTGTCAAGCTTCGGGATTTCGTCTATCGGGTAAACCGTGCCGTCGACGCGCGCCCTTGAAAAGCCGTTTTTGCGGGCGTCGTCGAAAACCTTTTCAAACTGTCCCTTTTTGCCCTTTGCCACGGGCGCAGAAATCATAAATTTCGTCCCGTCGGGGAAAGCCATAATTTTATCTATCATAACGTCTGTCGGCATACGGCGGATTTCCTTGTTGCATATGGGGCAGTGCGGAACGCCCACCCGTGCATAAAGCAGACGCAGATAGTCATAAATTTCCGTGACCGTTCCGACGGTCGAGCGCGGATTTTTCGAGGTTGTTTTCTGATCTATCGAAATTGCGGGCGAAAGTCCCTCGATAAAATCTATATCGGGCTTGTCAAGCTGTCCGAGAAACTGACGCGCATAGGACGAAAGCGATTCGACAAACCTCCTGTGACCTTCGGCATAAATGGTATCAAAGGCGAGAGACGATTTTCCCGAGCCGGAAAGTCCCGTAAAGACGACGAGCTTGTCGCGCGGGATGGTAAGCTCTATGTTTTTCAGGTTGTGGACTCTGACTCCCTTTACATGAATATATTGTGTGGGCATTTTTATTTATTCTCCGTGTTTTTTATCTTTGCAATACTGTCGCGCAGGTAAGCGGCGCGCTCAAAATCAAGCTGCGACGCGGCTTTTTTCATTTCCGAGGTAAGACGTGTCACAAGCTCCTCCCTTTGCTTTGCGCTCATATTTTTCTTGCTCTTTGCGGCGTTTATTTCCTTGCTTGAAGCTATTTCTATCACCGCGCGGACGTCTTTTTTTATCGTATGAGGAACTATTCCGTGTTCTTCGTTGTATTTCTGCTGTATCGAGCGGCGACGGTTTGTTTCGCTTATGGCGCGACGCATAGAGTCGGTTATCGTGTCGGCGTACATTATAACCGTTCCGTTTTCGTTTCTTGCCGCTCTGCCTATCGTCTGAATAAGAGCGGTTTCGGAGCGGAGCAGACCTTCCTTGTCGGCGTCGAGAATGGCGACGAGCGAAACCTCGGGCAGATCAAGTCCTTCCCGCAGGAGATTTATTCCGACAAGCACGTCGTAGACGCCGAGCCTCAGATCGCGCAGAAGCTCCTGACGCTGCATCGTTTCAACCTCGTGATGAATATACCGCACCTTTATAAGATTCATTTCGAGATATTCGCAGAGATCCTCCGCCATTTTTTTTGTAAGCGTCGTGACAAGCACTCTCTCGCCCTTTTCGGTGCGCTTTTTTATTTCGCCCATAAGATCGTCCACCTGTCCCTTTACGGGACGGACTTCGATCTTCGGATCAAGCAGTCCTGTCGGGCGGATAATCTGTTCGACAAGCTGCGTGCAGTGCTGCTTTTCGTAGGAGCCGGGCGTTGCGCTGACGTATATCACCTGATTTAATTTTTTTTCGAATTCTTCAAACGTCAGCGGACGGTTATCATATGCCGAGGGCAGACGGAAGCCGTAATCTATAAGGTTTTTCTTGCGTGAAAAATCGCCTCCGCTCATAGCTCTTACCTGAGGAATAGTAACGTGCGATTCGTCCACAAGAAGCAGAAAATCGCGCGGAAAATAATCTATAAGGCAGAACGGAACAGAGCCCTCCGGCCTTCCCGAAAGCACGCGCGAATAATTTTCGATTCCGGAGCAGAAGCCTATCTCGCGGATCATTTCCATATCGTATTTTGTACGTTCTTCTATGCGCTGAGCTTCGATGAATTTGCCCTGTGCTTTGAATTCTTCGACGCGGCACAGCATTTCGCGGTTTATTTCGTCAAGGGCGGCGTCGCGTTTTTCCTCGGAGGTCGCGTAGTGCGAGGCGGGATATATCGCTGCATACGAAAGCCGACGGCGAACCTCGCCCGTCAGCACGTTTATTTCGCTTATTCTGTCTATTTCGTCGCCGAAAAATTCTATTCGCAGAGCGGTCGTATCGGACGCCGGCATTATTTCCAGCGTATCGCCACGCGCGCGGAATTTATCTCTCGTAAGGGAAAAATCGTTGCGGGTGTAGTTTATGGTTATAAGGCGGCGCATAAGCTCCTCGCGCGAAACAGCCATTCCTTCTCTCACCGCAACGACAAGCGACTTGTACTCGGAGGGATCGCCGAGCGAATATATGCACGAAACGCTTGCGACGATGATAACATCGCGCCGCTCGAAAAGAGAAGACGTCGCGCTGTGGCGCAGACGGTCGATTTCGTCGTTTACGGCGGAATCCTTTTCTATATACAGGTCTTTCCCGGGGATATACGCCTCGGGCTGATAATAATCGTAATACGAAACGAAATACGAAACGGCGTTGTCCGGAAAAAATTCGCGGAATTCCGAGCAGAGCTGCGCCGCAAGAGTTTTATTGTGAGCCAGAACAAGCGTCGGACGGTTTACTTTTTCTATTATCGAAGCCATTGTAAAGGTTTTTCCCGAACCCGTAACTCCGACAAGCGCCTGCTCTCTGTCGCCGCGCATTATGCCTTTTACAAGCGCGTCTATCGCTTCGGGCTGATCGCCCGTCGCCTCATACGGCGAAACAAGCCTGAATTTATCCATTTCCGCTCCTTTTCCTTTTGGCAAGCTTACAGAATGTTTGTGAAGGTGTCGCCAGCCACTATTATGTGCGCGAGCATACCTATTTCGACAAGATCGAAGGCGCGCTTTACCTGTTGAGTCGTAAAGAGATCGTCGGAGGAGGGAATCGCCACTCCCGACGGGTGATTGTGCGCCAGCACCACCATCGACGCGCGCTTGAAAAGCGCCGTTTCTATAAGCTTACGCATTGTTATTGCGGACGAATTTACCGAGCCTTCGTGTACCTTAACGCAGTCTATAAGCCCGAATTTGTTGTCGAGCAGCAGAAGAAGCACCGTTTCCTCCGTCACGCCGAGATATCGCGCCACAAGATATTTTCCTATGTCCTCTATCGAAGAAAGCCTTGTCGCCTTTGAGTTTTTCTCCATTGCATATCTGCGCGACACGGCGGGGATAAGCTTTATGAGCGTCGCTGAATGATCGCTTATTCCGGGAACGGTGAGAAGATCGTCATAGGGCGCGTCGAACACGGCGGAAAGCGATCCGAAACGGTTTATCAGCATATGTGCGGTTTCGTTTGTGTCCCTTTGCGGTATGGAATAAAAAAGAAGCAATTCAAGCACGTTGTGCGGCTCGAAGCCGTCAAGCCCTTCCGAAAGAAAACGATCCTTTGTGTGCTTTCTGTGATCCTTGTGCATATGTCCTCCTCTGCGGCGATTTGTAATGTAATATTATATCACATTTTGGCACGGATTTCAACACCGACATCGGACGAAATTGAACTTTCCGAGAACGGATTGCATAATTTCCGTAAAATATGTATGCAATGAGAAAAAGTGTTGAAAATAATCCGAAGTTATGATATTATAAAAATAATATAAGGCAAAAAATTTTTTTGCGGAGATACCCGATATGGAAAACAGAAATAAAAATAAAAAATTCAGAATAACGGATTACGTTCCGATATGGAGCATGGTGCTGTTTGCGATTGCGATATGTGCGCTTACGGTCGAGCTTATCGCAAAGTCAGACGTTGCCTTTGCCGACGCGATAAACGAAAGCACGGGCAAAGTCATAAGACTTATACTTGCAAAAAGCACAAGCTTTATACCCTTTTCGCTTGCGGAAACGTTTCTCCTCTGCTCTCCCGTGCTTATTGCGATACTTGTAATACTTGTTATCCGCGCGGGAAACAGATCGCTCAGATCGCTTATAAAATTCACGGCAGGAATACTTTCGCTCATAACGCTCATATATTCAACGTTTATTTTCGGCTTCGGAACGGGATATTACGGAAAAACGATAGACGAAAAGCTCGGGTTTGACCGCAGGGACGTTTCGGCTCAGGAGCTTTACGATACGGCAAGACTGCTTCTTTCCGGCGCTGAAAAAGAGCTTGAAAACGTGACCTTCCCCGAAGGCACTTATTCTTCGATGACCTTTTCGTATGCGGAGATGAACGAAAAGCTCAATCGCGCGTGGGACGTCGTATGCGAAAAATATCCCTGCTTTCAGAGCTTTCATTCAAATACAAAGCCCGTTATGCTCAGCGGAATATGGACGTATACTCATACCTCGGGCGTTTACAGCTTCTTTACGGGCGAAGCGAACGTAAACGTAAATTATCCCGATTTTATAATAGTAAGCTCCGCGGCGCACGAAATGGCGCATCAGAGAGGCGTTGCGAGAGAGGACGAGGCGAACTTTGCGTCGTTTCTCGTGTGCATAAACAGCGACGACCCGTATATCCGTTACAGCGGATATCTTGATATGTTCAGGGAAGTGCGCGATAAGCTCTATTCCGCCGATAAAGACCTTTATAACAAGCTTATTTCGGAAATGTCAGCCGAAACGAAAAACGAGATATATTCCTTTTCCAAGTTTTTTGACAAGTACAGAGAAAACATTGCGGCAACGGTATCGAACAAGGTCAACGACACATATATAACCTCGCACGGTCAGGAAGCGGGAATAAAAAGCTACGGACTTGTGGTGGATCTTCTCTGCGCGTATATGCTTTACGGCGACGGCGCGACAAAATAAATCACCGAAAGGAAAGTCATTATGGACGAAACCTCTGCAAAAAAGAAAATTCTTGTGATTGAGGACGAAAAGCGCATATCGAAGGTGCTTGAAGTGAATCTTCTGATGGCGGGATATCTGTGCGATACGGCTTTCGACGGAGAGGAAGGTCTTGAAAAAGCGCTCACAGGAAATTTCGATCTCATTCTTCTTGATATAATGCTTCCGAAAAGGGACGGCTTTTCCGTATGCCGCGAAGTAAGAAAAAAGCTTTCCACGCCCATAATAATGGTCACGGCAAAGGAAGAAGAAATAGATAAAGTTATGGGGCTTGATCTCGGCGCGGACGATTATGTCACAAAGCCTTTTTCGATAAAGGTGCTTTTGGCGCGCATAAAAGCCAACATAAGACGAAGCTCCGGAGAATTTGTCGAGCTGAGGCAGCCCGCCGCGGCGGAGGGACTTATAGTCATACGCGGACTTACGATAGATACGAAAAATTTCCGCGTCACCAAGGACGGCAGAGAAATAGAGCTTTCGCGCAAGGAATTTGAAGTGCTTGTGTTTCTTGCATCGCACCCCGACGAGCTTTTTTCGCGCGAGGAGCTGCTTGAAAAAGTCTGGGGCTATGAGGATTTCTTCGGAGGAATACGCACGGTGGACGTTACGATGTCGCGCCTGCGCTCAAAAATAGAGGATAAGCCCGCCGAGCCGGAATACATACTGACAAAGAGAACAAAGGGCTATTATATTCCGGCATAAAGGACGAAAGGACAAAAAATGTATAAAAATCTGCATTTCAAAATAATCCTTATATTCGTCGTTTTCACGGTGACGCTTATGGCGGCGATAAGCGCGGTGCTTATCGTCAGCTCGAACAGATTTTATTCAAGCGATTTCCAGACCGAAATGAAAACGGCGCTCGCCTCCGACGGCGGACTTGTTTCGGAGCTTCGCTCCGCAATGACGGAGGATAATTTCTCCGCAAAGCAGAACGAAATCCTCCGCGCCTATTCGGGAACGCTCGGAATAAGCAAATACAGAAACTATTACATTCTCGATATGAGCGGCGCAATGCTTGACGGCTCCGATACGGAGCTCGGCAAGGAGCTTGAAATAACGCCGAACATAGTCACGGCGCTTTCGGGCGGAGTCGGCGACGAAAAAGAATATTGGACAAGCTATATAGATTACGCCGTATATCTTGAAAACGACGGAAAAAGCTGCATTATTTACGTCAAGGACTCTCAGGAGGAGGTACGTCTTTTTTCCGAGATGATATTCCAGATAACCGTTCAGGCGATATTCTTCGGTATGCTTGTGGCGATAGTGCTGTCGTTTTTCCTTGCAAAAGCAATAACCGCGCCCATACGCGCCCTTACCGTCAGCGCGGGAAGAATTGCCGCGGGCGAATTTTCTGAGGAGGTAAAGGTAAATTCAAACGACGAGATAGGCACGCTTTCGGTTACGTTCAACAATATGAAAAACGTGCTTAAAAACACGCTTGACGAAATATCCGGCGAAAGAGAAAAGTTCGAAACGCTGTTTTTGTACCTCAACGACGCGGTTATAGCCTTTGACAGTCAGGGAAAGCTGATGCATATAAACAAAACGGCGAAAAAGCTTTTCGGCTACGACGAAAACTCCGAATTTTCGTTTTCGCATATGATGCGCGTTCTGCAGATAGATTACCGTGACGTTTCCGGCAAGTACAGGGAAAGCAAAAATTACGTCATAAGCGACGTTATTTTCGAGGGCAAAGCGCTTGACATAACGTTTGCCGAGTTCAGATATACGCAGAGCGAAAAGGAAAATGCCGGCATTATGTGCGTTATTCACGACAACACCGGCAGATATGAGCTTGACAAATCGCGCAGGGAATTCGTTGCGGACGTTTCTCACGAGCTTCGCACGCCGCTTACGAGCATAAAGGGCGCGGTGGAAACCGTGCTCGAATATCCTCAGCTCGACGCGGAATCGAAGAAGAATTTTCTTCAGATGGCGGTTGAGGAATGCGACAGAATGACGAGGATCGTAAGCGAGCTTCTTGTGCTTTCGCGCCTTGACAACAACCGCACCGCGTGGAAGATAGAAACGTTTGAGGTGAGCGACTTCTGCCGCAGACTGTACGATATAATGTCGGTCGAAGCGGGAAATCACGGTCATGTGCTTACCTGCTCCTGCGAAGAAAACATTCCGCCTGTCACGGGAGATAAGGAAAAGCTTCAGCAGGTGCTTATAAATATAATCGCAAACGCGGTGAAATACACGCCCGACGGCGGAAGAATAGATATTTCCGCAAGCGCGGAGCCGGATTTTGCGGTGATAAGCGTAAAGGATAACGGCGTCGGAATTCCCGAAGAGGATCAACCGAGAATTTTCGAGCGCTTTTACCGCGTCGAAAAGGCGCGCACCTCCGATACCGGCGGAACGGGACTCGGACTTGCGATAGCAAAGGAAATAGTTGACGCTCACGGCGGTCAGATATGGCTCGAATCCAAGGTGGGCGAGGGAACAAAGGTATATGTAAGGCTTCCTTACAATGCAAAGCTGCCGGAAACGGTAGGCTCGGAAACGGCGGTATAAGCCGGAAAACAAATGAAAGGACAATCGGCGGTATGAGCGAAAACAAAACGCTTGAACTTATAAAAACAATCGTCACGGCTGTGCTGCTCGTGTCGCTGATCTGTCTTTGCGTCGTTTATATATTCGGCTTCGGAAAGGTGAGATCGGCAGAGTTTTCCAAAACAATGATGTCGGCGCTCAAGGTTCAGTCGTCGAAAAACGAATACGCAAAATATTTTGACAGGTCGCAGGTTGTTCCCGAATTTATAGGCGTTTGCTCCTCCGACGGCAGACGCAGGGGAATGGTCTCCGACACGGAGGACGCAAGAATCGAAACGCTTTACAAAAGCTTTTCGGTTTATTTTTCGGAAACGCTCGGCGAAAACGGAAAAGTTTCCGAGCTTGACAGCGCCGCTGGCGAGCGCAGCTGGGAGCGCGCTCTTTCCGGCGACTGCGTTTATATGAGCTTTCGCGGCGAGCTTCCGCGCTCGCTTATATATTTTATGACTTTTCCCGACGAGATAACGAAAAACGTCGGCGATGAATTCATAAGCGAGCTTATAATATATCCTTCGGGGAATCCGACCGTAACGGAAAGCACCGACATAAACGGAAACAGAATAACCGCGCTGCTTTACGCCTATTCGGTGATAGCGAGAAACCGCCACGGCGGATATTATCTTTTTGAATCGGCTTCCGTTCCGAAAAGCTATCTTGACGTGTATTTTAACAGAGACAGAATATTTTCATATAATATGACGGGGGCGTTTTCGTTTGATTTTGACGGCGGCAGCTGCCGCAGCGGTATGTTTATAAAAACGGAGGATTTTTCCGCGCCGGAAATATTTATTTCCGGCAGGGACATAACGGAGGATCAGAGCGCCATATCGTACATTGCGGGGGCGTTCGGCATAAACTACGAAAAATCGGTGAGATATGACGAAAGCGACGGCGCCGTTTCGTATATGGAAGAAGGACATAACGTAAAAATCTATCGCGACGGGAGGGTAATTTATACCGTGACGGGCGATACGGGCGGCGTGAGTATGGGCGTAAGGCTCGGAGATTATGCCGCTTACGACTACGTCGGCACGGCTGTAAAGCTTATCGACGCCGCAAATACCGACGCGGGCGAGGCAAAGCTCAAGCTTCGCGGGATATATAAAAACGGCGAAAACGTAGAGGTGCTGTTCGGATATTCGTGCAACAACATATCGCTTTCGGTGGAGGAGGAAGCCGACCTTCTGCGCTTTGAGTTCAGAGGAGGAAAGCTTATCTTTGCGGAGATAAGACTGCTTACGGCGCAATCGACAAAAAGATACAGCGCCTGTCCGCAGAAGTGGTATTCGGATATTTATTCGATAGAGCAGAGCGGAGAGGGAAGACTTGTTCCGTTTTATACGGCGACGGGCGACGACAAGGCTTCGGGTGCGGAATGGCTTTTTGCCTGCGCGACGGAGGTGAGCGGCAAATGAGCTGGAAAAATCTTAAAACCTTTGCCATAGCCGTGCTTCTTATAATGAACGTGTTCTTCGGCACGGAGGTTTACAGACAGTACAAAAGAATGAACTACTATTCCGAAAAAGAAATAAGCTCCGTTACGGAGCTGCTTTCGGAAAGCGGAATATCCGTAAATGAGGATATTCTCCGCGCCAAAAAGATATTGGTGCCGGCATATATGCGTACTTCGGAGGAGGCGGAGCTTTTGTCCGCGCTCAGACTTTTCGGAAGCGTAAGCCGCGACGGAGAAAAATACACGGCTTCGGGCGACTGCGGAAAATGGAGCTTCGGCAGTGACGGCAGCTTTGAATACCGCGCCGCAGAGGACGCTCCCATGCCGGTTTCGCTTATGGAATCGGGAACGGTATCCGCGGTGTTTATGATAGATAAATACACCGAAAAGCTTGAAACCGCAATGAAAAGCATCATCTGCTTTGACGATATAAACGCGCTTTCCGCAAACAAAGGCGCAAAGCCTTCGCACGCGGAGCTTTACAGGCTTTATACGGATCGCGACACGGGATATTACATTGCGATGTTTTTGCAGTATATGGGGGAAATGCAGACGTCACGGGCGTTTTATCTTCTTGTAAATGAAGCGGGAGAGGTGCTTTCGGGAGAGGGAAGCATATCGCTTCTTCTGCCGGACGAAAAGCTGAAAACCGACTGCGTTGATCTTCTGACGGTGCTTTTTGACGAAAAACGCTGGGCTGACGTGTATCTTTCTTCGGGCAGGACTGGCAGACTTTCGCTTTCCGAGCTTTATTATTCCTATGACATCTATCGCCTCGGCGATAATCCGGAATATTATGTCCCGACGGTGAACCTCATCTATTCCGACGGAACCGTTCACAGCTACAATATGATCGACGGCATAAAAAAGTAAAAAAGCTGTTGCAATTTGTCCCCTGACCAAATATAATTTATAACAAAGACTTCCGAAAGGTTTTGGCATATGGAAAAGATAGTGATCGACGGCGGAGCAAGGCTGAGCGGCAAGGTTGAAATAAGCGGTATGAAAAATGCCGCCGTTGCCGTGATCTTTGCGTGTATAGCGGTCGCCGACGTTTGTATTATAGATAATCTTCCTCAGATAAGCGACGTCAGACAGTCGCTTGAAATGCTTTCGAGCATAGGGGCAAAAATCCGCGCGGTCGGAAAAAATTCCGTGGAAATAGACACGAGAAAAGTAAAAAACAAGGTCGTTCCGATCGAGCTTGCAAGAAAGATGCGCGCGTCGTACTATCTTGCGGGGGCGTGTCTTGCGCGCTTCGGCTCGGCAAAGGTCGGACTTCCCGGCGGATGCGATTTCGGTTCGCGCCCGATAGATCAGCACGTCAAGGCTTTTACGGCTATGGGCGCGACGGTAAACGTCGGGGGCGGATTTATGGACGCTGTCACCGAAAACGGAGTAAAAAGCGCGGGCATCTTTTTTGACTGCGTCACCGTCGGAGCGACGATAAACACGATAATCGCATCCGTGCTCTGCGACGGCGTAACCGTTATCGAAAACGCCGCAAGAGAGCCGCACATAGTTGATCTTGCAAACTTCCTGAACTACTGCGGAGCGAACATCACGGGAGCGGGCACCGATGTGATAAAAATAAAAGGCGTGGAAAAGCTTCACGGTTGCACATATACTATAATTCCCGATATGATAGAAGCGGGCACGTTTATGGTCGCCGCAGCGGCAACGGGCGGCAGACTTTATATAGACAATGTAATTCCGAAGCACCTTGAAGCCATAACCGCAAAGCTTTGCGAAATGGGCGCTGAGGTTGAAGAGTATGATGACGCGGTGCTTGTCACGCGCAGAGGAGAGCTTCTTCCGGCAAACGTAAAAACGCTTCCCTATCCGGGCTTTCCGACGGATATGAATCCGCAGATAGCCACGCTTATGTGTCTTGCGCATGGAACAAGCCATATTTCCGAAACCATATGGGACGGTCGCTTCCGCTATGTAGATGAGCTTCGCAGAATGGGCGCGGCGATAAAGGTTGACGGCAAACTTGCCGTCGTCGAGGGCGGATCGGCGCTTACGGGCACTTGCGTAAGGGCGGTAGACCTTCGCGCAGGAGCCGCCATGGTTATAGCAGGCCTTTCCTGCGAGGGAAGAACGGAAATAGAGGATGTTCATTACATAGAGCGCGGATATGACAATATAGTGTCAAAGCTTCGCTCGGTCGGCGCGAAAATAAAGAAAATCAACACGCCGGACGACGCCGATATGAAAACAGGATAAAGTCTGCGGCGCAGGCATCAATATCACAAAAAACTCCGACAGGTTTTACCGCTGTCGGAGTTTTAATTTATTTTTAGCTTAAAACGCTTTTCGTTACGTCTTCTTCGTACTGACGGGTATAAAGCTTGTAGTAATGACCGCGCTTTTTCATAAGCTCGGAATGGCTTCCTCGCTCAACTATTTTTCCGTCGCTTACAACGAGGATAATATCCGCGTCGCGAACGGTGGAAAGACGGTGCGCTATCATTATCGAGGTTCTGCCGCGGATAACTTCGTTTATCGCGTGCTGAATATTCTGCTCGGTGAGCGTATCGACAGACGCCGTTGCTTCGTCAAGGACGAGTATTTTCGGGTCGGCAACTATTGCGCGCGCAAATGAAATAAGCTGTTTTTCGCCGGTGGAAAGCAGATCGCCGCCTTCGCCGACGTCTGTATCGAGTCCCTTTTCGGCTTTTGCGACAACGCCGTCCGCGGAAACTCTTTTCAGCGCGGCGTTTATTTCATCAATCGTAGCATCGGGCTTGCCGTAGCGGAGATTTTCAAGTATCGTTCCGGAGAAAAGGTGCGGAGTCTGAAGCACATAGCCTATATTGCTGTGAAGCCAGAGCTGACTTCTTTCTCTCGCGTCCCTGCCGTCTATAAGCACCTGACCGGACGTCGGCTCGTAGAAGCGGCACACAAGATTTACAAGCGTCGATTTTCCCGCGCCCGTTTCGCCGACTATCGCAATATTCGATCCGCGCGGGATTTTAAGATTGAAATGCTCAAGGATATATTCGTCGCCGTCGGGATATCTGAAGCTGACGTCGCGGAATTCTATATCGCCGTAAAGCTCTTCCCAGTTTTCTTTTTTGGGAGAGAACGTATCGCCGTATTTTTCAATCACTTCGGGCGTGTCGGTAACGTCTGATTTTGTTTCGAGCAGCTTTGTAAGACGTTCTATATTTACCTGCTCGCGCACAAGGTCGGATATCATATCCACTATCCAGCGGATAGGCTCCATAATTCCGAGCGCATAGGACATAAACACCGAAAGCGTTCCTATTTCCATATAACCTATCGAATCGACGCCGAGAAGCGAAAGCTCGCCGCCCTTCCATACTACTATGGCAAGCGCGATCGACGACGCAAAGCCTATTGTCGTTGCGAGAATTGCGCGGTAGCGCTGAGCCATAACCGAGCTGCGCTTCATTTCCTTTGTGACGTTTACAAAGTCGTCCTTGATTTTGTCTTCGATCACAAGGGTTTTTATTGTTTTCGCACCCGTGATGCCTTCGTTGAAGTTACCCGTTATTTTTGAGTTTACTTCTCTGATATGGCGGTTTTCGTTTACAAGCTTTTTCTGGAATATTGCAAAAAGCACCGTGATAAGCGGAATTATAGTCATTACAAGAAGCGTGAGCTTCACGTTTATCGAAAACATAACTATAACAACGCCGACAAGATACGAAAGATTCCATACTCCCTGCATTATCACCCACGAAACAAGCTCGCCTATGTGCGAGGTATCGCTCATTATTCTTGCGTGAACGTAGCCTACGCTGTTCTGATTGAAATAAGAAAAGGAAAGCGTCTGCAAATGGTCGAAGCTCAGCTTGCGGAGATCGCGTCCGACGGAAAGCTCAACCTTTCCGGCAAGAAAGGAAGAAACAAAGTCGGTTATTATTTTTCCCGCAAGAGTAAACACGTAAAGCACTATGAACGGCACAAGATTTGCAATGAATTTTCCGTCCTCGATGTGATTCAGCGCGTATCTCTGAAACAGCGGAATGACTATGTCTCCCGCCGAACCAAGAAGTCCGCAGGTTATCATAATTATCATCCACGCTCTGTATTTGTAAAGGAATTTCGCCACCTTCGGCAGTCCGAAAAAGGGAAGAGAAACGTATTGCTTTTTATCGTTTGTTTTCTGATCGTTCATACCGCTTCCTCCGCTCCCTTCGTCTGTATGTCGTATATACGCTTGTAAAGTCCGTCGCGGGCTACAAGCTCGGAATGTGTGCCGTTTTCAACCACCCTGCCGTGATCGAGAACTATAATTTTTTCCGCGTGCATAAGCGTCGTTATTCTGTGCGATATCAGAATCACGGTGGATTTTCCGAGATTTTCGGAAAGCGCGCGGCGTATTTTGCTGTCGGTTTCCGTATCCACAGCCGAAAGCGAATCGTCAAAGACCATTATCGGCGTTTTCTGAACTACAAGACGGGCGATCGCCGCTCTCTGCTTCTGACCGCCGGAAAGCGTCACGCCTCTTTCGCCGACAAAGGTATCGTAGCCCTTTGAAAACGACATTACCGTGTCGTCAAGGCAGGCGACTCTTGCTGCGTCGCGGATTTCGGGAAGGCTTGTGCTTTTCTGCGTTATGCCGACGTTATCGGCTATCGAGCGCGAGAAAAGGAACGGCTCCTGAAGCACTATTCCCACGTTTTCTCTTACCCAGCCGGCTTTCATATCGGCGATGTCAACGCCGCCTATCGTTATTCTGCCGCAGTTTTCGGGAATATCGTACAGACGGTCAAGCAGATACATAAGCGTTGACTTTCCCGATCCCGTTCCGCCGAGAATTCCGAGAGTCGTTCCGGCTTTCACTTCAAAATCGATGCCGGAAAGTATTTCGGGACAGCCATCATACGCAAAGCTTACGTTTTCAAAACGGATATCGCCGTGCATATCGGGAGTTACGGCGTCGGGCTTGTCGTGTTCCTCTTCTGCGGACATTATCTGATATATTCTTCCGAGCGAAACGCCGGTTTTGCTCATTTCCGATATCATTCTTCCGAGCTGACGTATCGGCCACATAAGCATTGAATTGTACGATATGAACGCTATGTACTTACCCGCCGTAAGTCCGTCGTCGTTTACGCACATAACCGCGCCCACTATAACTATGCACATCACCTGAATTCCGGAAAGCAGATCCGACGAGGACCAGAAAACCGAAAACGTTCTGTGAAGCTTTACCCAGAGTGACGTATATTTTTCGTTCTGACGGTCAAAGCGTTCGCGCTCGTAGCTTTCTCTGCCGAAGGCGCGCACCACGCGCACGCCCGTAAGATTTTCCTGAGCGATTGCGGAAAGAGTTCCTTCGTTTTCGTCGCAAAGCTCAAAGCTTTTGCCTATTTTTCCGTGGAAAAGCGCCGAATACGCGATTATTACCGGCATAAAAGCCGAGGCGATTATCGCAAGCTTTACGTTCATCGAAAACATATAGTAAAGCGAAAGCACAAGCATTATAACTATTCTGAAAAGCGAAGTGAGCTGATCGGAAAGGAATCGCTTTATCGTATCGACGTCAGAGGTACAGCGCTGTATAATGTCGCCCGTCTGATTTTTCATATGCCACGAAAACGGCAGACGCTCTATGTGCGAGAAAATGCTGTCACGCATATTTTTTACAAGCGTTTCGGCACCCTTGGAGTTGAACACTCTGTTGCAGTACTGAAATATCGCCGTGATCACCGCCAGCGCAACTATAAGCAGCGCGATATAATAAAGGTGCGTGCGGAAAAATCCGAAGCCGCCGAGCGAATCGACAGCGGATATTATAAACTGCGGAAGCTCGGGAGCTTTCGTATCGAGCACGCTGTCAACCGTTACGCTTATTATTTTCGGGCTTATGGTATCGATCAGCGCGACTATAAGCGCGGAAACAATGCTTATTATAAAGAATCCGACCGAGCCGTGCATAAAGCCTGCGGTCATTTTCAGGCGCGCACGCTTTTGCGCGCGGATTTCCGCCTTTGTCTGTTTTTTTGTTTTGTTTGAATCCATAAAAAATTACCTGTGATGAAAATTTTTTTGCACTTTCGTGCGCGTATGAAAAAGGCGCAGCCGTAGGGCTGCGCCGATAGCACGTAAAGATATGTGCTTTCAGAAATCCGTTCCGAAGGCGCCTATCATACCCTGCGATAAAAACTTTGATTTTGCACTTGCTTTGTCCATTGTGGCACCTCCCTTTTTTCCGATATTACGGCAAAAACCGTATTTATTATTGTAATATTATATTTACGGTTTGTCAATACACATTTTCCGCCTGAAACACAACTGTAACAATTCAGGGCTTAAAAGCACGAAATTTCACAGCCCGCGCCCGATACCGTGACGGAAACATCCGCAAAGGCGGACGAAAAAAGCGATTTCATTTTCGTCACGAGCGGAAGAAATTCCGTGTGATAGTGTCCCGCGTCGATAACGGCAAGACCTCTGTCTGCGGCTTCGAGCGCGGCATTATAGCCCGACGCTCCCGTCACAAAGGCGTCGGCGCCGACCTTTATCGCTTCGCTTATAAAGCTTTTTCCGTCGCCGCCGAGAAGCGCTGCCGTGCGGATTTCCTTTTCGGGATTTCCGCAAAGCACGCACGGCGCGCCGAGCGTTTCCTTTATTTTTTCGCATAGTCCGTGCGCCGTTGTTTCTGAGGCTATGCAAAGTCTGCCGCATTTTTCGCCCTCCGAACCGAAAGCGGAGATAACGTCAAGACCGAGAAGCGCGGCGAGAGTATCGTTTATTCCGCCTTCGCCGGCGTCAAAGCGCGTATGAAGGCTGATCACGGAAATTCCCGCGGAAAACAGCTTCATAGGGATAAGCGCTCCGGCATATTCCTCCGAAAGCTGACGGAGCGGACGGAAAATAAGAGGATGGTGCGATATTATAAGGTCAAAGCCGCCGCTTATCGCTTCGTCTGCCACCCTTTGCGTGACGTCGAGCGCAAGCAGCACCTTTTTTACTTCCTTTTCTGAATCGGGACAGACCATAAGTCCGTCGTTGTCCCATTCGCACGAAAGCGAGCGGGGATAAAGTCCGTCAAGGTATGAATAAATATCCTTTACTGTTGACATAATGGCAGCTCCTTTTTCATTTCGTTTATTTTTGCGTAAAGCACTGCGGCTTTTTCGTCGCCGCCGAGCTCGGTTTTCTTTTTGAGCGTAGAAAGCAGTTTTTCGTAATGCTCCGAGCAAAGCGCGGAGTTTTTGCTTTTGTATTCATCCGTAAAGCGTCCCGAATAAAGCTCCGCTTCGGAATAATCGCAGCCCTTTCCCGTATACTGCGCCGATATTATAACGTAAACTCTGCCGTCAGCACGGGCAAGACGCTCCTCGCAGATGTCAAAGCCGTTTTCCGTGAGATATCCGCGCAGAATATGGGCGTGAGTCATCGGCTGAAGAACAAGGTGCGCTTTTTTTGCAAGCGCGGACGTGGAAATTATATCCTTTATCATTATTCCGCCCATTCCGGCGATAACTATATCGGTGGGAGAGCGGTCGTCAAGTCCGCAAAGACCGGCGGTAAGCACGGCTTCTATCTTATCCGAAAGACCGTTTCTTTCAATATTCTTTTTTGCGCGCTCAAGCGGACCGCGGTTTATGTCCGAGGCTATCGCCCGTGATATTTTTCCCGAAAGGCACAGATACACGGGAAGAATCGCGTGGTCTGTCCCGACGTCTATTATAAAGTCGCCGCGCACAAGCTTCGCCGCTGCAAAAAGGCGCGGATCGGGCTTTTGAAAATTTGTCATAACGCTCCCTTAAAAGTTTTCCCCCGGTAACCTTGCGGAATCGGGGGAAGCCTTCTGCTTTTGAAAATTATTTTTTGTCCGCAACAGCCGCTTTGAGCTTTTTGACAAGCTCGTCCGCGTCAGTGCCGTGAACGGCGCACGCCTGCTCTATTGTTTCGCCTCTCGACATGGGGCATCCGAGACAGTGCATACCGATTTCAAAAAAGAATTCAGCCGTTTCGGGAGCGAAGTCAAGAACATCGCCTATTACCGATTGCTTTGTGATCTCCATTACAGCTTTACCTCCGTAAATATTTTTGCAATCATATTATAGCTTCCGGTTTCTTCTTTGTCAATAGAAAGAATGTAAACAAAGGTATTATTTCTTCTGTGCGCGATATTATACCGCAAAAGCGCACGCAGAGACATAAATACGGGTTTTTGCTTTGAAAATCGCGGAAAAGGGCGGGATTATGTAAATATTTCACAAATATAAAATATCTTTTTCTGCCAATATGCCGAATGTTAAAAAATCAAATTTATCTTGATAATTTCTAACAAAAGTTATATAATATATATGTTGAATTTTTGTAATTCTGTTCAAAAAGACGGAAAAGCGAACTAAACAATATTATTCAAGGAGTAGATATATGGGAAAAGTACTTACAAAAGACATTCGCAACGTATGCCTTCTCGGTCACAGCGCCGACGGTAAAACTTCGCTTGCGGAGGCAATGCTTTATCTTACGAAAGGAACAGACCGTCTGGGCAATCCTACTGACGGCAACACCGTCTGCGATTACGATCCCGAAGAGATCAAGCGCGGCTTCTCTCTTTCGGCATCGATTGCTCCGGTAAATTATAAAGGCACGAAAATAAACATAATCGACACTCCCGGATATCTTGATTTTTCCGGCGAGGTCGTTCAGGCGCTTCGTGTTACGGGCGCGGCTCTTATAGTTGTAAACGCAAAAGCCGGCGTTGAAGTCGGCACGGAAATTGCGTGGAGAAACGTAACCGACCGTCACGTTCCGAGAGCGTTCTTCATCAACAAGTGCGACGATCCCGAAGCGCGCTTCGGTCACGTTTTCAAAGAGCTTCACGAAATGTTCGGAAACAGCGTATGTCCCGTTGTCATTCCCGTTCTCAAGGGCGACAGCATCGTAGGTCTGCTTGACCTTATAGATATGAAGGCGTTCGGCTTCGGAAAGGGCAACGCTGGCAAGGAAATCGAAATTCCCGAGGAAAACAACGAAAGAATTGAAAAATTCCATACGATGCTTATGGAGTCCATTGCGGAAACAAGCGACGATCTTATGGAAAAATACTTCGGCGGAGAGGAAATTTCAAGAGAGGAAGCAATGAAAGCCGTTCACGAAGGCGTTCGTACAGGCACGATAGCGCCCGTATTCTGCGGCTCCGCAACAAACCTCTGCGGAATAGAATCTCTTATGGATTTCATCGTCGGCACGTTCCCGAATCCGCTCTTCCACAAGGGTGAAATCGTTGTCGATGACGACGGCACGGAGCACGAAAAGACAATGTCCGAAACGGGCGAGCCTTCGATATTCGTATTCAAGACGATTGCCGATCCGTTCGTGGGAAAAATGTCGTTCTTCAAGGTTATGAGCGGTGAGCTCAAGAGCGGCACCGAGCTTAAAAACCTCAGAACCGATCAGACGGAAAAATTCGCGCACATTTATACAATCTGCGGAAAGAAGCAGACAGAGGTCGATACGCTTTGCTGCGGCGATATAGGCGTTACCGCAAAGCTTGCAAACACCAACACAAACGATACGCTTTCCGCCGAGCCCAACGCAAAGCCCTACAAGAAGATAGTATATCCCGAATCCTTCTATCAGAGAGCGATAGTATCCAAGGGCAAGGGCGAAGAGGACAAGATCGCGCAGGGTATAGCAAGACTTATAGAAGAAGATCCCTCAATCAAATATGAAAACAATGCCGAAACAAAGCAGATGCTCGTTTCGGGACAGGGCGATATACACATAGACGTAATCGTTTCAAAGCTCAAATCGCGCTTCGGTGTATCGGTTGATCTCGAACAGCCGAGAGTTGCTTACAGAGAAACGATCAGAGGTCGCAGCGACGTTCAGGGCAAGCACAAGAAGCAGTCCGGCGGTCACGGTCAGTACGGCGACGTTCATATACGCTTCTCTCCCGGCGAAACGGAAGGTCTTACCTTTGAAGTATCCGTTGTCGGCGGCACCGTACCGAAGAACTTCAACCCCGCAGTCGAAAAAGGACTTCTCGAATCGATGCAGAAGGGCGTTCTTGCAGGCTACCCCGTTGTTTACCTGAAAGCCGACCTTTACGACGGTTCATATCACCCCGTTGACTCTTCGGAAATGGCGTTCAAGATAGCAGCCTCTCTTGCATACAAGGAAGGCCTTATGAAAGCCAACCCCGTTCTTCTTGAGCCTGTTGCAAACGTAAAGGTTTATGCTCCCTCCGAAATGCTCGGCGATATAATGTCCGCATTTACAAAGCGTCGCGGCAGAGTTCTCGGAATGACTCCCACCGAAAGAAAAGGTGAGCAGATGCTTGAAGCCGAAGCTCCGATAGCCGAAATGTCAGACTTTGCAATTCAGCTCCGCGCCATTACTCAGGGCAGAGGAACTTATACAATGAAGTTTGAACGCTATGAGGACGTTCCTCCGATGGTTGCCGACAAGATAATTGCCGATGCAAAAGCAAACGCAGAAGAATAAAAAAACAAAAACCGCTCGTCCGAGCGGTTTTTTTGTTTTATCCCACATATTTATCAAGAAAAGTGTCGAGGGCTTTGTCGCATTTTTCGCGGTCTACAAGGTAGCTTCTTCCGTGCGAAGCGCCGGGAACAGTTACGATAGTATGCTCCGAAGCGCACGCCTCAGCGCCGCTGCGCGACATTTCGCAGGGGACAAAGTTATCGGCTTCACCGTGAATGAAAAGCACGGGCAAAGAGGTTTTTCCGAGCGCGTCAACGGTTGAAAAGCTGTCGGCTTTGAGCCCCGTTTCCTTTCCGAAAAGATATGCGAATGCCGGCACGCAAAGCGCGGGCGGAAGATGATACATATTTTTCGCAACGTGATCGAAAATTTCCTTCGGCGAGGTAAAGCCGCAGTCGGCGATTATGCATTTCACGTTTTTCGGCAGGTCAAGATTGCTTGCCATAAGCACGGTTGTCGCGCCCATCGAAAGCCCTTCAAGCACTATCGGCAGGGACGGAAAGCGCCCTGCGATGTATTCTGCCCATTTTACGCAGTCAAACCGCTCTTTAAGTCCGAAGGTGATATATTTTCCTTCGCTTTTTCCGTGAGCGCGCTGAGTGACAAGCAGAAGATTATACCCCATATTATGATATTTTTCAGCCACGTTTGCAAATTCAAATTCGGGAAACGAACGGAACCCGTGAAAAAGAATAACCGTGGCTTTCGCGTTTTCCGCGCAAAGCAGCCTTCCGTACAGACGAAGACCGTCATAGCTTACGATAAAAACGTCTTCGGACGGCAGACTTTTTATAAATTCCGCGCCCCTGCGTATTTCGGGAAGAAATTTTTCGTTTATGTGCAGCTCTTTTGCGCTGTTTTCGGAAAAAATATCCGGAAAATTATCGGCGCGGCCGACCGCCATATGAAACGTAGCGGCGATAAAAACCGCATAAGCAATGATTATAAACAGCAATATTCCGGCGATTATATAAAAAATCAAAACCGCAGTACCTTCCTTTTCAGATCAGTGAGCTTTCCACGTTCTGCCCGAGAAAAGCACGAGAATGGGGAATATTTCAAGTCTGCCGGCAAGCATATCGAGCGTCAGCACAAGCTTTGAAAAAATTCCGTAGCCGGAGAAATTCCCCATAGGACCGACGACGTCAAGTCCAGGACCTATATTGTTGAAGCACGAAAGGACAGCCGAAAGGTTTGTTTCGACGGAAAAACCGTCGATTGAAACTATAAGAAAGCTTGCCACGGCGATAAAAGAATAAGCGATAAGATAAACGTTTGTGCCTTCGACAACGCTTTCGCGCAGGGGCTCTCCGTCCGCGCGGATAATCTGCACGCTCTGAGGATGAAGCATTTTCTTTATGTTTCTTTTCAGATTTTTGAAAATTATAAGCACGCGCGCGCATTTGAAGCCGCCGCCGGTGCTTCCGGCGCAGGCGCCCATTATCATAAGCAGAAGAATTACAGCCTTTGAAAATGCCGGCCAATTATTGAAGTCTGTCGTTGCAAAGCCGGTGGTTGTCATTATGCTCGACACCTGAAAAGCCGCGTGGCGAAGTCCTTCTCCGACGGAGGAGAACATTTTCAGAGTGTTTATCGTGATGAGAGCCGTCGCCGCGACAAACGATCCGAGATAGAGCCTTAGCTCTTCGTTTTTGAAAACGCTTCTGAAATTGCGGAGCAAAAGCCAGTAATAGCAGTTGAAATTTACGCCGAAAAGCAGCATAAATACAGTGGTAATTATCTGTATCGCGGGCGAATAGCCTGCCATACTGTCAACCTTTATTCCGAAGCCGCCCGTGCCTGCCGTTCCGAACGTCGTGCAGAGCGCGTCAAACCAAGGCATTTTTGCGATTATGAGCGCAACGAAATTTATAATGGTCAGACCTATGTATATGGAATAAAGCGTGAGCGCCGTCTGACCGAGCTTTGGCATAAGCTTTCCGACGTCGGGCCCCGGGCTTTCGGCTTTCAGCAGATGAAGCGAAAATCCGCCGCTGTCCTTGCTTTTGGGAAGCACGGCGAGAATGAATACAAGCACGCCCATTCCGCCGAGCCAATGGCTGAAGCTTCTCCAGTAAAGCATACCTCTTGTAAGCAGCTCGACGTTTTCGAGAATTGATGAGCCTGTTGTCGTAAAGCCGGAAACTATTTCAAAAAGCGCGTCGACAAAATGAGGTATTTCTCCGGAAATGACAAACGGCAGACAACCGAAAAGACTTAAAAATATCCAGCCGAGTCCGACGCAGACAAGGCCCTCTCTTGCATAAAAGCCCTTTTTCGCATTGCGTGACAAAAGCGCAAATATTCCGCTGAAAACAAACGTTATGCCCATTGTCAGAAGAAAAGCCTTCGCCGCGTTTGTTTCTCCGTCGCACACGCTTATGATTACCGCAGGCAGCATAAGCGCGGCTTCTATGGCAAGTATCTGAGAAATTATCTTACCTATTACTTTGTAGTTCATATCCCGCCTCTTTTACGCAAAGATATCGCTGAGCTGATATATTGTGTTTGTGCCCGTCGTTACGACCACAACGGAATCGCCCTTCTGATAAAACGAATCGCCGCTCGGGATTTCCGTTTCTCCGCCGCGCGTTATGCACGCAACAAGCACGTTTTTCTTCGTTCTGAGATTTTTGAGCGGCTCTCCGCAGTGAATTGTCGAATCGTCAACGCGGAATTCTATCGCTTCGGCGCGTCTGTCCGCAATGAAATGCACGGCAAGCGCGGCTCCGGTCTGATTTTTCATCGCGCGGACATACTGAACTATGGTATTGCAGCAAAGCTCGTTCGGACAGATTACGCTTCCGAGCGGGATATCGCCGAGTATGCCGCTGTTTTTCAGCCTTGAAAGCTTTGTAACCGTCTGCTTTACGCCCTTGTTTCTTCCGTAAAGTGAAATTATCATATTCATTTCGTCAAAGCCGGTGAGCGTTACGAGCGCGTCGCACTTTGAAATACCTTCGCTTTTGAGAAGGTCGTGATTGCACGCGTCGCCGTTGATAACGTCAATATCGGGAAGCGCCGCCGAAATTTCGGCGCATTTTTTGTAATCGTTTTCGATTATCTTTGTCGAAAATCCGTCGCGGCTGAGTCGCATGGCAAGATAATAGCCTATTCTGCCGCCGCCGCAGATTATTACGTTTTTAACCTTTTTCGTCACGATTCCGAGTCCGGAAAGAAGCGCGGTAAGCTCGTTTACGGGCGCGGTGACGAATATTCTGTCGCCTTCGGAAAGGACGAAATTGCCGTCCGGCGCGATCGCTTCTCCGTTGCGGAGGACAACGCACACAAGCACTCTGCATTTTACTATATCGCCCATTTTTTTGAGCGGAACGTTGCAGAGCGGACTTTCCGCGTCTATTTTAAGCTCGACTATTTCAACCTTGCCCTTTGCAAAGGTGTCGCGATTGAGAAATCCCGGGTATTTGAGCAGTCTTTCTATTTCAAGCGCAGCCTGCTTTTCGGGATTTATCGCCATCGAAAGCGCGAAAACGTCGCGCATGCCGTATATCTGTTCGCTGTATTCGGGGTTGCGGATTCTCGCTATGGTATGTATGGCGGGATTTATTTTATGAGCCACGGCACAGCAGAGAAGATTTACCTCGTCCTCGCCCGTTGCGGCTATGAGAAGATCCGCATCCGAAGCTCCTGCCGATACAAGTATGCTTTTAGTGGCGCAGTTACCGCACACAGCCATAACGTCGTAATGCTCCATTACGTTCTGAAGCACGTCGCTGTCCTTGTCGATAACCGTGACATCATAGCCTTCCGACGAAAGCTGACGCGTAAGCGTATAGCCGACCTTTCCGCTTCCGGCAATAATTATTTTCATAAGCATCTCCCAAAAACAATTGAATTGTGAGTATATAATAGCACAAACAAATCAAAAGGTCAATTGTCAAATATAAATTCTTAAGTATTGATTTTTTTCGCGAAAAGAGTAAAATAAATATTGCAATACACTGAAAGGAGCGGAATTTTTTATGAAAATATTTGAAAGCACGCCAATAAAAAATATACAAAAGCAGACAAAGCTCTGTCTTAAAAACGAGGTCGAATACAGAGACGGTCAGGTGGTGAGCAAAACTCTTGCCCAGAACGGAAACGTAAGTCTTACGCTTTTTGCTTTTGAAAAGGGAGAAGAAATAAGCACACATTCCTCGGGTGGAGATGCGCTCGTGACAGTGCTTGACGGCAAGGGCAGATTTACAATCGACGGCAGTGAATATTATCTTTGCGAGGGAGAAAGCATCGTGATGCCGAGAAACGTTCCGCACGCCGTGTACGGCGAGGAGCGCTTCAAAATGCTGCTTACGGTGGTGTTCTGAAAAATAAAAGCGTCCCGCAGAAAAGCTTTGCGGGACGGTTTTTTATGAGGATTGTTTTTTAATATATTTTTTGCATCTGCGGACGATAAGCTGAGAAAGCGCGGCTTTTGCCGCGTCCGGAAGAAGATAAGGAAAAACGCACGAAAGAAGAATTCCCCAGACGCTTTTTGCCTCGCCCTTTGCGGCGTAGAAAAAGTAAAACCACGCGCTGCCGAAGGCATAGCAGGCGAAAAGTCCGACTGCCATTGAAAAAAACGCCCAAGGGATATTATCCGGCTTTGCTTTTATCATTGCGCCCATTATCAGCGCAAGCGCAAGAAATCCGAAAATATATCCGCCCGTCGCTCCGACAAGAGCGCCTATTCCGCCCTTGAAGCCCGAAAAAACGGGAAGTCCGAGCGCGCCGAGCGCGATATATATCGCCACGGCGCACGTTCCCTGCCACATTCCGAAAAGTCCGACGACGGTAAACACCGCAAACGTCTGCATCGTGAACGGCACAGCCGACGGAATGCTTATCTGCGAGCAGACGGCGATTATTGCCGCCGAAACGCCGACATTCACGCACGTTCTTATGCTTGTTTTTGCTTTGCTCAATATCATCACCGCCGATTTTCGATTACGGATAAGAGTATATATTTTACAAAAGAAAAAGTCAATAACAAAAACAAAAAATATTTTGCGTTCAATTTGCAAATCGCGTTGACATCGGGCGCAAAATATTGTAAAATCTGAATGTAAAATAAAAAACGCAAAGGAACGCAATATGGCAAAGCTGTATTTCAAATACGGAGCGATGGGCAGCTCAAAAACCGCCAACGCCCTGATAACGAAATTCAATTACGAGGAACGCGGAATGAAGGTATGGCTGATAAAGCCTTCAACCGACAACCGCGACGGCGAAAGCACCGTCCGGTCGCGCATAGGACTTTCGGCTGAGGCGCAGGCTGTTCCTGCCGGTATGAATATAGAAAAGGAATATAAAAATCACGGCGACTGCGACGTTATAATTGCCGACGAATGTCAGTTTTTCACGGAAAAGCAGATAGATCAGCTACGCAATCTTGTAAACGACAGGGAGCTTCCCGTGCTTTGCTTCGGACTCCGCACGGATTTCAGGACAAAGCTTTTTCCGGGAAGCCGCCGACTTTTTGAGGTGGCGGATTCCATAACCGAAATAAAAACGATATGCCGTTGCGGCTCAAAGGCGATAGTAAACGCAAGGCTTGACGGAAGCGGCAACGTTCTTACCGAGGGAGAGCAGGTTTTCCTCGGCGGAAATGACAGCTACGTTGCGATGTGCCATCGTTGCTGGCGGGAAGCGATAAGCCGTCAGAAAAAATCAAAAGCAGAGGCAGAAAAATGATTGTTGGAAACAAAAATCCGAGCGAAGACAGACTTTCGGCAAATTTTCATACTCATACGTTCCGCTGTCATCACGCAGTCGGGCAGGACAGGGAATATGTTGAAAAAGCAATAGAGCAGGGAATAAAAACGCTCGGCTTTTCCGATCACAGCCCGTATTTTTTCGACGGGGATTATTATTCTCATTTCCGTATGCGCCCCGAGGAGCTTGACGGATATGTAAGCTCGCTTCTCGCACTGCGCGGGGAATACAAAAACGATATTGATATTTTCATAGGGCTTGAAGCCGAATATTATCCGAAGCACTTCGGAAAGCTTGTGGATTTTCTTTCGGGATATCCGGTGGATTATCTTATAATGGGGCAGCATTATCTCGGCAACGAATACGACGGCACCGGCAGCTGCGATATATATACCGAAGAAAAAGACCTTGAAAGGTATGTAAACCAGGTGACGGAGGGACTTTCGAGCGGAAAGTATGCGTATATCGCGCATCCCGATATTTTCAGGTTCACGGGCGACGAAAAAATATACGAAAAGCATATGAGATATATGTGCGAAAATATAAAACGGCTCGGAATTCCGCTTGAAATAAATTTTCTGGGAATAAGGGCAAACCGTCATTATCCGAGAAAGGACTTTTTCCGCATAGCCGCGGAGGTAGGAAATACGGTTATTTTCGGCTGTGACGCTCATTCTCCGTCGGAGCTGGAATACGGAAAAGAATTTGATTCGGCAATGGCGGAATATGTAAAGCCAATGGGACTTTCCCGCACGGAGCAGATAAAGCTCACGCTGAGAAAGTAAATTACGCAAGACTTTCGGAGATACGAAAAAATGGCAGCTTCAATTATCATCTGCGCGGTTACCTGCGTGTTTATGATACTTTCGATACTTTTTAAGCCCTCGCTTAAAATAGGCAGACTTAAGCTTGACAGCTATTGCCTTGTCGCTCTGGCGGGGGCTGTCGTTATGATTGCCTGCGGCTGTGCGGAGCCGGAAAAAATATTGTCGGCGTTTACCTCGGACGACGCGGTAAACCCTTTGAAAATACTTACGCTTTTCATCTCAATGACGGTGCTTTCCGTTTTTCTTGACGAGGTGGGATTTTTCGGCTACATCGCCGCGATAGCGTTGAAAAAAGCCGGCAGAAGCCGCAAGCGGCTTTTCTTTTATCTTTACATAACCGTTTCCGTGCTGACGGTATTTACCTCAAACGATATAATAATTCTTACGTTTACGCCGTTTATATGCTATTTTGCGTCGCACGCGAAAATAGATCCCGTTCCGTATCTTATTGCGGAATTCATAGCGGCAAACACATGGAGTATGGCGCTGATAATAGGCAATCCGACGAATATTTATATTTCTTCGGCGGTGGGAATAGATTTTATCTCCTATCTTAAAGTAATGCTTTTGCCCACGCTTGCGGCGGGACTTGTCGCGCTCGAAATGCTGTGGCTGTGCTTTTCAAAAAGTCTTTCCGCGCCGATAGAGAAAACCGATGTGGAAGAAGTGAAAATAAAAAACAAGCCGCTTCTCATAATGGGACTTTCGATACTTTCCGTCTGCACGCTGATAATGGCGGTCGGCTCGTATTTCGGTATCGAAATGTGGATAGTGTCGCTGTCATCCGCGCTTTTGCTTTTTGCTCTTGCGGCGGTCATCTCGGCAATTCAGAGGCGACGCCCCGCGGAGCTTTGCGGATGTCTGCGCCGCGCGCCGTGGCATCTTGTACCGTTTGTGCTTTCGATGTTTGTCATAGTCTGCGCTCTGCGCGACAGCGGAGCGACGGAGCTTCTGGGTGAGCTTCTCGGAGAAAAAAACGTTGTTTTTTCCTACGGAATTTCCTCCGTGCTTGCGGCAAATCTGATAAACAATATTCCCATGAGCGTGCTTTTTGTTCCCGTTATGGAAACGCTTCCGGAAGAGCTTCTGACCTCCGCCGCATACGGCACGATAGCGGGCTCGAACATAGGCGCGTTTCTTACGCCCGTCGGCGCGCTTGCGGGAATTATGTGGATGTCGCTTCTGAAGCGCTACAAGGTGACGCTCGGCTTTGGGCAGTTTGTAAAATACGGCGCGATAATATCCGTGCCGACGATACTTGCGGCGCTTTCGGTAATAGCGCTTGTGCTGTAAAAACAATAAAAGCACCGCTTTTGCGGTGCTTTTTGCTATTTTGTTCTGCGCAGAGCCACGGTCTGCGGCAAAGAAAAAATCCGTTATTTTTTGTATTTTACGACGACTATCCACCAAAGCACGAGCGCAGCCTGTATCGGCGCTCCGACAACGAACAAAAGCCAGAAATTATAGCTTAAAAATTGCAGATAAAACGCCGCAAGGAGCGTCCAGCAAAAGCCCGACGAGCAGACAAGTCCGAGCCATTTCTTGCCCCATTTCATATTGAAACGGTACATTACCGCAAACGACAGCGGTACCGGCCAGACAAAAAGCGTCCATGCGTTTATGCTTTTGTATATCATAAAATATATGTAAAATGCCGTTGCCGCCGTCCAAAAGCCGACTGCCGTAAGCAGCGCTATTACAAGTCTGTAACCCTTTTCTTCCTTCGGTGCGGAATATTTTTCAAGCTGCTCGGGAGCGCCCTCCGTAACAAAAAAATCAAGCGAAACGGAAAAAAGCTCCGCCATTTTGCAAAGCGTTTTAAGGTCGGGAAGTCCGTCTCCGCGTTCCCATTTAGATATTGATTTATCAGAATAATTCAGCTTTTCGGCAAGCTCGAGCTGAGTCCATTGTTTGCTTTTGCGAAGCTCGGTGATATTTGCCGCAACAATCTTTTCAAGTTCCATCCGTTATCCCCTCCGGAGATATTTTATCACAGAAAAAAGAAAAAATCAATTAAAAGTTAAAAACAAGCGACTCTTTGAAAAAAAGAGCCGCCTGTTTTTTTAGCCGAACAATTCAAGTATTTTGAATCTGAGCTTATATTTTATTTTTTCGTTTCCGGTAAGAAGCTCTATCTGATCGGAAGAAAATCCCGTTCTTATAAGCGTATCGTTTGCCGAAACGCTTCCGCGCGAAAGCTGAGGATAAAGCACGCACCACCAGTTATGTCCCTGCGCTTTTCCTATTTTTATTTTAAGAGAGGTATAAGTTCCCGCCGGAAGACGAATGTTTTCACAGCTGCGGGTAGGATAATATTCGCTTGAAAGCACCACTTCGGTTTTTGCGTCCGAGCCGAGCCTTTCAAGTGCGCCGTCGGCAACGCGGCGGATATCGTCAATGTTGTCATTTATTATTTTTATCGTTTCATTTGCGCTTTGCGCCTCTTTCGCAAGCTCTGACAGATATTCCACAACCTCATCTCTTACGGAAAGCTTTATAAGCTGATCGGCACTGTCGTCCGATTCGGCTATCACATGAAGTCTTACGGTGTCTGTGTATATCTGCATATCGCTCTGAGAGGGAATAAAAGAACATATCATACATAGGCAAAGAACAAGCGCGGCAAATATCGTTATAAATTTCATTTCAAGATTTCTCCTTTTGTATGTAGTTTTGTTTTTTATATTCTTGCCTTTATATTCCGCTTTATTCACTTCAGAGAAAAAACTCTCCGAAAAAAATCGGAGAGCTTTTTCTTTTATAAAGTTATAGCGTTACTATACCTTACTTTGTTTTGATCGAATTTTCATATGACTCGATCATTTTCTTAGACATGACACCCGTACGACCCCGATGTCGTTCACTGAGCTTTTTGAGCCATTTTTCCGTGTTTTTGCCCGTAAATATCTTGATTTCAAGCTTCGCTGTATCATTTCCGTCTGATGTGACTATGATTTTATCAATATATTGGGCAACAAATTCGTTTGTAATCATACCTGTGCTTGCGTCACGGACAGCAGCATCGAGTCTTGCTTTTACCTCGCCGATGTGCTTGCGGTATTCCTCTTTTGTAAACAGTTGCTCTTCAAGTTCCGTGAGCGTTTTCTGCGCTTCCTCCGCTTCCCTGTCGCATGAGGCGGTCATGGATTTGAAATTTGCCGTCGTAATGGCGCCTGTCGTTACAAGCTCGAGAAGTTTATTTTTCTTTTGGTCGGCAAGTGCTATAATCCGCTTTTGTTCTTCCATCTGCCCCGCGGTTTCATCATCTGCTTCCATTGACCGGAACATTTCCTCGTAGTTTGCAAGCAGGGCTTCCACATCCACCCGTGTTTCGCTGAACACCTCAAACAGGATGGGCTTAATCTCATCCTCGTAGATTGGGAAAGATGGGCAGGAATCAGCACCGTTGTTTATCTTTCCGGAGCAGACCCATTTGGAATTGACCGTGCCGTCCTTGCTTTTGGATTCACGGCGGTAATATGCGGCACCGCAATGGGCGCAGTATAATTTTCCTGTCAGGAGATTGGCGTGGTTGCAGATACCCTGACGGTTTTTAACATCCTCACTTCTGCGGGTCAATACCTCATTTGCTTTATCCCATAGTTCCTCGGATACGATGGCGGGGACAATTTCTCCTGTTTCATCTTTAAACATGACCCATTCTTCAGGAGGCAAAAACTTCTGCTTTTTTGTAAACATATCCACAATACGAACCTTGTTGCCCACATAATAGCCCTTATATTTCGGATTGGATATGATACCCGACATTGTGGTATGAGCAATTTTGTTGCCGTTGTAATTACGGTACCCCTGTTCGTAAAACAGCGTTTCGAGTTGCTTCATGCTGTATTCGCCTGTCGCGTAAAGCCTGAACAAATCGCGCACCATCGGCGCCTGGCTTTCGTCAATGACAAGGCGTTTTTCATCCTTTTTATATCCGAAGATACGGCTGTTGCCAAGAACCACATTGGACTTGATAGCTTGCTGATGCCCGAATTTGACACGCGAGGAGAGCTTGCGAAGCTCATCCTGCGCGATGGAGGACATAATTGTAAGCCGAAGCTCTGCATCTTCATCAAGCGTATTGATGTTATCGTTTTGAAAAAATACGCCCACTCCCCATCCGAGCAATTCTCTTGTATATTGCAGAGAGTCAAGCGTATTACGGGCAAATCGGGAAATTTCCTTTGTTATAATTAGGTCAAATGCACCCTCCTTAGCATCAGCAATCATCTCATTGAAATGTTTTCTCTTCTTTGTAGAGATACCGGAAAGCCCCTCGTCAACATAACCCGGAACATATGTCCATGCGCGGTTTCTCCTGATCAAGTCTTCATAATATGCAATCTGGTTATCGAGTGAGTTGAGCTGTTCATCACTTTCAGAAGAAACGCGCGCGTAATATGTGACCCGCAGGGGGATATCATATATTGATTTGGTTCGTAATAATGCTCTGATATTTAAGATATCCATATCATCGCCCTTTCGTAAATTCGTTTTATCATTATCTATTGATTGCATTATACCACAATCGACCTTATATTGCAATACAGAAATCGAAATTTGTCAAATAATATCTTTGACAAACATTTATGTATCGGAGTGCTTTAAGCACTCCGAGGTGAACCCGCTCACCTTGCGTCCCTTTCAGGATAGCGTTTTGCTTTTCTTGCGGCAATCTTTTCGGTCATTCTCTTGTATTCTTTCTCTGAGATTGTACCGCTCTCAAACAGATAACGATTGAAATAATTAAGCCACATATCCTCTGCCATGCGTTTTTCGCGTTCTTCGTCAGTTATAACTTTCCCCATCCGGTTACCTCGTTCTTTCAGGATTGTTCAGATATATTTTCCTCCCTTCAAGAGAAAATAATTCAGATAATAAAAATGTGATACTATAAACTCTGCTCATACTCATATTTCTTCCTTTCCCTGCGTTCCGGCATGGTAGTGCAATCCTCCACCGCCGGTCTTTCATCGAACACAGCAGACAGATCGCCGACCAGGTCGGCAATGCCGGTGGTGATAGAGATCACCGTGCTTTGGCTCATGTTCTGCAATGCCCGATAGGCATTTTCGTTGCCCTTGTGCGCAGCCGTGTTCAGATACTCCACGGCTTTCTGCCAATCAAAACAGTCCGACTCAAAGAGATAGATCTTGGCGAGCCTGTACTCCGCATGAAGGTCGCCCATCTGCGCCGCCTGCTCCAAAAGCGCGACAGCTTTCGGAATGTCTTTTTTCAGGTACTTTCCGTCGGCGTAATATTTGCCGAGCGTATATGCAGCGTGAGCGTTCCCATGGCGTATTGCATCGTACAGAAGATCGACGCCAGCCTTGCGGTCAAGGTGTAGAAAATCTCCGATGAGGTACAATCGCCCCAGCAATGCCTCGGCATACGGGTTGTTCTGCCTTGCGGACAGCAAAAGCCAATACTCGGCGTTCTCGGGAATACGACGGTAATAACCACCCTCATAGATCATCTTGCCGAGCCGATACTGCGCCACATGGTAGCCCTGCTTTGCGGAGGATTCAAGGTAATATGCGCCGCCGTACGCATCGTAGTACGGACTGTCCTCGTCAAACAAAATACAGGAGAGACGGCACCCGGCATATAGGTTACCAAGCTCCGCCTGCTCCCGCAGATCATTGTATTTTCTCTGTGTCAGATCTTCCGTTTCTGTCGGTTCGTCATCGGGCAGGTCGGTTTCTTTCCGTTCGCTTTTGAAGAACGCTGTTATCTCATCAGAAGACAGATCACCGTACTTAAAATCGCCGAACCGCCGATGGTCGATGCAATCGCCGTGATGATCCACCGCTTCATACCCATAAGCAGATCTTTGAATTCTTTGATGCGATTGGTTTCCTTCAAGTCGAGACCTGAGATAAACTGCTCGCGCATCCTCCCATCCTGTTCGAGTAGCTCCTTGTTCTGATTCAACAGCGTCTGCACTCTCGGCACAATGCTCTCCGCTGTTTTCTGCACGTTTCCGGTCACCTCCTCCGCCCAATTCCGGATTTCGCTCCATATCTCGTCCGTGTAAGCCTCTGATTCCTTCTTGGTCGTCAGTGCCGCTATCTGCTGATACAGCGTGGGTTGAAATGTCACCGCCTGTTTCGTCCATTCCCGAAAGGCGTTCCAATCCTCCTTCGGAATCGCATAAACAATCGGCTGATACGGTGTTTCCTCGATTGTCTTGACTGCCGTTCTGGATGCTGCTTTCAGTTTGTCCATGGAACTGACTGCCGGCGTGTTCTGTAATTTGTTTTCGTATTCTGAATTCATACTCTAAATTCTCCTTGGTATATTTGTTGTCGTGTAATTTGTTGTCACGAACCTTGCGCCCGTTCGGACAGGTGAATGTGATATATTTTCTTTCCTCCGTCCAGGTAACGGAATAACCGACAGAAGCAAGGATATCACAAAACTCGCGTCTGTCGCCTGCCTGCGTCATGGCAGTGTCAATGTCATTGATCAGCCCGAACTTCCATCCCTCGCCTCTCATCGTTGCATGGTACTCCCGCGTACCGATGCCCTGACCGTTTCTGCGCTCCGACGGAGGCAGCACAGACAGACCGTGGTCACGGCAGATGTCATCGCTGATCTTCCGCAGTTCCTGCAAGGTGTTCGGCGTGAAGTGAATCTTCCTGCCGTCCTCAAAGCCGACCGAATTGACAATAAAATGGTTGTGTACTCTCTGAACGCCGCCGTCATCGTAAGCGTCCAGATGCGTGGCAACCAAGACCTCATATCCTTGAAAGGAATTCCCGGCAAATTCCAGACCGATGCGGTGAGCTTCTTCGTAAGACTGAATTTCCCCCGGCAGAAATGACTGCACATACTGATAGAAGTAAGTGCCATCGGCTTTGCCGTAAAGATTTTTGGTTGCCATGAATTCTTGATAAGCGTGCTGACCGAGGCAGTTGACACCGCCGACATACTGCCTCCCGTTTTCGTCAACGGTTTTATTCTCCTGCACGCAGTAACGGATACAACCGCGCATGGCACTCGGCGTCTGCTTGCTCTCCTTGATGAAAATAACGGTTGCCATAGAACATCAACCTCCACCCTGTATCACCGCATCGGTGTCGGCGTACAGCTTGTTGATTGCCTCAAAGCACCGACCGATGCCATCCGCCGTTGCGGTCAGATTGACCGTCCGCACCACGCCCTGATGTGAAAGCATGGTAAGCTGATTGAGATTGCGGCTGATACATTTCAGCTCATGAAGAACCGGCTTCAATTCTTCAATCTGATAGATTGTCTTGCCGAGTGCAGAGATGCGAAGATATTCACCGATGCCCATGCCGATACCGGCGGCAATCTTTTCAATTGCTTTCCATTCGCTGTCTGTCACCCAAAAGGACTTTTTTCTGTTTCGTTTGCGACCTTTGGTCGCCATTGTAAATCACCTCTCTGAAAATTGATATAATTAAATTCGTTTCTTTTGGCTTACCCTTTTCTTTTCTCAAAGAAAAGGCAAGTGGGTTCGGGCTTCCGCCCGAAAAAATAATGCGTTTGGCTCCGACCGCCTTTGGCGGTGGGAGTCCAAACGCTCTGCTTGCCCCGCTGAAGCGGGAAGTCGTCTCGCTACGACCCGTGTATATTGTCCGCAATTTCTATCATTCGCTTTTCCTCCTTTCCGATGATATGTGAGCAGTATTTATAAATACAATTCTGCGAAAAGAAAGCACCTGCTTATCTGAATTTGGCGTAACAAACGAAACAAAAACCGGCAACCGGAGTTTTATCTGTTCCGCTTGTTACGCCATTTTTATACAGATACCAGTTTGTTTGCTTTTGCATTTTCTTAACAATATGGGAGTAGTTATAAAGATACAAATTGATTTTCTCGGCAATCTATGGTATACTATAAAAAAACAATTACGGAGGTCTCCATGGCGAAACTCAGATATCTTATACGGCGACTGTCGGTGCAGGCTATGCTGCCCTATGCTAAACCAATCGATCAGGGCACCTATTCTTTTGCACTGACGCCGGCGCAGACGAAAAGCATCATCATGGGAGACGGTGATACCTGGCAGGAGGACAACGCCATTTTCTTTCAGGCTATGTGCATCCTCCGCGGGGAGAAATACAAGCAATCCACCTCGGACACGCCGATCTCCGATCTTGCGGATGTAATACTCTATCTTGACTTCAAAGGAATATTTGATCGGGATGCGGATAACCCGAAAGCGGCGCTCATGCAAAAAAAGACCGAAGCCATGTTTTCCCCGGAGGGGATTACATTGAACTTCGGTCAGGGAGACGCACGCTATCTCGCCTTTGAACGCTCGGGCAGTATGAGCCGCAGCGCTATGCTTTCTTTTGTCCGCGCGGATATATATGAGGAGCTTTCCCGCCGTATGACAGTCGGCATGACACTTGGCGTTTGCCAATTGTCCAAGCTCTACGCCTATAACGGTCTGCTGTTTTCGAGCGGAACACGCATTGAAACGGATATGCTGTGGGACAAGGATGCGATCGTTGTCATCGACAATCCGACGGCTGTCTATCCGGATGTGGATGTCATTACCGTGGAAGATAGGACAGGTATCGGCGATGTTCGCAACTACGAGAGAGTGGAGAAAAAGAGCGATGTAAAAGTCACGCTGTTTGACGGCGAAGGCATTCTTTCCCCTGCGCTTGCGGAAGAGATCGATCGGTTGTACTGCGGAAAGCACATTCATACCTCGTTCCAGATCCGGATGCCGTATATCAAGGGCATGGTGCATGAGGTGGACTTTCACGGACTGTTCCGTGAGGCAACCGTCACGAAAATCACGGATCTGTGGGGTGTGGAGCATCCTATTGAACGCGTCCGGATGATTCTGACGAGGAGCCAATTCAAGGGATGCGGTTGGATGACGGAAAACGGGCTGTCCTTTTCGGAATATCTGAAACGCCTGCGCGCCTACCGTCACACGCTGTATATTACGGGTGTGAACCGCACGGATAGTGAACAGTCTACCGATCTGAACTATCAGTTCCTTTCTACGCTCGCTCTGAGTGGTGAACAGTTCAGACCGGTTGGCTTGCCGTTTGATTGGATGAAAGACCGTATGGACAAAGAGGACGAACAAAACGACAGCGATACCGGAGCGTGGCTGACCAAAACGACCGAGGAGATCTACTATCGCCTTCTCAACGACGAATGGTTTCAATTTGACTACTATGTCGACCATGCACCGAAAAATCCGAGAAGCCGGGGTTACCGCCTTGCCGGGATGCTTCACCGCAATGACCTTTTGCTCGCGGAAAAAGAGTACCGGCGGGAGCTTGACCGCGCCGCAAATACCGTTTTGCGGAATTTTGCCCGCGGCAATCTGCTCGTGCGCGGAGGGGTTGCCTATCTTTCGGCGGATCTGACCTTGTTTCTTGCCGAACTGCTAAAACCCTATACAGACGGCAACAGAAATGCGGAGGAAATCTACCGGGAGTTGCTTGACGCGCGTTGCCGCTATACAACCGCATACGGACTGACCGGCAGTCACATGACGGCGATCCTACGCAATCCGCATATTGCAAAGAACGAGGAGGTCGTGGTATATCCGCAAAGCCATGAACATGGCATCCGCCGTCGGTATCTTTCGCACCTGTCCGGTGTCGTAATGGTAGAACCGTGGTCGCTCATTGCCGAACGGCTCGGCGGGGCGGACTATGACGGGGATATGGTAAAGGTGATCTATGAGCCGGTGATCTGTGAAAGCATTGCCTCTCACTATAAGGAAACGGCAAATCCATTTGAAGACAGATTCGCAAGCCGTAACAATCTGCCCCTGCTCAGTATTCCGACCGCCGAACCGCAGTTGTGGGATGCAAATGACCTGCACGCTCGGTTTGAGGCAGTCAAGAGCACCTTTTCCTCGCGCGTCGGGCAGATTTCCAATGCCGCGCTTGACCGCAGTATTCTCGCTTACGATGAAAATGCAGATGCCGACATCAAGGAAAAGTGCAGACAGGAAAGCGAAACGCTTGCTATCCTGACGGGACTTGAGATCGACTCTGCCAAAAGCGGTATCAAGCCCGACCTGTCGGCATACCTGCACACTGACGACAAGCCATGCAGCCGGTATCTGAAATACAAGCGACTGCTTGAGGATGCGGAAGATCGCCCTGCATGGTATGAGGACACCTTTGCGGAACAAATGAAGGATTATATCGACGGGACAGACTGGGAGAGCGTCACGGCAAATGTAGAGAAGCTGCCATACTATGCCCACATGCTGAAAAAGCACACGCCGCGAAAAGTGATAAAACCTGCGCCATCCGCAGAACTGTTCACTTTTGCCAGGCATTCGAATTGGAAAGATAATCTTGACCCGTCACTGTTCCAGCCGATTCGGGAACTTATCGACACCTATGACCATTGCCTGCGACGCATTCGGTCGCGCAAGCACCCGACGCCGGGCAATTCCAAGCGCCGGGACATTGACCGTATTCTGACCATGCGGAATCAGGAAAACACCTATGATACCGACAGCCTGTATGCACTGTTCACGGGAATCGCCGCCGCCCGAATTAAGACCGTCCGTGACGCGCTGCGAGCCGAACAGTGGCATTTCATGAAGCCGGAGGAGCGTTTATCCTTTCTACAAGAATACCTACCCGAAGAGGCTTTTCGGGCGTATGACGGCTTGTTCTCGGATTTCCGCATGGGCGGGTACCGGGTGTTCGGTGACATTATCTGCGATATTGACGACACCAACAGGTTGGCTGACAAAAGCAAACTGCACTACAAAAACGACACGCCCGAAATGACAGCTATGATCGACGCTTACCACACCCGTTTGCCGGGCGTGGATTACCGTGAGGCGGTAGCCACCGCCTGTCGGTTGTGCCTTGCAAAGATCACGCCGCCGTTTCAGGCGATCCGCTATGCCGAGGCGATGGACAGGCGGGATTTTATCTTTGATGTACTGCTTGAAGAAGCGGAATTTTATCTGATCGGAGGCGGAAACGGATGATAGAGGAATCAATAACAAACGAATGGGCAGAGTTTCTCTCCTATACCAAAGAACCGACCTATGCCGTCCGAAACAAGAAGGACAACGGCTTTCTCGGTCGGTTTACCCTGGATATGCTCATGGAAAACTACGGTTTCGCGCGGATATTGACTGTCCTTGCGAGGGGATATCTCTTTCACAACCCGGACGGGACACCGAAAGGCGGTGATCCGTATGAGCGCACCGACGATGCCCGCCGTGCTCTCTGCGCATGGTGCAGTATCCCTGACAGAAAGAATGCCACCCCAAAGGCGGAGTGGCAGCTCAAAACAGATTTCCGTGAGCTTCACGATGCGTTTCCCGAACTTATAGACAAGAACGGCTGTGGATGGTATATCCGCCACCTGCGCGGCATCGCGGATTTCATAAACACCAACCGCGACAAAGTGGGCAAAGCCACACATAAACTTGCCGACAACATGGAAAAGCTCGAAGACGCATGGCGGAAAAAGGTCATTCAGTTTCAGATATCGATCTTCGCGGAAGGCACGAAAGGCGACCTGATCCTTCGTTTTGATGATGTGATTGCCGATGCACTGGAGCTTGGCGCGCTTCGGACAGAATCTATCCGATTGACCGCCGAACAGGAAAAGTGGCTTGCGGAGGTTACACCGAAGTCTGTTCCCCTGAATGTAACAAGGACACTGCTTGAATACTATATCGCCAACAAACCAACCGACAGCGATTGGTGCGTCCTGCCCGTGACGAATGTGGAGGCGTATCTCGGCAGTTCGGCGCTGAGCAGGATGTATATAAATCAAATAACTGTAGAGTTTATGGAGAAGAGTAACAATTATAGTATCTGTATGTTCAAAGTAAATACAATACACTGATCTACAATTGTTATATATCGCTTTTCTCATGCCTTGAATTATTTGATACAAATTTTGGGATTAAAAAAGGATCTGGCGTTATCGCTCAATAAAATATTGCAAATTTCAAATAAACCTACATCATGAAAGGTTGCCGTATGCGTCACAGGAAATGTTTATGTCGATATTTACAGTGTTTGTCGTCACGAATAACACTTTTTTCTTGAAAGTTCCTGCGCCATATGCAGTGTTACCGGATTTTGTGGCATTGCCATTACTGAAAGACCAGCCGCTTGCGTAAATTGTTTGTGTATATGTAGCGTTTGTGCAGGTTGCCGAAACTCCTTCTACTACAGAAAATTCAGCAGATAAAGTATATTTCCATTCGAGATTATTATTCTTGTCATAACAAGTAGCAAACTTGTTTCCGATTTTTGTAAAAGATGTTGATTGCCTTGAATTAAGTGATAATGAAGATATATCATCTGTTATGAGTGTTACCACAATATATCTTCCGTCATTTAAATATATGGTGGCAGTTGATTTTGAAGTGTTTGGTATAACATTGCTTGCGGCGAAAGAAGATAGCATTGATGTAAACACAAGAAAGAATGTTAGTAAAATTGAAAATATATGTTTTTTCATAGGAATTCTCCTCAAGAATAGTTTTTAAAAATCATTTGTAACAATAATTGTGTACTCATTGGTAACAAGATATGCTAATATGTATATGGTAAGAATAAGCGTCAGCAAAAGAGCTACCGATAATATCTTATAAAATGTGTATTTCTTTGCCTTTTTGTGCAGGCGCTGCATATCTTCTGCCGACGCAAATGATGATGCAATGTCCTTGGGTGTGCCGAACCTGTTTTCAATATCGTTGATTGTTATTTCATCATCAGGGTGTTCTTCGATATATTCATAAATTCTGTTTTTAAGCTCCGATATGAATGCAAATTTTATACCACCCGGACAAGCGAGCAGCTTTTTCACTTCGGAGCAATACTTTTTAATATCTTTATTGATTGTTTTCTTCATTTTGTTTTTCCTCTGCAGAATAATTCATAATCAGATTTACACCCTCGATGATTTTTGAATATACATCGATTATCGTGTCTAAATATTCGACTCCAAGTGGTTCAAGGTGGTAATAAACGCGCGTTCTGCGCTTTCCTACAAGGACTTTGTTTTCGGAAATATAGTTTTTGCCGATGAGTCGATATAGGGGACCGTACAAAGACCCCTCTTTGATGTCTATCAGCCCCTTTCCTCTTATATTCATTTCGTTTATCATCTGATAGCCGTACATATCCTCTTGCGACAGCATTTTCAGAATGAGCATTTCGAGAATTCCCCTTTTGAGGTTTTCTTCAATGTCGTTTCTTTGTATCATTTTTCTTTCACCTATTTAAGCGCTTAATAGTGTAAATCTACTATATCATACAAATATCGTGTTGTCAATATTGCTTGTGACAAAATATACTTGACAAAATTGATTTCGCGTGGTAGTATGAAGTAGCGAATAGAATGAGTGCTCGTCAAAGTTTGGCAAACACCGCGTTGCCAACATTGCTTACAACAAAATATTTGTTGAACTTAATTGACAAATGCCACAATATATGATAATATAATATTGGAAATATTGTGAACATAAAACATTGTTGCAAGCACTGCGCACGATATATCATTCGGGTGGGGGTGTTGAAGATGATTTCGCTGAAGAAGTATGTCGAATGTGTTGTTTTTTCGCGATTGACGGGCGTTTTCGCTTCCGCTGGTCATCGCCTGCAAATCATTTGTTGGGGCGGATAATCAGGCAATCTCGAGTTTTGGTTATCCGCTTACCGAAGGAAAAATTAAAAATTTATTTGAAAGGAAATCATAACCATGAAAAAGAATTTGTTCAGAATCATTACAGCTACTCTGCTGATTATTTCTATGTTTGCATTTTGCGTTACGGCAAATGCTATGCATTATATGGAGTATACACGCAATACGGATGACCCGACGTTTACGGTGTTGGGCTCTCTCCAGGCAAACAAATATACGGAATCTGGCGTATATGCTTTTCAAAGAATTTTTGCGACAAACAGATTTGACCCGACGGGAAACGGCACACCGACCTATACTTTGCTTGATATGCAAATAATTGTCACAGGATCGGGTGTAACGTTGCTTACTCCTATTGTTGCTTCACAGGATCGGGTTATTATAGGCCAATTCATCCGCACTGAAGATGTTCGCCTCTCTCAGGAAAGCGGGATCACATTTTTGAAAGGGACATATTATGCGACCGTTCCGGGCTCAACTGTGTCGTTTAATCCTCCCAGTATTGAAATTTCTGTTTTTAATTAATACATAGCTCGTGCGGAGGCTGTATATCTATGATTTTACAACCTCCGCTATTTGCACAGAAACGTTTTTTGGCTCATTTATTACTGATTTTGTGGCAAGGAGATATTTATGAAGAAATACAAAGCTACTATATGTCTGCTCGCGATTTTTATTCTTTTGGCATTTGTTTTTTCCGCGTGCTCAAAGCCGGAGCAGAGCACAGACGACGTCTGCGCCAAGGGCTTCAACATTTATCTTTATGATAACATTCTTTATTATTATGACACAAGCACGTTTTCGATAAAATATCAGGATCTGACAAACGTTCAGACGACGGGACTTCCGCTTTATGGAGATGTTCTTGCATCCGGCGAAGAAAATCCGTTTGCAAATATATTCTCTCCGGCGGTTTATTTTGCGGTCGATCCGAAAGCAACCAAAGAAAACAATGACAAGCATGTGTTGATTGGAGCATATTACAAATATGCTATTGACAAGCAAACAAACAGAATGAAAAATTTCTATCAGATCACATCATTTGATACAGGCACAAACAAAGTGACCGTGATACAGGATGAAATTGCAGAAAATATACAGTCGCTGGCTATTTACGGTGATTGGATAATATATACGACAAACGAAGGGGAGCACGGAACAAATATTCATGTGATGGGCAAAGACGGTAGCGGTTATAAGAAAATGGAGAACCCGGATAAGAAGTCTTATCGTGTTGAGACAGTGTATAAAAACCGTATTTATTTTATTGACTCTGCCGGACAGCTTTTTTCATGCTCTTTGGCACTTGATGACACGCAGTATCTTTTCAACATCGTCCTGAGAGCAGAGATGTTTATTGCAAATGATTACATCGTATATTGCGATAACCTTCAGGCAACGGAGTTTGACGGGGCGTCGTATATGACGGTGGATATTATCAGCTGTCCGATTTCCGATGTTTCAAAGAAGGAAAAGATATTGTCAAACGTAAGTATGGGAATGAACTGCGGCGATAAGTTTTATTATTATCTTTCCGAGCCGCGCGAAGTAGGCTCGGCTGTGGAAGAGTATTCGCATATTCTTTACGAATATTCGTTTGAAACCGGCTCGTCAAGAGAGGTTTATGATCTTCAGGATAAAGAGATTTCAAGATGCTATATCGCACTTGGTGACAATTATATTGTATATACGGAAACCGATTATTCGTCGGGCAGTCCCGTGTCGCGCCGGATTGCACAGAATCTGAAAACGGGAGAAGAAACCAAAGTGCCGAAATAAAAAACAAAGGTACATTCAAAAAAAAGAAAGGGCAGCGGTTATGAAACCCACCGTATATTACGAGATAAAAAAGCTGTGCTCTCAGCTGTATCTGATAATGTTTGCCATCGCTTTGCTGATTGCAAATGCGGTTTTCTGCGGAATTTCCGCGAAAACAAATTCGCGCTCGAACAGATATATCGGGCAGGCGGCTACGGTATATTCGCTGTATAAATCCGACCCAGAGCTGTTTTACAAAGAAAAGGAGCGTATTGAAAATAATTTCTATTCGTCGGACGACGGAGTGACGGAAAGCGTATACGGTGAAGGAATTATTGAAGATATTTCGCTGTTTGAGTATGTCTGTTCGTTTATTGACGCGGACAAAAATTATCACAGCAGGATGAACCTGATAATAACTCAGTCTTCAAACATAATAAAGCAGACGGAAAACTCAAAAGGAGATGTTAATACATATAATTACCGCTATCAGAAGCAGGTGATAAAAAGATATTCGGCGCTGAACGAAAACATTTCGCTCGGCGACGGGATCGTTGTCGGCTGGAACGAATATTTCGGTATTGGTACGGAAATTATTTTCGTGTTTGCCGCTGTTTTGATCTGCTCTGTGTGGATTGCGGTGAACGATTATCATACAGGCTTTTATGCAATAGAAAAGGCCTGTGCAAAGGGTAGGGAGAATACAGCGGCGGCGAAATACCTTGCCGCGATGATTTCAGGCGCCGTGCTGACGGAGGCGTTCAATCTTTCGTCGCTTTTGGCAACGTGGGCGGCGCTCGGCTTTTCTGATCCTTTTGTGCCGATACAGTCGGTCGATGCGTTTCTGCTTTGCCCGTACAACATAAGCATAGCGGGATATCTGCTAATTACGCTTGTTATAAGAATGCTGACGGTTGCGGTTTTTTCGTCTGTCGTTCTGGCGATATCATCTGTCGCGAGAAAATTCACAGCGGGAATTATAGGTGGCGCAGTGCTTCTTTTCGGAGGTTTTCTTATGTCCTCCGCCGATTTTATAAAGTCGGGACAGGCGAAATATATAAACTTCTGGTCGATATTCAATCTGAAAGAACTCTTTTCGAGATATCGCGCTTTGGATATTATAGCTCATCCGGTATCGATAATACCGGTCAGCATATTATCGGGAGCTATTCTTCTTGTCGCCGCGTTTTTTGTCAACCGTTTCGGTTTTGCCCGTGTAAGCAATTCGGCGCGCAAAAGGAGAGCTTCTGCAAGAAAGAACGAAAAAGCGCGTAGCTTGAAAGAAGTGCGTAAAAAGGCGACGTTGTATGATACAAGCCTTTTATCTTTTGAGCAACGCAAACGTATATGGATAATTTTCCTACTTGCCGCGGTTGTTATCATAAAATGCGCCTATGCCGCAAGCTATTTTGAGATTGACGACACGTCATATAACCGCATATACACCGGATATATTGCCGAAATCGAAGGGGAATATTCAAGCGAAAAAGCGGCATATCTGAGAGACGAATATGATAACTGTAATGCCATTGTTGAAAAATACGGCGAACACACAGAGGCGTATTTTTCCAAAAAAATGTCGATAGATGATTATCTTGTATATTGCGCCGATTATTCGGCTGCACAGATGAAAATCCGTGTGCTCGGCGACATTATGAAGCAATCGGGATATCTCGGCTCGCTGTATAATAAGGGCGTCACGGGGTCATTTGTAAACGAACTGTATTGTTATAAATATCTTGGTGCCGGAACGGACTGGATACTGATAGCGTTTCTGTGCGTTTTGAGTATCAGCGGCTTTTCGATGGAGCGCCGAAAGACATCATCGTCGTCATCGCCGTCATTTTTGCTTGGCACGACTCTTAAGGGCAGAACAGACACATTCATGGCGAAATATCTGTTTACCCTGATCTATGCGGTTTCGGCAACAGTTTTGCTCAAAGCAATTGATCTTGTTTGCTTTGCCGTGAAGTTGGGTATGCCTCCGAAAGGCGCATTGCTTGTCAGTATGACACGATACGCCTTTGCTCAAACATCTTTATCGTTTGGGCAATACATCGGCTCTGTGTTTGCATTTTCGCTCCTCGGAGCGGTGCTTGCCGCCTCGGCATGCTTTGCGATATCATACTTTATAAAGGACAATTTATCCGCGTATGTGACGTCGGCGATATTTATATTCGCCCCAGGACTTCTGCAGGCGGCGGGGGTGAAATTTTTCGGTTATATCGACATAAGCAAATTGACGGACGCCGATTCGTTGTATCGTCTTTCGGCGGAGACAACGCCTTCGGCTGTATATGCATGGTTTGCCATAGCGTATGCCATTGTATTTATCTTCGTCGGCTGTTCTTTCACTTTTTCGCTCAGACGCATACATAAAGGAGGAAGATTATGATTTTATCCATTAAAGAGTTAAGCAAGGCATACGGTAAAAATCAGGCGCTTTCCTGCTTTTCCGCAGATTTTCAGCCCGGAATATATGCGCTTTTGGGCCCTAACGGAGCGGGGAAATCGACGCTTATGAATATTATTACAGATAATCTGAAAGCCGATTCCGGCGAGATTTTCTTCGGTGACGACGGGAAAGCTCCGGAAAACATAAAAAAGCTCGGCGCAGAATTCCGAAAAAAGCTGGGGTTTATGCCGCAGTATCCGGGGTTTTATCCGAACTTCACCGTTGAAAGCTTTATGTGGTATATGGCAACCTTAAAGGACGTCGGCTGTGAGCTCGGGACAAAAGAAAGAAAGCAATATATAGCCGAACAGATAAACGAAATACTTATTGCGGTTGAGCTGGACGACGTTTCAAAACGCAGAATCGGAGCGCTGTCCGGCGGAATGAAGCAACGACTTGCGCTCGCGCAGGCAGTTCTCGGTAACCCTTCAATCCTTATACTCGACGAACCGACAGCTGGGCTTGACCCAAAGCAGAGAATCGCCATACGGAATTATATTTCGCAGATAGCGTTGAACAAAATTGTCATAATCGCAACGCATGTTGTGAGCGACGTTGAGTTCATCGCGCGTGATATTATCATGCTGAAAAATGGCGTTATAATTGAAAAAGCTCCTCCGCATGAGCTGATCAAAAAAATCGACGGCAAGGTATGGAGCATACCCGTAAGCGAAAAAGATATTTTTTCCATGCAGGAAAAGCACCGCGTGATAAGCATTGCGCGCGATGAGGACGATTTGCAATCCGTCAGGTTGCGGGTTCTTTCGGATATCAGACCGACGGAAACGGCGGCAAATGTTCCGGCAACCCTTGAGGATTATTATCTTTATGTGTTCATCGATTGGTCTGAGATCTGAAAGAAGGTGGGCTTATATATTGATTTGCCAAGTTATCGGGGCATAAATCTTAACTTTGTAAAAATATGCCCCGATAACTGACTGCTTATGTGCACCAAATATCGCTGCATCAATCAACTTTGCAGATTTTCATTTAATTTGGTCAATACTATATTCAACCAAACAGTTTACGGAGGTTGATATGGATAATATAAGCAATCTGATATTACAAAAAAGGAAAGAACGCGGGTTGACGCAATCAGAACTTGGTGCGATGCTCGGAATATCGGGAAAGGCGGTTTCAAAATGGGAGCGTGGCTTGTCTGCGCCATGCGAAGAGCATTTGGAGAAACTTATCGACCTGCTCGGTTTACCGGTCGAGCAGAAGATAGCAGAGTCGGAACCGCCACCGACATTTCTGTCAACCATCAAAAGTGAACTGATTCGGATTTTTTCCGCCGGTGTAATGACTGCTGTCTGCATATGCTACATGGCAGGAATAATATCAACCGACTCTACCGTGGTTTCCCTCGGTTTCTCGGCTGCTCTTTTCTGCTTCGACACAATGGTAAAAGGATAGAAAGAAAATCGCTGCTTGTCAGGCAGCGATTTTTATTATATTCTTTAATTTTCAGTGTATATAGCGTTTTCTGTACATCGGCTTGAGATAATTCTTTCGCATATCTCTCATTGAGCCGAAAAAAGCCTCTTCGGATTTTGACATGATATGGTGTTCGTCTTTCAAGCAGACAAGCTCCAATGTGCAAAAGAGGTCGGCAACCTGAAATAATCTGTAATCGGCAGGAAGCACCTTTCGGAATTCCGCTTGCGGAAGCATGACGGCGAAAACTGAAGCCAGAAGCTTGTTCAGTTCAACTTGTCCGTTATCATAATAAACGATAATCTTGTCAAATTGCGCAAAGAAAGCATATTCTCCGCGTATAAATGCAGAAAGCTGCTTTGATAGCGCAACCGTCAAGCCGATTGAATCCGACATGTGCTTTTTCTCAACCGAAAAAGTGATGTAGGATATATCGCAATTTTTAGCGAATGTCAGAATACGGTTAAGGCACTTTCTGCGCTCTGTGATTGAAAGATTTTGATAATCTTCCTCGCGGCGTATGATGGGACCGGCATGGAAGCAATGCTTCACATCAAAGCCGATGTCTGCAAGTCCATGTTCCAAATGTCTTATCTGAGCTTCAATTGAGCTGCGCTGGTCATGAAATACGAGTGTAAACAAATAGAACGGCGCATGAGGCTCGTATGTGCCGAAATCGCCCGATTCGTCAACGAATATACTGAGTTCGCTCATCATTTACACTCCTCTTAAAGAAAATGGCGGGGAACATCCCCGCCGCAGGTGGACCCGGGTCCGGAGACCAGCCCATCTTCTTTGTTTGTATTATACCATACTTCCGAAGAAAATGCAATACCCTTTATCGAAAAAACATTTCATTTCCCCGGCGGGATTTTCTCCCATCATCAGTATATGCGCAAACAAGGGATTTTATACTCAGGCAATAATTAAAAATTATGTACTGATATTCCAAATGTCTTATACGGTAAGGGAAAACGAGTACCTGACGGTTATTTTGTGTCCCTGTGATATTCTGTTGTGGCGGTCGAATTTCATAGTTCGTACGGGGTTCATATTGTTAACCATCTGACCGCCGACGGAGCCTGCCTGCTTGGCAGTAAGGTCACCGTTGTAGCCCTGCTTAAGATTTACGCCAACTTCGCCGGCAGCTTCCATTTTGAATCTGCTGAGGGCTTCCTTAGCCTCGGGAACGAGAGATTTATTGCTTGCCATCTGAATGTTCTCCTAAAAAAATATAATCGTTTGACAGGCATCTTCATTTTGCGCGCCCGAAGGCATCGCCGTTTGAAGCGCCATATCGGACGCGGCACGTTTTTTTGCTTTGTCCGATATTATTATTTTCGTCAGATATATTTTTATAAGTGGCAATTTTTGACGATGAAAAAAATCAATAGTTGCGGCGTTGTTCAGGGAAAAAAGCAGCGATAGCTTCCCGAAATAAAACCTCCTCCTGTGGCAGATATATTTCTGTTCTACCATAGGAGGAAGTTTTTATTGCCTGTTTTTACAGACGATATGCGGATTATTTCTTTTTGTATGTTGCAGATAGACCATCACTGCCGATAGCATAATAAAGTGTGAGAGTGTCGCCATCAAACTTATAGTTGTACTTAAGGTAGTTTATCTCAACCTCTGTGTCGCTTTTGACGCTGTAGCTGCCCTCATCATCAAAGCCGGCGCCGTTGACTTCTACATATTTTCCGCCACTTTTAAAGGTTATTTCCTTGCTGAATGTAAGAGAGCCACTCTGAAGTTCCCAAGTTCCGATGAATTTGCTACTGCCTTTGGCGCCGCAACCTGCAAGCGAGATCACAATGGCGGAGACAATAATTGTAAGAGCGAGTGCGAGTGCGATTTTTTTCATTGTTGTTTCTCCTTTGATATTTTTTATTTTTGCACCTATATAGGTGCAGACTTATTATATCACGCCAGTATACTATTGTCAACACGTGGATTAAGAAAATATATAAAAAGAGGCAAAAATGAATCGAAAAACAGAGAAAATTGTAGGAAACAACATAAAAAAACTTAGGGAAAAGGCAAACATAACACAGGAAACACTTGCGGCTTGCCTTCAGCTTCACGGTTGCGATATTACAAGAAGTGCAATTGCCAAGATTGAAGTAGGACAAAGGCATCTTTATCCGGACGAAATTATTCTTATAAAATCAATTCTCTCCGTTTCGTATGAAGATATTTTCAAAGTCTGATTCACATAGCTGTTTTTAAATAAATACTTGCAACTTCTCTTTTGTTGTGATAAAATTATAAAAAACAAAAGTCAGGAGAAAAAATTATGAAAATGATATTTCGCTGGTCGGCGGGAAACGATATAGTACCGCTTGAATATATAAGTCAGATTCCCGGAATGACGGGCATCTGCTCCGCGGATTATGAAGTCGCTGCGGGAGAAGAATGGAAGCTTGAAGATCTTCTGAAGATCCGCCGCGAATGTGAAAAAAACGGACTTGAATTTGAAGTTATCGAATCGATACCCGTTTGCGAAGAAATAAAGCTCGGTACGCCCGATAAGGATAAATATATTGAGCTTTTCTGCAAGGATATGCGCGTGTGTGCGGAAGCGGGAATAAAGGTTGTATGCTATAATTTTATGCCTGTTTTCGACTGGACAAGAACCAATCTCAAATATAAAAACAAAGACGGCTCGACATCGCTTGCAATGTTTTTTGAAGATCTTAAAACACTCAATCCGGCGGAGGGAGATCTCAGTCTGCCCGGCTGGAATGACAGCTATACAAAAGCCGAAATACGTTCTCTTATCGACGCTTATAAAGCAATAGGCGAAGAAGGACTGTGGAAAAACCTTGAATATTTTCTTAAAAAGGTTATACCCATTGCCGAGGAAGTCGGTATAAAGCTTGCCATTCATCCCGATGATCCGCCGTATCCCATATTCGATCTTCCCAGAATAATTACCTGTGAAGAAAATCTTGACAGAATGTTTTCACTTGTTCCGTCGCTTGCAAACGGTCTGACGCTTTGCACAGGCTCGCTCGGATGCTCGAAAAAGAACAATATGCCGAAGCTTGCCGCAAAATATGCCGCGCAGGGAAGAATTCATTTTGCACATCTCCGCAACGTGCATATAGAAGATGACGGCTCGTTTGAAGAATGCGGTCATCGCACGGAGGGCGGAAGCATTGATATGTACGGCGTTGTAAAAGCGCTTGTGGAAAACGGCTTTGACGGATATGTCCGCCCCGATCACGGAAGAAATATCTGGGGCGAGGACGGAAAGCCCGGCTACGGCCTGTATGATCGCGCGCTTGGCGCAGTGTACCTCGGCGGCTTGTTTGAAGCTGTCGAAAAGGACAGAAAATAAATGGAATATAAAAAAATCTCCGCGCGAGCGGAGATTTTTTGTTTTCACCTTAAAGCACAAAGCCTGACGGAAGAAGCTCGCCGAGAGAGGAGATTTTGAAATCATCCTCTGATTTTACAAGAATTATGGGGAATTCGGGCGGGCAGAATTCGCATATGAACTGCCGGCAGATGCCGCACGGAACGATATATTCGTCGCCGTGATCGGCAGCGACGGCGAGCGCCGCAAACTTCTTTTCGCCCTCGGAGATGGCTTTCGACATTGCCGTTCTTTCGGCGCAGATTGTCGCCCCGAAGGACGAATTTTCAATATTGCAGCCGAGATATATCCTGCCGCTTTCCGCAAGCAAAGCCGCGCCGACGGGGAAATGCGAATAAGGCGCATAAGCGTTTTTGCTTGCCTCTGTTGCCTTTGCGGCAAGCATTTTATAATCTATACTCATCTTCTGATCCTCCCGTAAAAGCTTTCTCCGCAGAGATGATAATCCGCGCCGAGCATATCCGCCACGGTTGCCGCGATATCTGAATATGTGCTGAGCGTGCCGAGATTTTCCGGCTTTATTTTTTTGCCGCAGATAAGAAGCGGAACATTTTCTCTTGTGTGATCGGTGCCTTTATACATTGGATCGCAGCCGTGATCGGCGGTGATCATAAGCACGTCGTCATCGCGCATATTTTCGATAAACGGTGCGATGCGTGCGTCAAAATGCATTATTGCCTGCGCATATCCTACCGCGTTTCTTCTGTGACCGAAGGACGAATCGAAATCCACAAGATTTACAAAGCAAAGCCCGTGAAAATCGGTTTTCTGCGCTTCCATAAGCTTGTTCATACCGTCGTCGTTTGATGATGTCCGTACCGAGCTTGTCGTGCCTCTGCCGGCAAAAATATCGCCTATTTTGCCTATGCATACGGTATCATAGCCCTGAGCTTTAAGCACGTCAAGAAGCGTATCCGACGGAGGCGGCGCCGAAAAATCGTGACGGCGCGACGTTCTCACAAAAGGATATTCGCCTTCAAACGGTCTTGCTATAACTCTGCCCACGCAGTATTTGCCCGTAAGAAGCTTCCGTGCGATTTCGCAGTAGCGATAAAGCTCGTCTATCGGCACGACGCTTTCGTGAGCGGCTATCTGAAATACGCTGTCGCCCGAGGTATAAACTATAAGCGCGCCGGTTTTCATATGCTCTTTTCCGTAATCCTTTATCACTTCCGTTCCGGAATATGGCTTGTTGCAGAGCACATCTCTGCCCGTAAGGCGCGAAAATTCATCAATAATTTCTTTTGGGAAGCCGTTTGGAAAAACGGGAAGCGGTGAGGGAGAATAAATTCCCGCTATTTCCCAATGACCTATTGTGGTATCCTTTCCGGCGGAACGCTCCTCCACCCGCGCATATGCGCCTGTGGGAGAGTCGCACGGAGGATATCCCCTGCGGCTTACGCCGTCGATATTAAGAAGTCCGAGCTTTTTCAGTGTGTCAAGGGTAAAGCCTTCGGTTTTCATAAGCGAGCCGAGCGTATCCGAGCCTTCGTCGCCGAAAGCGGCGGCGTCACGGGCCCTGCCTATGCCGAAGCTGTCAAGCACTGTAAGAAAAATTCTTTTCATAAAAATCCTCCCTTTCGGATTTATTGTATCACAAATAATATCTTTTGACAATATCAGAAAAAAATATTGACAAATCGCTTGAAAACGGGTAAAATTCAGTATGGGCGAAAGCCCGAAATTCAAGAAAAAAAGCTGAGGTGAAAAAATCGATGGACGCGGGAAGTAGCAGTTCGGTCGGACGAAGTATTTTTACTGCCTATATGTGTTTGTTTGCCCCGCGAGCCGAGGTTTTTTCGCTGTGGACAAACTGATCCGCACGGGCTGTATAAAAGCTTCCGATGATCGCACATAGCTTTCGGTTTATCAGACAGAGAAGGCTTGCGGCGATCTTTTTATTTTGCCGCGCCTTTTCGGAAAGAGGTGTGACATGGAAGAAAAAAATTTGACTGAAATGATAGCGGATGCTATCGAAAACAAACGCTTCAAGGAGCTTTGCGAAAAGCTTGACGACGTAAATCCGGTGGACATAGCCGAGGCTGTGAACGGGCTGGATGAAAAACAGGTAACGGTTGTTTTCAGACTTCTGAAAAAAGAAACGGCGGCAGATGCGTTCGCGTATATGACGCCCGACGTTCAGGAAACGCTGATAAAGAATCTGAGCGATACCGAGCTTACCGAAATAGTTGAGGATATGGAAATGGACGACGCCGCCGACCTTATTGAAGAAATGCCGGCAAACGTCGTTGCGAGAATTCTGAAAAACTCAAGTCCGGAGAGAAGAAAAGCAATAAACGAGCTTCTTCTTTATCCCGAAGACAGCGCCGGCAGCATAATGACGCCGGAATATATTTCGCTGAAAAAAACAATGACGGTTGCCGAAGCGTTTGAGCATATCCGCAGGGAAGGGCTCGACAAGGAAACGGTATATACCTGTTATGTGACGGAAAACCGCAAGCTGATAGGCGTGGTTTCCGTAAAAAGACTGCTTGTTTCGTCCTCCGATACGAAAATAGAAGACATTATGCACGACAATTTCATAGAAGTGCATACGACGGACGACAAAGAATTCGTCGCGGGACAGATAAAAAAATACGGCTATCTTGCGCTTCCCGTCGTTGACGCAGAGCAGCGTCTTGTGGGCATAGTAACGATAGACGACGCAATGGAAGTAATCGAGGACGAGGCGACCGAGGATATGGAAAAAATGGCTGCTATGTCGCCGTCCGAAAAGCCGTATCTCAAAACCGGAACGATAGAAACGTGGAAGCAAAGAATTCCGTGGCTTCTGATACTGATGGTTTCGGCAACCTTTACGGGAATGATAATCTCCGGCTTTGAAAACGCGCTTGCCGCCTGCACCGCTCTGACGGCGTTTATCCCGATGCTTATGGATACGGGCGGAAACAGCGGCTCGCAGGCTACCGTAACGGTGGTTCGTGCGATGGCGCTCGGCGATATTGCGCCGAAGGATGTATTCCTTGTGATACGCAAGGAGCTTCGCGTCGCGACGCTTTGCGCCGGAACGCTTGCCGCGGCAAACTTTGTGAAAATTATGCTTGTCGAAATGCTTCTGCTCAAAACGATTCCGTTCAATTCATACGGATTTGCAATTTCGGGAGTCGTCTGTCTTACGCTTTTTGCAACGGTTATTTTCGCAAAGCTTATCGGATGTACGCTTCCCATCGCGGCAAAGGCTGTAAAGCTTGATCCTGCCGTTGTCGCAAGTCCGGTAATAACGACAATCGTGGACGCGGTTTCGCTTATGCTGTATTTTATGTTTGCATCGCATATGCTTTCTCTTTAACAAAAAAACGCCGCAGGAAAATTTTCCTGCGGTATTTTTATGTCGGGATTTCAGCTTTTCGGTATCTTATAAACAAGGCGTCTTACCGGAGTTTTATAGAGCAGTATCACGCCGAGCACAGCGCCTGCCGCCGCCTGCAATATCTGATAGGGAAGCTTGATTATTGCATATTCGGGCGTGCTGTAAATAAACGCACGTCCGAGAGAATATCCCGTGACCATTATTATCGCGCCGACAAACACGGCAAGAGCGGCGCGCGGGAGCTTTGGCAGATTTTCTTTTCTGCCGGCTATAAGCGAAATAACGACAGCCTGAAGTCCGTGCGTCGCAAGCGATACAAACATAGGCGTCGGATAAAATATAAGGTCGCCGAAAAACGCGCCGACGCCTCCGACTATAAAAGCCGAAAACGGATCGAAAAGAAGCGCGGCAAAGCAGATTACTATATCGTTGAGATACAGATGTCCGCCCGGGACGGGAACTCCGAACGAGCTCATTATTATATTCAGTGCGGTAAAAAGCGCCACATAGCACAGCTTCCGCGTGGAAAAAGTATATTCTTTCATAAAGACAGCTCCTTTGTATTGACATTTACGCAAAGCATTATATAATAAAGGTGGTAATATTGAAATAACCAGATTATCATATTTTTATAAGGTCAGATTTTATGAAAAAATATATGTGGGTTTACGAAAAAATAAAGGGAGATATTGTTTCGGGCGCGATAAAATACGGACAGAAGCTTCCGTCCAAGCGCACACTGTCCGATACGATGAACGTAAGCGTGATAACGGTTGAGCACGCGTGCGAAATTCTTGAAAGCGAAGGCTATATAACGGCAAAGGCGCGGAGCGGATATTACGTTGAATACACTACGGAAGCCGTTTACCGCTCGGCTGACGCAGGCATAAAAGAAAAGCACGCTCCGCCGGAAACCGTGCCTGCGGAAAGCTTTCCGTTTTCGGTATTTGCGGCAGAGGTGCGTTTTATCCTCAGCGAATACGGGGAGGAGCTTATGAAAAAATCTTCGCCCACGGGCATAAGCGAGCTTAAAACCGCGATAAAAGCCTATCTGCGTCGCAACAAGGGCATTGAGGTTTCCGAAAAACAGATAATAATCGGTTCGGGGGCGGAATATCTTTACGGAATGGTTACGGAGCTGCTCGGCAGAAACAAAATTTTCGGTATTGAAAAGCCTTCGTATGAAAAAATAGAAAGCGTTTATGCGGCAAAGGGCGTAAAAACGGAGGGACTTTCTCTTTGCAATGACGGAATAAATTCGCAGGCGCTTTGGAATTCGCGCGCCGATGTGCTTCATGTCACGCCGTACAGAAGCTATCCCACGGGGGTGTCGGCTTCCGCTTCAAAAAAGGCGGAATATATCAGGTGGGCTTCAGAGCGGGACGGATATATAATCGAAGACGATTATGAATCCGAATTTTCGCTTTTTGCAAAACCTTTTGAAACGATTTTCGCGGGCGATACCGAGGGCAGAGTTATTTATATAAACACGTTTTCAAAAACCGTTTCTCCGTCCGTGCGTGTGGGATATATGCTCCTTTCGGATAAGCTCGCCGATGAATTTTACAAAAAGCTCGGCTTTTATTCCTGCACCGTGCCGGTGCTTGAACAGTATGTTATAGCCGCGCTTCTTTCGGACGGCAGCTTTGAACGTCACATAAACAAAATCCGTCGTCTCCGCCGCCGCCATACTTTTCTTTGGAAAAGAAAAGTAGGCAAAAGAAACTTCGGTTATCGGGAATGATATACAGAGTTTTTAATACCTGCGCGAACGGAACTTATAAAAAAAGCAAAAGAATTTCGGTTATCGGTGACGATATACAGAGTTTTTAATCCCTGCGCAGACGGAACTTATAAAAAAAGCAAAAGAAACTTTGCGATATGCAGATTTTTAATAACCCTGTCTGTGCAGATACCGAAAAATCTGCACAAAGCAATTTAATTGAAGCTTCTTTTGCCTTCTTTTCTTCTCGAAGAAAAGAAGGTCAGAGGAGGTCGGCGATTTCAAAAATGAGTTTTTCGGTTTTCTCCCAGCCGAGACAGGGATCGGTGATGGATTTTCCGTATATGCCTTCGCCTATTTTCTGAGCGCCGTCTTCAAGATAGCTTTCAATCATAAGACCTTTCACCATATTTTTTATTTCGTCGTTCTGACGGCAGGAGGAAAGCACTTCCTTTGCGATTCTTATCTGATCGAACCAGCGCTTGCCGGAGTTTGCGTGGTTTGTATCAACTATTACGGCTTTGTTTTTGAGGTCGTGCGCGGCATAATGCTCCGCAAGGAAAACAAGATCCTCGTAATGATAGTTGGGCTGAGATTCGCCGTGCTTGTTTACATATCCGCGCAGAATGGCGTGCGTATATTCGTTGCCTTTGCTTTTCACTTCCCACCCTCTGTAAATGAAAACGTGAGGATGCTGAGCTGCCGTTATGGAATTGAGCATTACCGAAAGGTCGCCGCTTGTGGGGTTTTTCATACCGACGGGAATATCAAGACCGCTGGCTGTAAGACGGTGAAACTGATTTTCGACAGATCTTGCGCCTACCGCAATATACGAAAGAAGATCCGAAAGATAACGGTGATTGTCGGGATAAAGCATTTCGTCGGCTGTGGAAAGTCCCGTTTCGCGAAGAACTCTTGTGTGAAGCTCACGAATGGCGATTATACCCTTGAGTATATCGGGATTGCCGGAAGGATCGGGCTGATGAAGCATTCCTTTATAGCCGTCGCCGACGGTTCTCGGCTTGTTTGTATATACTCTGGGAATTATTACGAGCTTGTCGGATACCTGATTCGCCACTTTTTTAAGACGTGTGACATATTCGAGAACGGGAGCTTCGCTGTCGGCGGAGCAAGGTCCTATTATAAGAATGAATTTATCGCTTTTGCCGGAAAATACGGCTTTTATTTCGTTATCTCTCTGCTCTTTTATTTTTATAAGCTCCTCGGAGATAGGATACATCTCCTTTACTTCCTTCGGAATAGGCAGCTTTCTTCTGAATTCCATATTCATTTTTTTATCGGTCCTTTCGTGTATATGAAAAAAATCTATTTATCAAACAAAGCGCGGCGCTCGGTGGAGCATTTCATCATTTCGCGCATGGTTTCTCTGTCGCCCGATTCGACGCAGGCTTTCAGCTTTTTGAACTCTCTTTCAAAGGCGTCCATTTCGCGCAGAAGCGCGTCGCGGTTGAGCAGGAAAAGCTCGCTCCACATTTCGTCGTTTATTTTTGCAATCCGCGTAAGATCGCGGAACGAGTCGCCGGAATAATCGCGCAGACGCGGATTTTCTCCCGCCGTCATAAGTGCTACCGCTATGCAGTGCGTAAGCTGTGAAAGAAACGCTATCATTTCATCGTGAAGCTCCGGCGTTATTTCGGAAATATGCTCAAAGCCAAGCTCATATCCGAGCTTTTTGCAAAGCTCAATTGCCGGACGCGTGTTTTTTGCGGTCGGCGTTACAATGTAGTTTGCGCCGATAAAAACCTTATCGTCGCTGTATTCGATGCCGGAACGCTCACGTCCCGCCATGGGATGCGCCGCTATGAATTCGACATCCTCGCGCAGAATCGACTGTATATCATAAACGATACAGCCCTTTACGCCCGTAACATCGGTGATTATTATTCCAGAACGGAAATATTTCTGATAATCGGTTATCCATTTTTTGAAGGTGTGCGGATAAAGCGCAAACACTATTATATCGGCTTCCGACACAAGCGAAGGCTCGACCTTTGTCGTGCCGTAAGAGATGAAATTGTTTTTAAGCGCATAGTCTATCGTTTTTTGCGATATGTCTATCGCTTTTATTTTGTAGCCCTTTTTTGTAAGAGCTTTGGCATAGCCTCCGCCCATTACGCCCAGACCTACGATAAGTATTTTGGTATTGCTGTTAAGTTCCAACGATTTTTACCTCCGCGCCGAGAGCCGAAAGCCTTTCGAAAAAATCGGGAAAGCTCTTCTTTACGTCCTCGGCATTATCTGCTTCTCCGCCGGTAAGCATAAGCAAAACGGCGCACGCCATTACTATTCTGTGATCCTTGTGCGAGCATATCGGTACGGTCGGAGCTTTAAGCCCGCCGCCGTATACGGTGAGAGAGTTTTCGTACAGCTCCGTTTTTATTCCGAATTTTGAAAGCTCCTGCGCCATAGCCGAGCCTCTGTCGCTTTCCTTTGCGCGAAGACGTGCCGTTCCCGTCAGGGTAACGCCGCTTTTTGCCGCGCCGAGCGCCATAAGCACCGGAGCAAGATCGGGACAGTCGGTTATGTCAAGCGTGGCAGAGCCGGCGCATATCCTGTCGAAATATTCTCCGTAAATTCTGTCGCCCTGAACGCTTTCGGGATTGAGCCCCGTTATTTTTATATTGCTGTCGAGCCTGTTCATCGCTTCAAAAAACGCCGCGCCCGAGCAGTCGCCCTCGATTGTGTATTCCCGCGGAGCATAGCGGAAATTGCCCTTTATATATATTTCTCTTTCGCCGACGGTAACGTCTGCGCCGAACGCGCGCATCACCTGCGCCGTTATGAGAAGATACGAACGGCTTGTGATTTTTCCCGTCAGCACTATTCTGCTGTCGGATGAAAGCAGGGGAAGCGCCATCATAAGTCCGCTTGCAAACTGACTTGAAACCTCTGCGCTTATTTCATATGTTCCTGCCGGAAGTCTGCCGCGGACGGTAAGTGAATTTTCGTCTTTTTTATACAAAAGGTTCTGACAAAGACAAAGTTTTTCGTATTCGGCAAGCGGTCTTTGCAAAAGCTGCGCAGAGCCTGTCAGCACCGTTTCGTTTTGCGAAAGAAGCGCCACCGCCGTGAGAAAGCGAAGCGTGCTTCCGCTTTCGCCGCAGAAAAGAGCGCCTTTTGCCTTTGCGCCGAGCGCGTCAAAGCCGCAGACGTATGCCCTGTCCCCGTCGAAGCGGATATCCGCGCCGAGCGCCGAAAGACACGCGGCGGTTGCAAGCGCGTCGTCCGAGGGGTACATCCCGTAAAGAACGCTTTTGCCGTCGGCAAGAGCGGCGCATATCAGCGCTCTGTGACAAAAGCTTTTCGAAGGCGGAGCCGTGAAAATCCCCGACGCCGCTTTTTTACCTATATATACTTTCATTTCGCACCGCCGGAAAGCTTTGATATAAGCGCGTCGACAGCCTCCGTATAGCCGTTTGTGCCGTGCCCCGATATCGTGGCAAAGCACGCAGAGCGCACATAGCTTATTTTGCGGAAATCCTCGCGCGCGTCAACGTCCGAAATATGTACCTCGACCGTCGGAACAGCGACCGCTTTCAGCGCGTCGGGAATGGCTATGCTTGTATGCGTGTAAGCGCCGGGATTTATGATTATTCCGTCAAACTTTTTGTAGGCGCGCTGAATTTTTGTGACAAGCTTCCCCTCGCAGTTCGACTGAAAAAGCTTTACCCCGATATTTTTGCTTTTGCAATATGCCTTTATCTTTTTTTCAAGAGAGGCAAAGGTTTCCCTGCCGTAAATATCGGGTTCTCTTATTCCGAGCATATTTATGTTCGGACCGTTTATAACGAGTATTTTCATTTCCGCTCCTTTGAAAGTATCGTGGCTGCAACGTCTGCCGCCGAGCCGTTTCCGTCCACCTTTATATCAGCCGCTTTGCAGTATATTTCATAGCGCTCGCGATATCGCTTTTCTATAAGCTCACGGCTTTGCGAAAGCGGACGGTCTGACGTTGCCGTCAGCTTTTCTGGCGAGCGGTCGATGAATATTATTTTTCCGTTTTTCTTTAAGTTTATAACGTTTTCTTCTCTGAGAACAGCTCCGCCGCCCGTTGCAATAACGCACGAATTTTTCGATGCGATATCGCGTATCACAAGGCTTTCTTTGTTTCTGAAAGCCGCCTCGCCCTCGCCTTTTATGCAGTCCGCGGGCGAAATGCCGAAGGTGCTTTCAAAAAGCAGGTCGCAGTCGATAAAGCTTTTTCCGGTTTTTTCGGCGATGATTTTTCCTATCGTCGTTTTTCCGCACGAGGGCATACCGACAAGCACGATGTTTTCCTTTTTTTCGAGCAGCTCCCGATATATTTTTTCCGTTGTGCCGTCGGGATATTTTCTGTCGAAAAACAGCTCCGAAGCCTTTACCGCCTGCGCTGTGAGCATATAAAGTCCGCCGCAGGACAAAGCGCCCTGCATTCCAGCTTTCACGACAAGCTCGGTTCTCAATGGGTTGAACACTGCGTCAACCACTCCGAGAAGACGCGAAAAATCCTTGGGTTCGATCGCGCAGGTGAAAATATTCGGAAACATTCCGAGCGGCGTGGTGTTGATTATTACAACCGGCAGAGAAAAATATTTTTCCTTTGCCACCGCATAGCTTATTTCGCCTTCGCCGTCGGGATTGCGGCTGACTTTTTCAACGCTCAAAGCTCCGAGGCTTTCGGCTACGGCTTTTGCCGTGCGCGACGTTCCGCCCGTGCCGAGTATAAGCACGGCGTTTTCCTTTACGGGAATACGGTTTTTTGTTATCAGCTCTCTCATTCCGAAAAAATCGGTGTTGTAGCCGAAAAGCTTCCCGCGGCGATTTACTGCGGTGTTGACGGCTCCTATCGCTTTTGCTTCGTCGCTTATGACGTCAAGAAGCGGAATCACATCGGTTTTGTATGGAATGGTAATGTTTATTCCGTCGAAATTTCTTTCGGATATAAATTTTGCAAGCTCGTCCTTTTTCAGCTCAAAATTGCGGTACGACGTATCGCCCAGAGCCGAATGTATCTCGCGCGAAAAGCTGTGACCGAGCTTTTCGCCGACAAGACCTGTTATCATTTTCGGGTGCCTCTCATCAGAAAAGTTTTTCGTCCGACATTCCGCGACGGGGGAAGTCCGTTCCGTATCTTACGGCAAGCATATCGCATACGGCGATAGCCGTCACCGCGCTTATAACGGGGCAGGCTCTGTGAATTATTGCGGGATCGTGTCTGCCCGTGACGACTATCCTGTCGTTTTTGTTTTCAAGAAATTCAACCGTATCCTGCTCTTTGCTTATGGAGGGAGTGGGCTTTACCACGCAGGAAAATACTATCGGCATTCCGTTTGCTATTCCGCCGTTTATGCCGCCGCTGTTGTTGGTTTTTGTCACTATTTTGTCTCCGTCCATCATAAACGGATCGTTTGCTTCGCTTCCGCGCATATCGGCAAGCGCAAAGCCCGCGCCGAACTGTACGCCCTTTATCGCCGGAACGGAGAACACCGCGTGAGAAATGACGCTTTCAAGGCTGTCAAAGTACGGCTCGCCCACGCCTGCCGGAACGCCGAGCACCGCGGTTTCGAGAATTCCGCCGACGCTGTCGCCGTCATTTGCGGCGTCGAGAATTTCTTTTTTCATCAGCTTTCCCGCCGCGTCCGATATAACGGGGAAGGATTTTTTATCAATTGCGGCTATTTCCGCCGCCATATTTTCAAATTTGCTGTCGCTTACTCCGCCGCACCTGAGAATATGCGTGCCGACGGTGATGTTTTGCATACGGAGGGCAAGCTCGCACACTGCTCCCGCCGCTACGAGCGCAGCCGTTGTTCTGCCCGAAAAATGACCGCCGCCGCGCCAGTCCTCAAAGCCGTAATATTTTCGGTAAGCGGTATAATCCGCATGACCGGGGCGTGCGCGTCCGGCATTCAGCATATAATCCGCGCTTCTTGCGTCGGAGTTGGGAATGATTATACACAAGGGCGAGCCCGTGGTGTGACCGTCAAAATATCCGCTGATTATTCTGAATTCGTCCTTTTCTTTTCTGGATGTGGATATTGCGCCGGATGGACGGCGCTTTGCAAGCCTTCCTGCGATGAATTTTTCATCGATTTCAATGCCGGGAGCCAAGCCGTCGAGTACGGCGCCGACATAAGCACCGTGACTTTCTCCGAAAACAGTTACCGTTACGCTCTGACCTAATGTGTTTTTCATAAATAAAACTCCTGTTAATATATCACTTTTGAAAGTCTTTGTCTGAGGTCTTTTGCCGTGACTTTTTTGATTTCATATGTGCCTATTTCGTTTACAAAGACAGCACACACGGTGTCGTCCTGTCTTTTTTTGTCGTGTGAAACCGCGCTGAGTACCGCGTCCGCGTCCGCGTGGATTTTTGTTTTCAGTCCGAGCGAGCTTATTGCGGCGAAAAGACGCGGATAAACCTTTTCGGAACACATACACAGCATTCCGAGCGCCACACATTCGCCGTGATAAAGTCCGCCGAGGCTTTCTATTCCGTGTCCGAGCGTATGCCCGAAGTTAAGTATACGGCGAAGCCCCGCCTCTTTTTCGTCCTTTGAAACGACGTCCGCCTTTATAATCAGCGCCCGACGTATCACCTCGCCTATGTTTTCTCCGTTTATGCCCGATTCTATAAGCTCAAACAGGGCTTTGTCCGATGTAGCCGCCATTTTCAGCGCCTCCGCCATACCCGACGCAAACTGACGGCGGTCAAGGGTTTTCAGCGTGTCCGGATCTATTATGACGGCTTTCGGCTGATAAAACGTTCCCACAATGTTTTTTATTCCGTCGAGATCTATCGCCGTTTTTCCTCCGACGGACGAATCGACCTGAGAAAGCAGCGTTGTCGGAATGTTGTAAAAATCTATTCCGCGCATATAGGTGGACGCCGCAAATCCGGCAAGATCCCCGACGACTCCTCCGCCGACGGCTACGACTTTATCGTTGCGCGTAAAGCCAGCCTTCAGCATTGCGGAGCACAGCATTCTGTAATTTTCAAAGCATTTGCTTTCTTCTCCGTGCGGAATGGTTATTACTGTCGGCTGCTCGGATTTTTCCGCCACAGACCGTACATATTCAAAGGGCACGCCGTCGTCCGTGACGATAAGCGTTTTTCCTTTTGGCGAAATGTATTTTTCCACGTGGGAAAGTGCGCCTTTTTCTATTGTTATATCGTAGGATCTTTCTCCGAGTTCAACTTTTACGGTCATATTTCCTCCGTTTTATCTGTATATTCCAACTACCTTGAGCCTGTCGCAATACATGCGAAGCTCTGAAAGCATTTTCTCTCCGGCTTCGCTGCGAAGCGCGCCTTCGGCTTCAAGATAGAAATAATAATTCCAGACAAGCTCCTTTCGCGGTCTTGAGCGGAGCGTTCTCATATTGAAGCCCGCCTTTCCGACGACGCCGAGCGCGTCGGCAAGCGCGCCGGCTTCGTTTTTTACCGTAAACACAAGCGCAAAGCCGTCCGATTCCAGTCTGCCGGCGGAGGTGTTTTCCGATCCCGAGAAAACCCCGAAGCGCGTGGTGTTCGCTCTGCTTTCGTTTATGTTCTTTTCGAGAACGGAAAGCGAATAAAGCTCGGCTGCCTGAGCGCAGCCTATCGCGGCAAGACTTTTATCGCCCTTTTTTGATACTTCAAGCGCGGCGGACGAAGTGCTTTGCGCAGTTTCCGTTTCCCAGCCGTGCGATGAAATGAACTTTGCGCACTGCGCCAGCGCCTGAGGATGACTTATCACCTTTTTTATGTCCGATATTGTCCCGCCTCTGACGCCCATAAGCGTCTGCTCGACGGCTATATCGTACACGGCGTTTATAAACAGCGGTCCGGAAAACAGCATATCCGTTACCTGACCGACCTCTCCCGCATAGCTGTTTTCAAGGGGAATCACGGCAAGCTCACATTCGCCGCTCATAACAGATGCATACGCTTCTTCAAAGCTGTTTTTTGCGACGGGAATTCCGTCCGGAAACAGCTTTTTTGCCGTGAAGAACGCAAACGCGCCCTCCTCGCCGCAATAGGCGATTTTTTCTCCGCTGATGAGTCTGCGCTGATAGGCCTTCGAAGCCTTCATAACGTCCTGCTGAAAGCTTGTGTAATACGGGCGGAGCTCCTGCGATACATAAAGCGAATTCCTGCGGATAAGCTCCGCTTCTCTTTGCGGATCTTCTATCGGAAGTCCGCATCTGCGCTTGTATTCGGCAACGTCCTCCGACGCGCGCATACGCTCCTCGAAAAGCTCCGCCATTTTGACGTCTATTTCCGATATTCTGTTCCGTGCCTGAATAAGTTTGTTTTCCATAAAAATTTACCTTTTTGAAAGTCCGTATTCCTTTGCCAGCTTTTCAAACGCGGGCATAGAGTCTTTTATCACATTTTCCGATACGCAGTAGGCTATTCTTACATATCCTCCGATACCGAAATCGCCCGAAGGCACGAGCAGAAGCTCATACTTTTTGGCTTTTTCGCAGAATTTAAGCTCGTCTTCCTCCGGCGATTTCACAAAGAGATAAAAAGCGCCGTCGGGGTACACGGCTTCAAAGCCGAGCGAGGTAAGACCGTCGTAAAGCAGCCTGCGGTTTGTTTTATACGCCGAAAGGTCGGAGGTTTTTCCCATTATCGACGGGATCATCTTCTGGAAAAGCGACGGAGCGCAGACGTATCCGAGCGCGCGTCCCGCGCCGCACACGCCGAGGAAAAGCCCGTCGCCGTCGGCACATTCTGAGCATACGCATATATAGCCTATTCTTTCGCCGGGAAGCGAAAGCGATTTGCTGAACGAATAGCAGCTTATCGTGTTCTTTATGAATTTTGCCGTGTACGGCGTTTTTTTGCCGTCGTAAACAAGCTCGCGGTAGGGCTCGTCGGATATTACATATATCGGATGACCGTAGCTTTTCGATTTTTCATCGAGGAGCCCTCCGAGCCTTGAAAGCGTTTCTTCCGTAAGCACCGCGCCCGACGGGTTTGACGGAGAGTTTATTATGAGCGCCTTTGTTTTTTCCGAAACAAGCGCTTCAAGCGCTTCAAAATCTATCTGAAAATCCGCGGAAGGCGGGCAGACGATAACCTTTGCGCCGGCTTTTTCGGCAAACACGCGGTATTCGGGGAAGAACGGCGCAAAAACTATGACCTCGTCGCCGTCGCATATAAGCGCGCCGAGCGATATCGCAAGCGCGGCGGCAGCGCCCGAGGTAAGATATATTCTTTCGGCTTTTTCGTTTGCGCCGTACGTTTTGTTGAGATAAGAGGCTACCGCGGCTCTCGCCGACATATCGCCGGCAGCCGACGTGTAGCAGTGAATATCCGCGTCGCTTTCGATCAGCGACACGAGCGCGTCGTCCACCGCTTTCGGCACGGGAACGCTCGGATTTCCTATGCTGAAATCGAAAACGTTTTCACTTCCTATTTCGCTTTTTCTTTTTTTACCGTACTCGAAAAGCTGTCTTATAACGGAGCTGTGACTTCCGAGCTCAATCATTTTTTGCGGTAACATATCTGCACTTCCTTTCACAAAAGAAAAATACCGCAAAGCATATCACAAAAGCGATGCCTGCGGTAAAAAGCAAAAATACCGCAAAGCACAATCCTGTGAGCTTTGCGGCATTTCAAAGTATTTATTCAAAAAATACAAAGCTATGCGGCTTTATCATTGCTCACGGGCGGACGTCGTAAAATAATAATAATTAAATCGCATAGCAAAATAAAAGCGTGTCATATTACGATATCCTCCTTGCAGCATTTGTTTGAATTTTTCCTGTATTATACACTCAAAACTGCTGCAAGTCAATCTTTTTTTGAAAAATATATAAAGAATTTTTTGAAAGAAAGGTTTATTTCCGGAAAGGAGCGTCGTCATAACGACCGTTTTCCATCTTACAGCAGTCAAAATAAGCCCGCGTCCACGCAAAGTGACCTTTTCCGTCGTCAACGGTTACGCGGCAATAGCGATCATAAAGTCCGGAGCATTTCAGCACGGCTTCGGTGATAAGCTCGCCCTTTTTGTTGCCAGTACAGACAGACGCCCGTCTGCCGAAGGTTGTGAGGGCTATTCTTGCCGCGGGCGACGTTTTTATGTGAAGCTCCTCGCCCTCCGTCCACATTTCGTAGATTTCGGGGCCGGACGACGCATAGAAATCGCCGTTTTCGAGCGCTTTCATAATCGCGGAATATTCAAGCTTCGGCGCTTTTATCATTATAAATCCGCCGAGAGAATCGAACTTCGGATCGTCTGCCGGAAAATTGTTGTGATTGTCGTCGGAGGCTATGCAGTACAGCTTTTTTCCTCTGCGGAGAAGATCGTCGTATGCGTGGTCGTTTATTTCGTTGTAGCCCTCCGTCCAGCAGCCGTAGTTGAATATCTCCATAGCGAAAACGCCTTCGATATTTCTGTATTCGTCAAGATCCTGTTCCGACCATGTCGGGTGACACAGGCTTGCAAGAAAGCCCTCGGAGCAGGTTTTGGCTATCGTTTCGTTTATCTTTTTGTAATCGCGGACGTAGTCCGGCGTGCCGGAATATTTTTGCTTTTCGCGCAGATCGGCATGGGAATTCGATATCTGACTCGGATTGTAGCAGGGAATGACGTCATTATGCTGATCTTTTGCGTAAAAGCAGATATGTACGAGCGGAGTATGACTGTACGAGCGCTCGCCGCGTTCGGCAAAGACGTCGTATTCATAGCCCGTTATGGGCATAAAGCTTTCGTCCGCAAGATCGGAATGGTCGATAAGAACGTTGTGATCCGTAAACGCAACAACGGAATATCCCGCGTTTTTGTAAAGCTCCTTCAACTGTTCTACCGTGTATTTGCCGTCGGAAAGAACGCTGTGGCAATGCATATTGGCTTTGAAGAAGCTTCCGTCCGGCGGAAGAAGATAATTTTTCATAAATAAACACCTCGCAATTGTTTTTGTCGGGGCAAGGAAATGCTCCGACGTAAAAATTTACTGATTTGCGGCGTTTGCTCTTACTCTGTCAACAAGGTTATGTATTCTTGTAACGGGGTTGAGAAGGTCGCTTATGGTTTCGTCCTTGTTTATCGTGTCGATAAGATAAGCGACATATTTGCAAAGGCTTACCTCCGTGTACCACGGACGGTCGATAATATCCTGCGTGCGATAGTTGAGATTGGTCGTGAAGATTCTTGTTATTATACCTTCTTCATATGCGCGGTCAAGATTATCGCAGCCGTTGCAGAAAAGTCCGAAGGTGGCGAACATAAATATTCTTCTTGCGCCGCGATTTTTAAGCTCTCTTGCAACGTCTATCGCGGAGTCGCCGGAGGAAATCATATCGTCTATGATTATTACATCGCGCCCCTCGATGCTGTTTCCGAGATATTCGTGAGCTTCTATCGGGTTTTTGCCGTTGATGACCACGGTGTAATTGCGGCGCTTGTAAAACATTCCGAGCTCAAGACCGAGCACCGAGGAGCAGTACATACCGCGTCCCATAGCGCCCTCGTCGGGGGAGATTATCATCAGCTGTTTGGGATCGAAGGTTATATCGGGGAACTCGCGGACAAGTGCCTTGAGCATCTGATAGGTTGTCCTTACATTGTCAAAGCCGTTGTTGGGAATGGCGTTCTGAACGCGCGGATCGTGGGCGTCAAAGGTGAGTATGTTTGAAACGCCCATATTCACAAGCTCCTGAAGCGCCATGGCGCAGTCGAGCGATTCGCGCGCGTTTCTTTTGTGCTGTCTGCCCTCGTAAAGCATCGGCATTATTACCGATACCCTGCGCGACTTTTTTTCGTTGGCGCAGATTATGCGCTTGAGATCCTGAAAATGATCGTCAGGACTCATCGGCACCTCCATTCCGTACATATTGTACGTCACGCCGTAGTTGAACGGATCTACGTATATGAAAGTGTCGTGTCCTCTGAGCGAAGCATTGATTATACCCTTTGCTTCACCTGTACCGAAGCGCGGACAGTCAACCTCCACAAGATACGTTTTTTTCTCGTTTTTGCGCCATTGGCAGAGATATTCGTCCACGCGACGGACAAAATTATCACAGCCCTTCATTCCTATGACGCTGAGCTCTCCGAAATATTCCTTCATTGTTCTGTTCCCTCCGTGATTATCCTTGACGTTTATTAAAGATTGAATGCAACTTCTATTTCTTTTACCTCGTCGTCGCTGATCTTTACGATCCTGCCTCCGATGGCGGCAACCTCAACGAGCGATTTTGCGCTGTATTCCATTACCTCAAGGCGATCGAATGCGTTGAGAAGCGAAGTTCCCGCGGCGATGATACAATCGTTTTCGATTATAACCACGGGGTTCTTTATCGAAATTTCCTTTGCAAGCAGGTCGGGCTGCATAAAGGAAGAGCCGAAAGGATATTTGCGTACCGTTTTGAGTGCGATATAGCTTTCCGGAATCAGACGCGCGTCAAATTCGGCGTCGGTTACGGCAAAGCCCATTATAAACGGCGGATGAGCCATAATTACCGTTTTTATGGCGGGATCGTTTGCGTAGATTTTTTCGTGGAGAAGTATGGAGCGTGAAGGAGTTTTTCCGGCTTCGCACTGTCCGTCCTTGTTTATGAGGACGAGATCCTCGGGTTCAAGATATTTTCTGTCCTTCGAATAAGGAGTGATAATTATCGAACCGTCGGAAAGCTTGCAGGAGAACGTTCCCTGACCGCTTGTGAAAAGCTGATTGCCGTATGCGCGGTGAATAAGATCGCACATATCGCGGCGGATCTGAAGCTCCTCGCTCGAATGCTCCGTAGGCTTGAAGGTATCGAGTATGGGCTGAGTTTTCATCTTGTAAAGATTCATATGTCTTTCGGAAAGCGAATGAATCTCGCCGCCGAGAGTCGAGGCGTTTATCTGAACTCTTGCGCAGTAGTCAAGCGTTTCAAAGTTCATAAACGCTGAGAAAAGGTCGTGAGCGCCGATAACAACGCCGTGATTTTCAAGCATTACGGTGTTGATGCCTTTTTCAAATTCCGCCGAGATATTGTCGCCGAGCTTGCTGCTGCCGGGAAGCGCATAGGGCGCCATTGTGATGTTGCCGCAGAGGAAGCGCGCGTCGGGAATGATCGACGTATCGGGAATTTCTCTTGCGATGCTGAACGCAACGAGTGCCGGCGGATGCGCGTGAAGCACGGCTTTGAGGTCGGGGCGCTTTTTGTAGATCGCAAGGTGGAAGGGATATTCGACCGACGGGCGATGAATACCGATTATCGTGCCGTCCGGACGGATCTGCATGATATCCTCGCGGCGAAGGTTCCCCTTGTCGATACCCGAGGGGCTGATCCATACCACGCCGTCCGAATCCATGATTGAAAGGTTTCCGCCGGTGGTCGTCGTCATGCCGTAGTAATAAAGGCGGTTCATGATCATAACGATTTGATCGGCGGGATGAAGCATTGAAAAGTTCATTTTTTTATATCTCCTTTTGGTTATAAATTAAACCGTTACGGTAACTTTTTTAAGCACCTCGGAAGCGTCGGGATCTATCCCGCGCACCTCGGTGAGCTTCAGCGCAAGAAGCTGGAGCGTAATTGCACAGCAGAACGCCGTGACAGCGTCCGGATATCTGTAATCCGACGTCGGAACGTGCAGAACGGTTGCCGAGCCGAAATCGTCGCTTTGGTCGGTTATCACAAGCACATCGCCTCCTACGGCGAGAAGCTCGCGGCATATTTCCTTTTCGTCGTCGAGCGTTTTGCCATTGCAGGCAAGAATTATGGCAAGATCGCCTTTTCCTATCTGCGCCTTCGGACCGTGATGGAAGTCCGAAACGGCATATCCGCGCATTTTTATTTTGTTTGTTTCGAGAATTTTCAGCGCGCCTTCGAGCGCTATGGGGTAGAGAAGTCCTCTGCCGAGAACGGAGGCTACGGAAAGGTCTTTGTATTTTTTTGCTATGGGTTCAAGCGCCGCCGGCATATCGCAAAGCAAGTCCGATGTGATTTCCGGAAGCTTTCTCAGCGCCGCGTAAAGTTCGGCGTCGCCTCCCCATTCGGCTGCGAGCATTGCCATTATGTAAAGCTGCGAGGTAAAGGTTTTCGTCGCCGCTATGCTTGTTTCGGGGCCTGCGTTGCAGTAAAGCGAAAAATCGACCGCTTTTGCAAGGGGAGAGCTTTCATCGTTCGTTACGGAAGCCGTAAGCGCGCCGTGCTTTTTTGCGTCTTCCATAACGCAGATAACGTCCTCCGCCATTCCGGACTGCGAAATGCCTATCACAAGATGGTCGGAATAGTCGATATCCGCGCCGTATTTCGATACGGCGGAGGGAGTTGCGAGTCCGCACGGAATGCCTGCAGTTATCGCAAGCAGATACTGTCCGTACACAGCCGCGTGATCCGATGTTCCGCGCGCCGCAATCGTAACGTTTTTGATTCCTCTCTTTTTGGCTTGCGCCACGAGAGCCGTTATTTTTTCGCGGTTCGCTTTTTCGACATCGGAAAGCACGTCGGGCTGCTGACGTATTTCTTTCTCAAGATTTATCATATTTTTCTTCTTCTTTCTTTATATATTTGTCGTACCGGAATTCCGGCGCGACATTGCTTTCGTAATAATTTATCAGCGTTTCCATACAGAAGCGGCGCTCGTTTTTTTCGTCGCCCGTGCCGTGAACGGCGCAAAGCCTGTCCGAATAATCGCAGAGAGGATATATTCTGTATCCCTTGTGCATGCCGTCAAAATGGCATACGGTCGGGATTATTTTCGGCGACCGCACGAAAACCTTGCCGTCGGCTTTTACTATTTCCGCCGTCAGCATACCGCCGAGCATCTGCGCTCCGTAGCGCATATTCGAAAGAAAATTTCCGAGAGAATAAACGCAGAGCGTTTTTCCTCCGTCGCCGCGCGGTATCCATTCGGTTCTCTGAATAACGTGCGGATGCGTTCCGATTATTATATCCGCGCCGCAGTCCGCCATAAAGCGAGCATATTCTTCCTGCTTTTCGCTTACGGGAAAAACGCTCATCGCGCGTCCCGAATCGAACTCATCGCCGAAATGAACGCATATGACGGCGATATCCGCAAGCTGTTTTGCCTTTTTTATAAGCTTTTCCGCAAGAGAAAACGAAAGGCGCGGAACATCGCTTTCGCCGTCGCAGTTTGTCGAATAGGTCATCTGGGCGAAGGCAATTTTTATTCCCTTCCGCTCGATAATGGCGACGCTGTCCCTGTCGCAGCCTATTACGGCCTCCGCCTTTTCCGCCAGATAATCGCGCGTGAAGCGCAAGCCCTCGTCGCCCCTGTCAAGCATGTGATTGTTGGCTATGCCTATGACGTCAAAGCCGACCGAAACAAGATTATCCGCCATTTCACACGGCGTGCAGAAGTGAGGATAGCCCGAAAAATTGCTTTTTCCCAGCGGCGTTTCCTGATTTATATAAGCTATGTCCGCCGACGACACAATATCGGAAACATATTCGTATATCGGGGAAAAATCGTAGCCTTCCGCGGTTTTCGCGTCGCGGAAAATGCTCGAATGTATAAGATTGTCGCCTGCCGCAACAAGCGTTACAACCGTTTCGTTTGCTTTTGCCTGCGGCATAATACCCGCCGCAAGCAAAAGCACAATTGCAATAATTCTTTTCAAAATATCCGCAAGCATCCCTGTTTTTGATTTACGGATATTTTACGCATTATCTTTTCGATAATACTTCTTTTTCGTATTTTTCTATTTCTTCAAACCATTTTGCGCCCACGGGCAGACCGCAGCTGCGGCAGTATTCGTCCCATACCGCGCCGAAGGGGAAGGTTTTCAGCTCCTCGTGCATCATCATAAGCTCGGTGAAGCGTCCCTCGTCCTGAAGCGCTTTAAGCTTTGCGTTCGGCGTGCAGAGCGCGGAAAGCAGAGCCTTCTGCCAGCTGCGGAAGCCTACCACCCATGCTGAAACACGGTTTATGCTTGCGTCGAAATAGTCGAGCGCCATATAAACTCTGTCGAGCGCGTCGCAACGGACGATTTCCTTTGCCATTTCCTTTGTTTCGTCGTCAAAGGCAAGGACGTGGTCGGAGTCCCAGCGGATTCCGCGCGTGATGTGGAGCGCGATTTCGGGGAAGAAGCAGAGCAGAGCGGGGATTTTGTCCGATACGACCTCCGTCGGATGATAGTGACCGTTGTCCATAAGGGGAAGACAGCCGTCGTGCATTGCGGCAAACGAAAGCGTAAATTCCGCAGAGCCTGCGGTATAAGCTTCTACGCCGATGCCGAACACCTTGGATTCGACGCAGGGCTTTACGAGATTTTTGTCGTAGGGCTCGGAAAGAATTTCTTCAAGCGATTTTTTGTATCTCATTCTCGGCCCCATTCTGTCGGCGGGAACGTCCTTGAAGCCGTCGCCTATCCAGATGTTCATAACGCAGGGAACGCCGGTTTCCTTTGCGAAATATTCCGAAATTCTTATGCACGCTTTGCCGTGCTCTACCCAGAATTTTCTCACTTCTTCGTCGGGACTTGTGAGAGTCAGACCGTTTTTCGCCATGGGATGAGAGAAGAACGTGGGATTGAAATCTATACCCATACCTCTTTCCTTTGCAAAGTCAACCCATTTTTTGAAATGCTTCGGCTCTATTTTATCTCTGTCAACGAATTCGCCGGACTCAAATATTGCGTAGCAGGCGTGAAGATTGAGCTTTTTCTTTCCGGGACAAAGCGACATCGCCTTATCCATATCAGCCATAAGCTGCTCTGGAGTTTTTGCCTTGCCGGGATAATTGCCCGTTGCCTGTATTCCGCCCGTGAGCGGACCGTCGTGGTCAAAGCCCGTAACGTCGTCGCCCTGCCAGCAGTGCAGCGAAACGGGAATGTTTTTGAGTTTTGCGATAGCCGCGTCCGTATCGACGCCTATCTGCGCGTATTGAGCCTTTGCAAGCTCGTATGCCGTATTTGCCATATGTTTTCTCCTTTTCGTATTTTTTATTTTCAAACAAGTTTACAGAAGCGCCCGTAGGCTTCGTCCCACATGGCTTCGTCTTCTTTTACGGGGTGATATTCGCCCATTTCCGTCGAGCGCGCAATGACCTCTCTCGCTTCGGAAAGGTCGCGGAGCTCGCCCATCGCAATCGCCTGCGCCGCGATATTTCCCATGGCGGTAGCTTCGACGGGGCCTGTGAAAACGGGACGCTTGCAGGCAGTCGCCGCAAATTTTGAAAGCATTTTTTCTTTCGTGCCGCCACCTACGATATTTATCGCGGGGAGCTTTTCGCCGCACATTTCGTCTATCTTGTCAATTACCCAGCGATAACGGAGCGCGATGCTGTCAAATATGCAGCGGACGATTTCGCCCATCGTTTCGGGCGTACCCTGACCTGTTTTTTCGCAGTATTCTCTTATTCTCTGCGGAATGTTTCCGGGAACGCCGAGCACCGATTCGTCGGGATTTACAAGGAAGCGGAGCGGCTTTGCCGTGAGCGCCATATCGGAAAGCTCGTCATAGCTGTATTTTTTGCCTTCTCTTGCCCACTGACGACGCGATTCCTGTTCGAGCCACAGTCCCGTTATGTTCTTTGAGAAACGGATCGTGCCGCCGTAGCCGCCTTCGTTTGTGAAGTTGTATTCGTTTGACTTTTCGCTGATCACGGGCTGTTTTGTTTCCGTGCCCATAATCGACCACGTTCCCGAGCTTATGAAAATGAACTTTTCGCTCTTTGCGGGAACGGATACCACCGCAGAGCCCGTGTCGTGCGCCGCAACGGAAATAACCTTGGGATCAATCCCGCCGACCTCCTCCTTTACCTGAGAAAGAAGCGAGCCGCAGGGCGTGCCGGGCATAACGATGTCGCGGAAAATGTTTTCGGGCAGACCGTAACGCTTTATAAGATCCCACGCCCAATCGCGCGCGTTTGCGTCAAGCAGCTGACCTGTAGATGCTATCGTGTATTCCGTCTGCTTGTTTCCCGTGAGGAAGTAATTCAGCAGATCGGGGATAAAGAGCATATCCTTCGCCGCGGAAAGAAGCTCGGGCGTGTCTTTTTTGATTGCGAGAAGCTGGAAAAGACTGTTGAAGTCTATTGTCTGTATGCCGGTTCTTGCATAAAGCTCGTCGCGCGGAACGAATTTGTACGAATACTCAGCCATACCGAGATTGCGCTCGTCCCTGTAGTGAGTCGGATTTCCGAGAAGATGACCTTTTGAATCGAGCAGACCGAAATCCACGCCCCATGTGTCGATACCCATAGAGGCAATGTCCTTGTCGTCTGAAAGGGCGCATTGACGCATGGATTCCTTTATTTCGTGGAATATGCGGAGAATGTCCCAGTTGAACATTCCGGCGTTCATTACGGGATCGTTTGAAAATCTGTGATTTTCTCTCAGTTCGATCTTTTCGCCGTCGAAAGAGCCTACTATGCCACGTCCGCTCGAAGCGCCGAGGTCTATGGCAAGCATTTTCAGTTTTTTCATAAGTTTTTTCCTTTCGTGTGTTTATTCTCGCAGGTTATTTTATTTCGGCGATTGTTACGCCGGTGTCGCCCTCGCCCCAATTGCCGATGCGGAAATTTGCGATCCGCTTGTCCGAACGGAGAAACGTCTGCACGGCTTTGCGCAGAGCACCCGTGCCTTTTCCGTGAATGATGCGGATTTCGTGTATGCCGGCGCGCTTTGCGTCATCGACGTATTTGTCGAGCGCAAGTCCGGCGTCGTCGCCGTACATTCCGCGAAGATCTATTTCGGGAGAGAACGTAGCCGACGTTCCGACTGCGGCTTTCACTCCGCCTTTCTGCTTTTTTTCGGCGCGCTCGTCGAACATAAGATTTTTCAGCTTGGTTTTCATTATCGCAGAGCCTACCCTTACGGCAATGTTTCCAGCCGCGTCGGGCTCGGAAACAACCTCTCCGTGCTGACCGACGCTGACGATTATAACCTTGTCGCCAGGCACGGGATCGCGGGGAAGAACATAGCCATCCGCCGTTCTTTCCACAACGGGATTGAGCTTGTCCTCGTTTTCGCGGAGATTCTGCCTGATGCTCGCGCGCGCCTTTTCCATTTCCTCGCGCAGATTGGGCTTTTCTTTGGCTTTCGCCACCTTGTCCATCTGCTCGAAGATAAACGCACTCGAAGCCTTTGCGCTTTCAACCGTGCGGACAGCCGTCGCACGCGCCTTTTCGAGTTCTTTTTCGGCTTGTTTGCGGAGAGAATCCGTAAGCTGCTCTGTATCAAGCCGTTCTTTTTTTGCCTCCGCAAGAAGCTTTTCGGCTTCCGATTTTGCCTTTTCCGCTTCTATGCGCGTTTTTTCAAGCTGCTCTATTACGTTTTCAAAACGCTTGTCCTCGCCGGAAACGTATTTCTGCGCTCTCTGAATGATTTCTTTTGAGATACCGAGCTTTTCGGATATCGCAAACGCGTTCGATCTTCCCGGCGCACCGATTATAAGGCGGTATGTCGGGCGGAGAGTTTCGACGTCGAACTCGCACGAAGCGTTGCATACACCCTTTGTCGATATCGCATAGGATTTAAGCTCAGCATAGTGAGTTGTCGCGGCACAGAGCGCACCGCTTTCCCGTACCGCTTCAAGTATCGAAACGGCGAGCGCCGCGCCCTCAACGGGATCCGTTCCCGCGCCGAGCTCGTCAAGCAGGACAAGTGTTTTTCCGTCTGTTTTCGAGAGTATATCCACAATGTTCACCATATGCGCGGAGAACGTGGAAAGCGACTGTTCGATGCTCTGCTCGTCGCCTATGTCGGCAAGCACATCGGAAAATACGCACATCGTCGAATTTTCCGACGCGGGAATATGAAGTCCGGCGCCCGTCATAAGCGCAAAAAGCCCGATGGTTTTCAGCGCTACGGTCTTGCCGCCGGTGTTGGGGCCGGTGATTATCAGCGTATCGAACTTTTTGCCGAGCGAAACGTTTATCGGCACGACCTTCTCCGTTTTCAGCAGAGGATGACGTCCCTCGAATATTTCAAGCTCGTATTTATCCGATATTTTCGGGGCGGACGCCTCCATTTTCAGCGAAAGCTGACTTTTGGCGAATATAAATGCGAGCAGAGTGATATTTTCGTAGTTTGTGAGTATTCCGCCCGAAGCGGCGGAGGCTTCCGCCGAAAGCTCGGAAAGAATACGTTCCGTTTCGTCGCGCTCTTTTGCTTCAAGCACGCGGAGATTGTTGTTTGCCTCCACAACGGAAAGCGGTTCTATAAACAGCGTCGCGCCGGAAGCCGACGTATCGTGGACAAGCCCTTTTATTTCGTTTTTGCTTTCGGCTCTGACGGGAATGACATATCTTCCGTCGCGCACGGTGACGATCTGATCCTGAAGATGCTTTGAATATTCGGGGCTTGTTATATATTTCTGCAGAATTTCACGCACGCGGGAATTTTCAATCCGTATATGACGGCGGATATCGGCAAGCTTTTCGCTTGCGGCGTCGCTTATCATATCCTCGCTCTGAATACAGCGCGATATTTTTTCTTCAAGATATCTGTTCGGCGTAAGACGGGTGAAATATTCCGTCAGTGCGGTTTCTTCGCTGTGAGAAAGATTTGCGTATTCGCGCAGGCCTCTTGCCGCGCGGAGAACGGAGCATATATCGAGCAGTTCGCGCGTCGAAAGCACGGCGCCCTTGTCGGCTCTTTCAAGAGAGCCGGTAACGTCGGCTATGCCGTAAAACGACGGCATTCCTTTCAGTGCCTGCATTGCTTTTGCCGCGTCCGTTTCGGCAAGAAGCGTTTTTACTTCAGCCGCGCTTTCGGAGGGCATAAGCTCCATAGCCATGACTTTTGCGCCTTCCGTCAGAGCGAGCTCGGAGAGCATCTGCCGTATTTTATCGAATTCAAGCGTTTTTATCGCTTTTTCAAAATTGTTTTTCTTCATTTGTCGATATCTATAAATTCACACGTTATTTCGGTATTTTTTCTTTTGGGCTCGCGTTTGAGCGGATCGTATGAAAACGCTCCGCAGATATATTGTCCGTCAACAAGACCTTTTTTCCGGCAGATGACAAGCTCTCCGCCCGGCACTCTTGTGCCTTTTTCGCAAAATGCACAGCAACGGTCATCTTCTTCAAAGACATCGGATGTTTTGTTCTGCATGGCGCGCCTCCGTAAAAATGAGTTTGCTCTGACAAACTTATAAAAT
>CAVEFC010000001.1:0-93904 GCA_963614875.1 uncultured Eubacteriales bacterium | reverse complement strand
ATATCTTTTTATTTTTCCACCCTTTTTCAAAAGATTTTCGCAAAGAATGTGCGCAATCGTTGTCAGAAACAAAAACAGGCAGGTCAATACTGCGATTTTTGTATTATTTTCATAAACGATTTTATAAAATATGGCTGAAAATCCTGCCGTCATAAGCGAGCAAAGCACTTTGCCGGCAAAATATCCGTTTGTTTTTATGCCTCCGTGCGACGCGCGATCGAACACCTGCATCATTACGGAAAGCCCCGAAAAGCCGACCGTCGCTCCGGCAAGCGTTATTTTCAGAAGAGGCGTTTTATTAAAATTTGCGGAAAGCCGGTCAAGTCCGCCGGTTATTTCGCATATGCAGGAAAAAGCATTGCTTATCATCGGAGCTTTTATGATTTTTGCCGTCATATCGCTTGCCGCGCCGAAAAACGTGATGAAGGTGCTTATCGTGAGCAGCGCCGCGCCGCTCTCGGCGACAGCCGAGCAGAGCGTCTGTGTCACCGCAAAGCAGTGCGGTGACTCGGACGCGGGAGCGCGTGCTACGCACGCGCGGCGGCGCGGCGCACTGAAAATCAGCAGTAAAGCCGAGCTTACAGTCTGCGCGGCAAGTAAAATTGCGCCGAATCTTGCGTCGCCGAACATTTTCACGCCGACCGCACCGACAAGAAACGCCGCTCCCGCGCTGTTTGTAAAGGGCAGAAGCGAAGCGGCTTCTTCGGATGACATTCTGCCCGACAGGCAAAGCTCCGCCGCAGCCGAAGCCCCCGCCGGATAACCGCACACAAGACCTGTGAATATAACGGTCATTCCCGACGGAGATACTCCGAAAAAAGCAAGCAGATGCTTGCATTTTGAAAATATTTCATCGCAGCCGCTTCCTGCAAGAAGCTTTGCCGCCACCATAAACATAAACAGCGAAGGAATTGCTTTTTCGGTGCAGAGCAGCAGTCCTTTTCTGACCGACGCGGCTGTTTCGGCAGGAAAATACAAAGAATATACGATTATAAGCATTGCCGTGACAAAAATAAAAAATATGCCCGAAAACCGCCTGAAAAGTTTTATAAAAATCACCTCCCGCATAAAATAGATATGCGAAAGCATAAAGATTTATATTTTTTCGGAGGTGCGGATTTGAAAAAGAAGCTTTTGCCCGAAATAACCTCGCTCGGCATTGAAATATCGGCGCGCGACGAGGTGCTTGTATGCGGTTGCCTCGGCATAGTTTTTTATTCTCCCGACGAGGTAAAGCTCAACGTTTCGACAGGCGGACTTTCCATTGTCGGAGAAAAACTCGGACTTCGCTGGGCGGGCTACGGCAAGCTTTCGGTTGCGGGAATCATAACCTCGGTGACGTTTTGCTGATATGGGAAAACTTTATGAATATTTCCGCGGCTCGTACACCGTAAAAGCGAAGGCGGAATCGGTTTGTCGGGCGCTGAATCTGCTGATGAAAAACAACGTTCCGTTTTACAGGGTAAAAGCGGAGGGCGACGGCTTTGTAAGCTTCCGCCTTGAACCCGACGCGTTCAGAAAATATATCGTCCTTACGGAAGGACAGATTATCGAGGACGAACAGGTCGAGCATTTCGGGCTTATAAGCGCGGCGTCGAAATATAAAATGCGTTTCGGATTTTTTCTCGGAGCGCTGCTTTGCGCCGCGCTTCTGGCGGCTTCATCGTTTTTCGTGTGGGATATAAACGTCACGGGGCAGACGGAGCTTTCCGAAGCGGAAATTCTCGAAACGCTTGAAGCCGGCGGACTTTATATAGGCGCGTATATACCGAATATAGATACCGCTCGACTTGAAAACGAGCTTGTCATAGAAACGGAAAGGCTTTCGTATGCAAGCATAAACCTGCGCGGAACGGTGGCAACGGTCATTGTCCGCGAGCAGAAGGACAAAGAAATCGAAGAGCTTTCACAGCCGTCGAACCTGATTGCCGACTGCGACGGTCAGATAGAAGCGATAGAGGTTCGCGGCGGAATCCCTTGCGTGAAGCGCGGACAGATAGTGAAAAAAGGACAGCTTCTTGTTTCGGGAGTTATAGATTCTCAGGCGGTGGGCTACCGTCTTGTCCGCGCAAGGGGAGAGGTTCTTGCAAGAATAACGCTTTCCTACAAAGCCGAAATTCCGCTTGTTTCCGAGAAAAAGGTTTATACGGGAGAGAAAAAAACGGAAACGGATATAAAAATTTTTTCAAAAAAAATAAATCTTTTCGGAAATAGCGAGATTTCTTATGAAAAATATGATACAATAGAGGAAGAAAAACGTATTTGCCTGTTCGACAGGATAGAGCTTCCGCTGTTTATCGTGAAAAGAACTTATTCCGAATATGTCACGGAGTCCGCAGACACGGACGAAAAAACAGCGTATATGCTTGCGGAAAAAGAAATACTGCGGCAGAGCGGGGAGGCGCTTTCCTCCGTGCAGATACTTGCGCGCGAGGAAAGATGGGAGTCCGACGGCGACGTTTTTGTTCTTTACACGGATATAGACTGTATAGCAAACATTGCAAAAGAAGTATACATCGATACAGACGGAGATAAGTAAATGTACGAAAAAATTCTTTACACCGAAACAATGGAGCAGACGGCAAGTCTTTTCGGAAATTTTGATATGAACGCCGCAAAGCTTGAAAAAGCGTTCGGAGTCAGCATTACAAACCGCGAAAGCGACCGCGGCGGAGGCGATGCGATAATCATTCGCAGCGAGGACAGCGATTCGCTTCTTTCGGCGTTTTCCGCGCTCGAATATCTGCTTTCCATGGTCGCTATGAGAACGGAGCTTTCCGAGCAGAGCGTGGATTATGTGATAAATACCGTAAAAAGCGGCGAGCCGCTCGAACGCTTCGGCGACGACTGCATATGCGTCACAACGCGCGGAAAGCCCATAAAGGCAAGAACGGTGGGACAGAAAAAATATATAGACGCCATAAAGAAAAACACCGTTATTCTGGGGCTGGGCCCCGCCGGAACGGGAAAGACGTTTCTTGCCGTAGCGGCGGCTTCGTCGGCTTTGCGCAACAAAGAGGTTTCGCGCATAATTCTGACGCGCCCCGCGGTTGAGGCGGGAGAAAGACTCGGCTTTCTGCCCGGCGACCTTCAGAGTAAAATAAATCCGTATCTCCGCCCGCTTTACGACGCTATGTTTGAAATGTTCGGCGCGGAAACGTATCAGAGGCATATAGAGCGCGGAACGATAGAGATTGCGCCGCTGGCATATATGCGGGGACGGACGCTCGACGATTCGTTCATCATTCTCGACGAGGCGCAGAACACGACTCCCGAGCAGATGAAAATGTTTCTGACGCGACTCGGCTCGGGCTCGAAAGCCGTAGTGACGGGAGATATAACGCAGACCGACCTTCCGTTCGGGAAAAGGAGCGGTCTTGCGGAGGCTTCCAAAATACTCCGCGGAATAGAGGGCATAGCGATACACGAATTTTCCGAGCGCGACGTCGTGCGTCACAAGCTTGTGCAGAAGATAATTCTGGCTTACGACAAATACGAAAGGGAAATGAAAAAATCGCCCGAAAAATTCAGAATGAAAAGATCGGGAGGGGACGAAAAATGAGATTTCACAACGAAATATATTTTCTCAACCGTCAGAGCAGGCTGCCCGTTACGGCTGATATGAAAAGGCTTATCCGAAGGGCTGTCGGCGAAACGCTGAAAAGCGAGGATTTTCCGCATCCGGCGGAGGTTTCTGTGACGTTTACCGACAATGACGGCATACGCGGACTTAACCGCGAATACAGAGGAAAGGATTCTCCCACCGATGTTCTTTCGTTTCCGATACTTTCGGAGGACGATTCCGATTGGGATACGGACGAGGCGAACGGCTGTGCGGTGCTCGGCGACATAGTGATATCGGTTGAGCGCGCAATGGAGCAGGCGGAGCTGTACGGTCACAGTCCCGAAAGGGAAATAGCGTTTCTTTCCGTACATTCGACGCTTCATCTTCTCGGCTACGATCACGAGCGCAGCGATGAGGAGGACAGGCTGATGCGTGAAAAACAGGAAAAAATATTATCATCAATAGGACAGGAGCGTAAAAGCGCAAAATGAAAAAGAATATTTTTACGGCGATAATAGGCAGGGCAAACACGGGAAAGTCGACTCTTCTCAACACATTGCTCGGCGAAAAAATAGCGATAGTTTCCGATAAGCCCCAGACCACGCGCACAAAAATCACCGGCATAACGTCACGCGGGGAAACGCAGTACGTTTTCCTTGACACGCCCGGAGTTCACAAGCCGCAGGACAAGCTCGGCTCGTTTATGATGCGCGCGGCGTCCGACGCTGCGGCAGGCGTCGATCTTATTCTTTATATCGTCGCGGCAGGCGACAGAATAGGTCCGATAGAAGAATCGCTTATGAAGAAATTCGGCAGTATAGGCGTTCCCGTCATACTTCTTGTAAACAAAACGGACATAAGCACGGCAAAGGAAATAGGCGATACCATTCTTCGTTTTTCCGAAAAATATAACTTCGCCGCCGTTATTCCGATATCCGCAAAGAACGGCAAAAACACGGATATAATTTTTGAAGAAACAGATAAATACGCAATAGAGGGGGAATGGATTTTCCCCGACGATATGATAACCGATCAGCCGGAAAGACAGATAGCGGCTGAATTCATAAGAGAAAAGCTGCTCCGGCTTTTAAGCGACGAAATTCCGCACGGAATAGCCGTCGTTATAGAAGACTGGAAGGAAACGCCAAAGCTTCTTTCCATCCGCGCCGAAATATTCTGCGAAAGAGCCTCCCATAAGCCTATAATAATAGGCAAGGGCGGTGCAACGCTCAAGCGCGTCGGAGAAACGGCAAGACAGGATCTTGAAGCGTTTTTCGGCATAAAGGTGTTCCTTGACCTCTGGGTAAAGGTGAAAGAAAATTGGCGGGCTTCCGAAACGGCTGTAAGCAATATGGGCTTCAAGCGCGAGGAGCTCTGACGGAGGCTTTATGATATCCACCGTAAAAGGCGTTGTGCTCCGCGAGGTAGACGTCGGCGAATCGGACAAAATGCTTACGCTGCTGACGGCGGAAATGGGACAGATTTCCGTCTACGGCGGCGGCGTGAAAAGACTGAAAAGTCCGCATTTTGTGGCGTGTCAGCTTTACACCTATTCGGAATTCACCATCTACGGCTCGCACGATAAATATTATCTTCGGGAATCTGTGCCGGCGGAAAGCTTTTTCGGCATCCGCGATACGCTTGAAGGCGCGGCGCTTGCGGCATATATTGCCGAAGTCGCCTGCGATATTTCCCTTGAAGATCAGCCCGAGGAAAAGCTTTTGCGGCTTGTGCTGAATTCGTTTTTCTGCATAGCCGGAAAGCTCAAACCCATAGCGCAGATAAAGGCGGCTTTTGAGCTTCGCGCGGCGGCGGAGGCAGGCTTTATGCCCGATCTTGTCGGGTGCGAGGGCTGCGGAAAATCGGCGCTCGATACATATTATTTTGATGTCGAGGGCGGATATTTCTGCTGTGAAAGCTGCTATCGCGCAAAGGAAACCGATTTTGACGTTCAGACCAAGCGCACAAGCGAAGCGGAGGGAATATATTCGCACGCGCACCTTATAATTCCGCTTACACCGTCCGTGTTTGCGGCGATGAGATATGTGCTTTACTGCAAGCCCGAAAGACTGTTCGCCTTTGAGCTGAAGGACGAGGCGATGGACGAATTTGCAGGTGCCTGCGAAAAATATCTGCTTTGTCATCTTGAAAGAAGCTTCCGCTCGCTTGAATTTTATAATTCGGTGAAATAAAAACGCAGAAAAAACAGAGATGAAAAATCACCTCTGTTTTTTCTTTATTATAGGGTTTTGCAAACCAATTACCGAAGCTTCTTTTGCCTACTTTTCTTTCCAAAGAAAAGTACGGTTATTCGTATTTTGCGAGCATTTCGCTGACGACTTCGCGGAGCTTGCCTGCCGCCTCGTCTATCGCAACGTCATATTTTGCGCTCTTGTCTCTGTACGAGATTTCGATAACGCCGCGTTCGCACGTCTTGGGGCTGACAACCGCTCTTACGGGGATACCGTAAAGATCCGCATCCGCGAACATAACGCCGGGACGGATATCTCTGTCGTCGTAAAGAACCTCAACGCCGAGCTTTTCAAGCTCCGCGCAAAGCTTTTCGGCTGTCTTTGTGACGTTTTCGTCGTCAACGCGGAGATTGCAGACCTCAACCTGCCACGGAGCTATGCTCATAGGCCAGATAGGGCCGTAATCGTCGTGACTTTCTTCGCAGATGGACGCGGCAAGTCTGCCCACGCCGATACCGTAACAGCCCATTACGGGATTCTGCGTTTCGCCGTTCTTGTCTATATATTCCATACCCATAGACTTTGTGTATTTTGTTCCGAGCTGGAATATGTTGCCGATTTCAATGCCTTTCTTGATTGTTATAGAATGTTTGCCGCAAACGGGACAAATACCTCCGGCGGTGGCTTTCGCAACGCTTACATATTCAACGTCGCCTACGTCGCGGGCAATATTGAGCCCTTTGAAGTGAGTATCGTCTTTGTTCGCGCCGGCAACAAGAGAATTTATACCTTTGAGTGATTCGTCATATACAACGGTAACGTTTTCGGGAAGTCCTATCGGACCTATAAATCCGGGATGAACGCCCATAGCCTCCGTAACCGCCGCGGGATGAACCTCGGCGCAGAGATAATTGCGGAGCTTCGTTTCGTTCACTTCAAGATCGCCGCGGACAAAAACTATCACAAGCGAATCGTCTGCATTGCGCTGATAAAGCACCGCCTTGCAGGAGCGCTCTTTCGGAGCGTGAAGATAATTGCAGACGTCCTCGATTGTTTTCTGATGCGGGGTGTAAACCTCTTCAAGCGGCTCGATTTCACATTCGTGATTGTGAACTATGCAATCCGCAGCTTCCATATTGGATCTGTAATCACATTCAGGACAAATGACAAGCGTGTCCTCGCCGATGTCGGAAAGAAGCATAAATTCGTGGGATACGCTTCCGCCCATCATACCGGAATCGCTTTTGACCGCAACGAAATTCTTCACGCCGCAACGACGGAAGATACGGTTGTAGGCTTCGTAACATTCTTCGTAATAGCTGAGAAGATCCTCCCACGAGGTATGGAAGGAGTACGCATCCTTCATTGTGAATTCTCTTACGCGGATAAGACCGCCGCGCGCACGGGGCTCATCGCGGAATTTGGTCTGTATCTGATAAATCATATAAGGGAATTTCGTATATGTCTGCGCCGCGACGCGAGCAAGATGTACGGCAGCTTCCTCGTGCGTCATACCGAGAACCATATCCGCACCGTTTCTGTCTTTGAAACGGAGCAGCTCGCTGCCTATCGAATCATATCTGCCGGATTCTTTCCATATCGACGCGGGCATTGCGACGGGGAAGAGTACCTCCTGACCGCCGATTCTGTCCATTTCCTCGCGCAGAATGTTTTCGATTTTTCTCGTTATGCGCTTTGTCGACGGGAAAAGCGAAAAAATTCCCGTGCCTACCTGCTTTATATATCCGCCGCGCACCATCAGCGCATGACTTGCGATCTGACAGTCGGCGGGAGCTTCCTTGAAATGCTCGCCCAAAAGCTTTGAAACCTTCATCATAAAAATAAACGTCCTTTTTTAAGTGTTACAAAATATTTTAGCACCATATTTTACTTATGTCAACCGAGCAGAGCAAAAAAACGGCGTTCTGACGCTTAAAAAACGTCGGGACACCGCAAAATTTTTATTCTTTGCCGGTTTTCAAGCCGACGCTGAGGCATTTGCCGGAAAAGCAATATGCGCCGTGTTTTTGTAATCGTTACAACATCGGATTAGGCGGGAGTAAATATATTGTCGCACGATTTTTAATTTAAGTGTTGAAAAATATAAGATATGGGAGTAAAATATATGTAAATCCACAATCATCGAAAGGAAAAACAATGTATAGCGAAAGAAAACAGATAGCCAAAGGGGCATATTTTACAAATATCCCCGCGGACAAGTTCAAATCAAACTATATTCAGATAAGATTCATTATGCCGCTCACAAGGGATACGGCGGCAAAGAACGCGCTCGTTTTCCCCGTAATTCTGCGCGGAACGGAAAAATATCCCGCGCTTGCGGATATGCGCCGTCGCAAGCAGGAGCTTTACGACTCGGGCGTATGGTCGGGACACTGGAAGCACGGCGACAATCACATAGTGACAATCGAAGCAAGCTCGCTTCGCAATTCGTATGCGATAGACGATACCGACATAACGGCGGGAGTGCTTGAGCTTATCGGGCAGGTGATTCTTCATCCCGTGACGGAAAACGGCGTTTTCAAAGCCGAAAGCGTTGAGGGCGAAAAGAAAATCGCAGCCGACGCCGTCCGTGCGACAATCAACCAGAAGGGCAGATACGCAAGAATCCGCGCGCTTGAGGAAATGTTCTCGGACGACGCATACGGCAGAAGCGACGGAGGCTCGGTTGAGGAAATCGATGCCGTCTGCCCGAAGTGCCTTTTCGACGCCTACAAAAATATGCTCCGCACGGCAAGAATCGAAATTTTCGCCGTCGGCGATTTTGACGGCGACGTCCTTGAAAAGAAATTTTCCGAAATTTTCTCCTCCGTCGAAAGAGGTGAAATCTACGAGCCGGAACCCGACACAAAGGGCGAGGCAAGAGCGCAGGTAAAAAAGGTTTATGACAGGCAGAACGTCACTCAGGGCGTGCTTGTCCTCGGATTTTTCACGGGCAGCGCGGCTTCTGACGACGACTACGCCGTGACAAAGGTGTTCAACACCGTTTTCGGCGGAAGCGCGGCAAGCAAGCTGTTTATGAACGTCAGAGAAAAGCTCAGCCTCTGCTATTACTGCTCGTCGTCTCTCATCGGCGAAAAGGGCGCGATGACCGTCGCCTCCGGAATTCAGTTTGAAAACGAGCAGAAGGCATTCGACGAAATAATGGTTCAGCTTGACAAAATGAAAAACGGCGAAATAACCGAGGATGAAATAGAAATGGCGAAAAAATCCCTTTGCGACGACATTATGGGCATAGACGACAATATCCGCGCGCTTGCGGCGAAGGCTTTCGGCGAGGTAATGTACGGCAGAAAGCTGACGGACGAAGAAAAAATGGCAAAGATAAACGCCGTTACAAAAGAGCAGATAACCGAGCGGGCGAAGGCTGTACGTCTTGATACGTACTACTTCCTCTGCGGACAGGAGGAGAGCAAATGAACGAGATAATAATGCGCGAAGACAAAACAATAGGCGAAAAATGTTATCATACAAAGCACAAGAGCGGACTCAATATTTACGTTATTCCGAAAAAATTCCGTCAGAGCTATGCCATATTCTCAACGAAATACGGCGCGGCGGACAACTGCTTCAAGCTTGAGGGCGACAAGGATTTTGTGAAAGTGCCGGACGGCATCGCACATTTTCTTGAGCACAAAATGTTTGAAAACGAGGACGGCAGCGACACGTTCGAGCGTTTTGCAAAATACGGCGCGGACGCAAACGCGTTTACGTCAAGCGAAATGACAGGCTACCTTTTCTCCTGCACCGGCAACTATGACGAAAACCTTGAAATCCTGCTTGACTACGTTACAAAGCCGTATTTTACTCCGCAGACCGTCGCAAAGGAGCAGGGAATCATCGGTCAGGAGATAAAAATGGGCGAGGACAATCCCGCAAGAGCGCGCTATTACAATATGATGGAAGCGCTTTATGCCGACAGTCAGATAAAAATAAATGTCGCCGGAACGGTGGAATCCATTGCCGAAATAACGGCGGATCTGCTTTACAGCTGCTACCGCACGTTTTATAACCTTTCAAATATGGTTCTCGTGACAAGCGGCGACATCACCATGGAGCAGGTGCTTGCCGTTGCTGACAAGGTTCTTCCAATTCAGGAGGAAAAGAAGATAGTCCGCTGCTATAATCCCGAAAAGGCGGAGGTCAACAAAAAGCGCGTAAAGGTCAAAATGGCGGTGGCAAAACCGATGTTTGAAATCGGCATAAAGGATATTGAAATACCGGCAGAGCCGAAGGAGCTTCTGAAAAAATCAATCGCCGGCGGCGTGCTTTACGATATGCTTTTCGGCGGTACGTCCGACTTTGCGATAGACGTTTACGAAAGCGGACTTGTCAGAGGCTTCGGCGCATACTACACGATTGACCATATCTACGGTATGGGCGAGCTTGTCGGCGAGAGCGACGATCCCGAGGCGGTTTACGATAAATTCGTGAAATACGTCGAAGAAAAGAAAAAGACCTGTCTTGACCGCGGCGAATTCGAAAGAATAAAGAAAGCCAACTACGCAAGCCTTGTCAAGAGCTTCGATTCGACGCAGAACATCGCAAACAACGCAACCTATATGCTTCTTGACGGCATTGACATTATGGATTACAGCAAGGCTGTGGCTGAGGTATCGTTTGAATATACCGAAGAGCTTCTCCGTAAGCTCTTTGACGAAAAATATTATGCGATGAGCGTCGTCGAGCCTCTGGATAAATAAAATATCCGAAAAATAAGAAAGAAAGGATGCGGACGTCGGGCTTGTGCCTTTCCGCGCAAAACCGACGGACGCGCGTCAGAAATGGAACAGATATCAAGAATTTCGTTTCCCGGGCTCGGGATAGGCGAATTTTCGGTCGACAATGTGGCGTTTACCGTTTTCGGCAGACCTGTAATGTGGTACGGCGTGATAATTTGCATAGGAATAATTCTTTCGTTTTCGTATTTTGCATATCGCGCGGCGAAAGCCGGAATAAAATTCGACGACGTTATAGACACAACGCTGTTTGCGGTTCCCGCGGGAATTATCGGCGCAAGACTTTATTACGTTATATTTTACGGCAATGTACATTCGTTTTATGATGTTATCGCCATATGGAACGGCGGTCTTGCCATATACGGCGGAATAATCGGCGGCGCAACAGCGGTTATTCTGGTATCGCTTTATAAGAAAATAGACTTTTTCAAATATGCGGATATGATAATTCCCGGGGTTATGATAGGTCAGATTCTGGGCAGATGGGGAAACTTTTTCAACGGCGAAGCGTACGGCAGCATCGTTCCGGAATCGCACCCCTTGTATTTTCTTCGTATGGGACTTCAGAACGGAAACACCTACAGCGATTTTGCAACCGCCGATATGGTTTTCGTTCATCCGACGTTTCTTTACGAGTCGGTATGGAATCTTATCGGATTTATTCTGATAAACGTATTTTATAAAAAGAAAAAGTTCGGCGGCGAGGTGCTTTTGTGGTATCTCGGCTGGTACGGCTTCGGAAGATTTTTCATAGAACAGCTCCGGACGGATTCTCTTTACCTCGGAAACACCGGAATGAGAGTTTCGGCGCTGCTCGGAATGGTGCTGTTTGTGATATCGCTGCCGCTTACGGTGGTATTTCATATTCTCGCCGTAAAGAAAGAAAAGGAAGGAAAAATAAGACACGGCTACGATGTTTCGATTCCGTACTTTTTCGGAATAGGAAAGAGCAAATATGAAGCTCCTGAAACCGATTCTTCGGTTGATTTCGATACCGCCGAATTTGAAAAAAACGAGGCGGAAAGCGACAAAGCGCTTCGCCGCGCAAGCTCGAAAAAGGATCTTTTCAGAGCGGACGAGGGCAAGGACGAGGAAGCTCCGCCCATAAAGGTTGTTTTGAAAAAGCAGGAAAAAGACGCGCCCGAAAAATCCTACGGAGAAAACGAAGATGGCAAGGATAATTGACGGAAAGGCGATCTCCGCCGAGGTGAGAGCGGAAATAAAGGCGGAGGTTGCAAGGCTTTCGGAAAAAGGAATAAGCGTTTGTCTTGCCGTTGTGATAGTCGGCGACGATCCCGCTTCGCAAATTTATGTCCGCAACAAGAAAAAAGCCTGCGACGAAACGGGCATACGTTCCGAAATAATCGCGTTGCCTGCGGAAACCTCCGAAAAAGAGCTTATCTCCGTGCTTGACGGACTGAATTTCCGCAGCGACGTAAACGGCATACTTGTTCAGCTTCCGCTGCCGAAGCACATAAACGAGCGGAATATAATCGCGCATATCGCGCCCGAAAAGGACGTTGACGCATTCCGCGACGAAAACGTCGGCAGGATAATGACGGGAAGCTTCAGCTTTTTGCCGTGTACTCCGGCGGGAATAATCGAGCTTCTGCATCGCAGCAAAATAAGCATAGAGGGCAGGGAATGTGTTGTTGTCGGGCGGAGCAACATAGTGGGAAAGCCCATGGCAATGCTGCTTCTTCACGAAAACGGCACGGTGACGATCTGCCATTCAAAAACAAAAAATCTGCCCGAAATCACACGTCGGGCGGACATACTTGTTTCCGCCGTCGGCAAGGCGGGCTTTATAACCGCCGATATGGTAAAGGCGGGAGCCGTCGTGATCGACGTCGGTATGAACCGGACGCCCGAGGGCAAGCTTGTGGGCGACGTTGATTTTCCGGCTGTCGAGCCGATAGCTTCGTTTATCACGCCCGTCCCGGGCGGAGTGGGGCCTATGACGGTTACAATGCTTCTCAAAAATACGGTTACAGCCGCAAAACAGCCGCACTGAAAAGTGCGGCTGTTTTGCGTTTTATATTATTTTCGTATATATCGGCGCTTTGGCGGCTTTTGACGGTATCATAAGCACGCTTCCGTCGGACTCGCCGGAAAGTCCGTTTGCCGAAGCTATTTCCGCTTCGGTCGTGCCGTATTTTTTGGCAATATCCCAAAGGGTTTCGTTTTTGGACGGGTAATACATAATTATTTTTGCGCCGCCGTCCGTTTTCCGCGGCTTGTCGCACATAATCGAAAGAACCGAAACCGAGCGGCTTTCCTTTTTGCAGAAAACAATGTAGCTTATCATTATTTCCATATCGGCGCAGAGCTTTCCGTCGGCGGTTCTGCCCTTTATATCTATAACGGAGGCGTTTGCGGAAAAATCAAAATCGTCGGGAATCACAGCGGCGTCGGTTTCGGCGCGGAACGGAGAAGAAAACATCTTTCCCATATAAACTCCGCCGTCGGAAAGTATTGCGTAAATTTCGGTATTTCCCGTAAAGACAAGCTTTCCGCCCGATTTTTCCGCTCCCGTGACGGTGGCTGCCGCTCTTATCGCGGTGACGGTCGAAAGGGCATCGTCGGGCAGCTCCGCGCAGGCGGAATCGGAAAAATTGAAGCTTTTTCCGCTTACGGCACAGCGATAGGAAAGGGTTTTCATCTCCGTCGAGCTTTCGTATCCGGTGGAATACATATCGGTTGTTATTTCGCTTTTTACGTTTTTGTAAGCGTCAAAATATACCGAATAGGAAAAATCCGTTTCGATGGTTCTGTCCTCGCCGCTCGCGTCCGCCGCTTTTCTGTACGCAAGAGATGTTATGCAGATATTTCCCGTGCATATGCAGTTTTCGGTAGCGCCTTCGGCGATCGCCTCGCCCGAAACGGGTATTCTGCGGAGCAGAGAAACGTATGTTTTCGGCGCGGAGGGATCTTCCTCTGCGGCACTGTAAAGAATGTTTGCAACGGCGTTTCCTTTGTAGTTTATCACGCCGTCGCCGGCTTTTATTTCATAAAGATAAGGATCGAGAAATACGCTTACGATTTCGTCTATTGCCGGAAGCGGAGAAGCTGTCGCGATATCCTCACTTACGGCAACGTCCGTTTCCGACGCTTCGATACCGAAGCAGCAGTCTATATTTTCCGTTTTGCATCTTATATCGTCTTCACCGCATTTTCCCGTTACGGCGGGAGAGGTGCAGTCAAGACAGTTTATCTGCGCCGATACGGAAATGCGCGCCTTTGCGCTCAGTTTGCGCGGATTCTGAAGGCGCACGGTTACGGAGTCAAGCTCTGTATCCGCGTCGACAGAGCAGTCGCCGGAAAAATCGCCGAGCGTCATACTGCCGCCGTAATCGGAGGAAAATTCCGCATTTTTTATAATTCCGTCGGCTGTCGAATATATGATTGAAAAGCTTACCGTGCCGTCGTATTCGAGAGAGCTTCCGTTTATGTATTTTCCCGCGCGGCATACTCTTGCGTCGGCGCGTAGTATTCTGCTTACATCCGGAAGATAATCGGGGAGCGTGTAATCCGCGTTTACTTCTTTTATTACGGTATCCTCAAAGGTTTTTATCACGACGCAGTTCTTTGCGCCGTCGTCTGTGTAGCTGAACATAAATATATAACCTCTTTCCCGACGGATTTTTTCAAGATGTTTTTTCCTCTTTGCCGCCGCCGACGGTCAAAGCTTTATTTATCCGGTATAAGATATATGCCAAAGGATATCAGAATATTCCCAAGGAGAGATATCCGCTCATTTTTTTCAGCGCCGATTTTTCTATTCTCGAAACGTAGGAGCGTGAAATTCCGAGCTTTTCGGCGACCTCGCGCTGAGTTATGGCGCGCGCGCCGCCGAGTCCGTACCGCAGAATTATGATTTCTCTTTCTCTTTTGTCAAGCACCGTAAGGATTGCCTTTTTGGCTTTTACGGTTTTTATTTTGCTGTCGATATCGTCGGCAATGGTATCCTCCGTGCTGATAACGTCTATATATGTAAGCGGATTTCCGTCCTTGTCAATGTCTATCGGCTCGCTTATGCTGACCTCGCATGCGGTCTTTTTCTGCGAGCGGAAATGCATAAGGATTTCGTTTTGCAGACATTTGCTCGCATATGTTGCAAAGCGCGTTCCGTTGCGGCTGTCAAAGGTATCTATGGCTTTTATCAGTCCTATCGTGCCGATGGAAATAAGATCGTCCTGATTTTTGGACATCGAATAGTATTTTTTGACTATGTGCGCCACAAGCCGCAGATTATGCTCTATAAGCTTTCCGCGCGCCGCGGAATCGCCGCGTCGCATTTTTTCAAAACATTCTTCCTCCTCCTTCGGAGAAAGCGGCGGAGGAAAGCTCTGAGAATATGAAATTTTCAGAAACAGGTAAAGAAAATTCGACATAAGTGCCGAAAAAATGCCCATCATTTTGTGTAAAAAGCCTCCGTTTTCAGCGTTTATAAAATTATATTCCGCAGAGCAAGTACTTTTTCGTATTTCTATTGCGATTTTTGTTTTTATGGTGTATAATCATAGGGCAATCATTTTCCGGAGGTTGAGAAATGGACTATGCTTCCAGCATCGGCGGAATACTTGTGTTTGTCTGTTTTGCCGCGGCGATCGTTATAATGACGATAACCGTATCGCGTGCTGTCGGCGGCTCGAAAAAGAATTTTTCGCTGCCGAGAATATCGGCGCCGGCAAGGGTGGTTTCCAAAAGGAGCTGCGCCGTGTCGGAAAAGGCAAAGACGTATTTTATAACGTTTGAATACAGAACCGGCGACAGAGCCGAATACCGCGTGTCGTCCGATGCGTATCTGTATTTTGCCGAGGGCGACGATGGAACGATAACCGTTCGCGGCACGGAGTTCATTTCTTTTGTTATATGAAAGACACGTTTTTTGATCCCACCGAAAAAATTGCGGTGGTGGATATAGGCGCGAACAGCGTCAGAATGAATATATATGATGTAAACACCGAAACGGGAGAATTTTCCGTTTGCGATTCCGCGCGGAGTATGCTCGGACTTGCGGCATATACCTCGGGCGGAAGGCTTTCTCCGGACGGAGAGGGAAGGCTTTTTGCCGTTCTGCGCGAATATCTTGCAAGGGCAAATTCGTTGCCGGCAGACGACTTTTTCGCGTTTGCGACGGCAAGCCTGCGCGGACTTTCAAATACCGATAAGGTGCTGGCTTCGATAAAAAGGCGGCTCGGAACGGAAATAACCGTAATATCGGGAGAGGAAGAAGCGGAGCTTGATTTTTACGCAACGCTTAAGCGTTTTGAAAAATCGCTTGCCCAAAAGGGCGTAACAATCGATATGGGCGGCGGAAGCACGGAAACGGTGAGCTTTGCGGACGGTAAAAAGCAGAATGCCCACAGCTTTCCGATAGGCTGTCTTGCGCTTTCCAAAAAATATGTGAAAGCTCCTCTTTCCGTGACCGGAGAGGAGGCGGAAAGCATAAAGTCTTATGTAAACGGACTGCTTTCGGCTCATCCCGAATTTTCGGGTGTTGGCGGAACGGCGTATCTTATAGGCGGCACTGCAAGAGCCGCAGCCCGAATTTTTATGGGCGCAAGGCTGAACCCCTCCTCGCTTGACGGCTTTGAAATGACGGCAGAGGATATGATTTCCGTTCGCGACACGGTGCTTTCCGACGGCGGTGCGGCGATAAAACGATACGCTCCGGACAGGGTGGCAACGGTTGCTCCCGGCACGGTCGCTCTCTGCGAGATAATAAAATACTGCGGCACGGAAAAGCTTGTGATAAGCGGAGCCGGCGTGCGTGAGGGCTTTGTCGCGCGGATAATCGAAGAAAGAAAAAACGCAAAATAAATTCGGAGGAATTATGGAAGATTCGTTTTATTACCGCGAGCTTGTCGATATGGCTATACTTGCGGGGCAGATAATGATGAGCTCCGGCGCGGAAACTCATCGCGTTGAGGATACCATATCGAGAATACTTCAGACAACGGGCTTTTCTCAGGCGGACGCATTTGTTCTGCCGACGGGAATAACGGTTACTCTTTCCGACGACAAAAAGGAAACGCTTTCGATAACGCGCAGAATAGCGCCCGGAACAAACAACCTTTCAAAAATATATCTTGTAAACAATGTTTCCCGCGATTTCTGCGGAGGAAAAATAACTCTTGACGAGGCAAAATCACGCCTTGAAAAAATAAAAAACGAGCATTTTTACGGCATCGCGATGAAGGCTATCGGCGTTATGCTTGCGACAAGTATGTTTTCTCTGCTTTACGGAGGCTCGATCGCGGACGCCGCGGTAGCGCTTCTTGCGGGGCTTGTAATGTCGTTTGAAAACTATTATCTGCGTAAATTCATAGGTATGGATTTCCTGTGCGACGTGCTTTGTGCGGCGACGATAACGGTGGTTTCGCTTCTGTGCGTATACGGTGCGATGAAAACGGGAACGGAGCTTCATCAGCAGTATATAATCGTCGGCGGAATAATGCCGCTTGTTCCCGGGGTTGCCATAACAAATGCCGTGCGCGACGTGCTTCAGGGCGACTTTATTTCCGCCTGCGCGAGAATGGTGGAAGCGTTTATGATAGCCGCGGCTGTTGCCGTTGGCGTCGGCGCAGGAATATTCTTCTGCCGCAAGGTAGGCATTGCTCCCGAAACGATAGGCTTTATAACAAGCATAACAAGAGAGGGCTTTGTCGGATATGCGGTCGGCTTTGTGGCGGCGGCTTTCTCGATTGTCGGATTTTCGTTTATACTCGATGTGCCGAAAAAGTTTATAATCGCTTCCGCCTTTACCGCGGCGATGGGCTGGGTTGCCAATCTTTTCGGCTTTTATAACGGTATGGGCGACGTATGGGGAGCGTTTCTCGGCGCACTGCTCGCGGAGCTTTTCGCTTATATTTTCGCAAGACTTCTCAAAGCTCCGGAAACGATATTTCTTATCTGCGGAATAATTCCTCTTGTGCCCGGCGCGGGAATTTATCGCGCGGTTTATTATCTTATAAGCGGCGATCCGCTTGCAAACTCGGCGCTCAGCTCCACGCTTATGGTCGCCGGAGCCATCGCGCTCGGACTTATCACAATGTATACTCTGCTGAGCACTTTAATGAAAGGCGTAAGCAGGCTTAAAGCAAAATAAAAATATGCGGAAGGCTTTTTGCTTTCCGCATATTTTTTTACAGCGCTTTTACTCCGTATAGCTGAGAGAGAATCAGCCAGTTTGAATTGAACGGACGCATTGCGTTCCAATAGCCCACGCCGAAAAATCCGTATTCCTTCGGAAGCGAAAGCTTTGCTTCTATCGAGCGCGGATCTTCAAACCATACCTCGTGCTGTCTGCCGTCCGAATAATAATTGAAATAAGGCGACTGAGCCGCTTCATCGAATTTTATTTCGGCGTTGTTTTTTACGGCTGTTCTTACGGCTTCTTCGTTTGATATCAGCTTTGCGCGCGTTTCTCCGGATTTGTAGGGAAGCGTCCAGTCGTATGCGTAATTCGGAATCCCCATAATGATTTTTTCGGCGGGGATTTCCGTTATCGCATAGTCAAGCACGCGACGCACCGCGTTTATCGGGGCTACCGCCATCGGCGGACCGTAGGTATAGCCCCATTCGTATGTCATAAGAAAAACTTTATCCGCCGCCGCGCCTATTTTATCGTAAAGATGTCCCTCGTATAAAAGTCCGGATTGCGAGGCGGAGGTTTTCGGTGCAAGCGCCGCATAAACGGTATAGCCGTAAGGAGCAAGCGCCGCCCTTGCCTTTGCAATGAAGTCCGCGTACGCCGCGGCATCGTAGGCAAAGACGAATTCAAAATCGATGTCGAGTCCTCCGTAGCCCTTTTCCGTCATTTCGGTTATGATTTCGCCTATCAGATTTTCCTGCGCCTGCTCGGAGGAGAAAAGTCCGCTTGCAAGCTCGTTTGAAAATCCGCCGCTTTCGGTGAGCGTCGAAAGATGCATAAGCGGCGTTATGCCGTAGTCGCGGCAAGCCGAAAGCAGCTTTGAATCGGACAGAGAAAGCAGATCTCCGTCGGGGGTAAAGCCGTAGGTAAACGGCGCGAGCGCCGACAGATACGGAAGCGTCTGCCGCAGAATCCGTTCCTCTATAAAAGTATAGGCGTATGCGTAGGAAAACATTTTATCATCCGGCTTTTCGGCAAATTCCGTGACGAGCGTCTGCCCCACGGAAAGCGGAACATATCCGCCGCACAGCGAAGGATTTTTGCAAAACAGCTCGTTTTGCGTTATTCCGTAGCGCGAGCATACGGAAAACACGGTATCTCCGCGCACGACGGTGTGCGTCTGTACGGGAGAAAGAATCAGAAGCGACTGTCCGACCGCAAGCGGATACGGAGCGGAAAGTCCATTCCATTCGGCGATAAGCGCAGGCTCTGTTCCGAAGGCTTTTGCAATCGAGTACAGAGAATCGCCCGATTTTACTGTATATAAAGACAAAAAAACACCCCTTTACAACATGGTCGTCTTTCCATGTTATGAAGGGGTGAAGCTTTTTGTCAATCAGTCAACGTAGGTTATCTGAACGTTGGGAGAGCCGTTGAAAAGCTCTGCTTCCTGAGCGCGGAACGCCGAAGGAAGAGTTATCGTTTTGAGCGACGAGCAGCCTGAGAATGCGCCCGCGCCAATTGTCGTTACGGAGGAAGGAACCGTTATGGATTCTATCGCCGTGCAGCCGGAGAATGCGTTTGCGCCGATTTCCTTGAGCGTGGAAGGAAGCGTAACGTCTTTGAGGCTTACGCAGCACCAGAAGGTCATTTCGCCGATGGATTCAAGACCTTCGGAGAAGTTGATTTTTTCAAGCTTGAGCGCACCGAGAAAGGCACCGGAGCTTATTGTTTTTACGGATGCCGGAATGGTAAGCTCCGTTACGTTGTGAATGGACTGACCTATTCTTGCGTTGGTATTGCTTCCTATACGGACAACATCATAGGTTGTGCCCCTGTATGTGTATGAGGAGGGAATAACGAGGGATTCGTCGCTTCCCGACCAGTTGATAACTGCCACGGCGTAATATTTGCCGTCATCATCCTTGAGTATTCTGTATGAGAAATCGCCGTCCTTTACTTCCGTAAATCTTGCGGCGGAGGTCGTTGTCGTTTCCGCGGGAGTCGTTTCGGTGGTTTCCGTGCCTTTGGTGCCGGTTGTCGCGGCGGATCCGGTGGTCGTTGTGCCGACGGTCACGTCGGGATTGGGAGTCGGATTTTTTTTGCAGGCTGCCGCGCAGGCAACTATAAATGTAAGAACGAGAAATAAAGCAGCAAATTTTTTCATATATTTATCTATCCTCATTAAAAATATTCAGCTGTAAGCTTGTATACGCATCAATGATATCACAATCGGTGCGCTTTGTCAATAAAATTAACCAAATGTTAAAATATAACGAGAAAGGCGAAAAGCTATGACAAAAACGAAAAAGTCAGCTGTGACGGCGGTTTTGATGGTTTGCGCCGTGACTTTCGGAATGAAAATTTTTTTGCCGCCGATCGCTCCCTTCGCCGTCGGCTTTGTCGTGGCGTTTTTCTCCGTAAAAAGCGCCGAAAAGCTCGGATTTCATAAAAGCGCCGCTAAAAAACGGATGGCGGCATTCATCTCCGCGCTTATCTACGCAATGCTGATAGGAATTATCGCTCTTGCCGGCAGAATGATATACGGCCAGCTGAGCGAAATGTATTTTGCATGGCGACGCGACGAGGGAAAAATAAGCGCTTTGCTCGGAAAGCTGAGGCTTTTGCCCGACTTTATTTCCGAAAAAATATTCGGCGGCGATGACGACGAAACCGGAGAAATAATTGCGGCGCTTGTGAAAAAGCTCACCGATTCGATGTTTTCCGCGGCGTCGTCGTTGCTCGGGAAAATTGCGGCGGGAGTGCCTGCGATTCTGCTTTTTTCGTTTGTCGCAATTTCTTCCGGAATAATGCTTTGCTTCGGATTTGACGAAATTTCGGCGCTTGCAAAAAAATATTTTCCGACGGGAAAAATAAAAACGGGCGCGGCGTCAGCCGTATGGAAAACCTTTTGCTCTGAGGCGCTTATAGCGTTTTTTATGTTTTCTCTGCTTTATCTCGGGCTTTCGGTTCTTGGCGTGAGATATTCGCTTGCGCTGGCGGTCACAGCCGCGATGCTCGACGCGCTTCCCGCGGTGGGAACGGGTATAATACTTGTGCCGTATGCGGCGATATCGTTTCTTTCGGGCGAAAAAAGGACGGCGCTTTTCCTTATAATATTATGGGGAATTACCGTGCTTGCAAGACAGATGCTCGAACCGAAGCTGATAGGCGAGGGCGCGGGAATTCCGCCGGTGCTTTCTCTTTTCGCAATGTATGCCGGAATAAAGCTTTTCGGCGGAGCGGGCGCAGTGCTTTCTCCGATTGCCGTATCCGTAGCCGCAGCCGTTATAAAAAATAAAAAGGAAAGGATTCCGTTATGAAGCTGCCTCGTTTTTCGGTTCATCCCTTTGCCGCGGCGGGAATTTTTCTGCTTCTCTTTGCCGCGCCGAAGGAGCAGAGCCTTTCGGTTATAATCGTGACCGTGCTTCACGAAACGGGACACGGAACGGCGGCGCTTCTGCTCGGAAAAAGAATAGAAAAAATCACGCTTATGCCCGTGGGAATAAGTATGAAGATATCGGCGGCGTCATCTTATGCGGAGGAAGCGCTTATTGCCTTTGCCGGACCGCTTGAAAATATATTCATAATTCTCTGCGCACAATATTTTCCGTGCGCAGAAAACATAAGGCTGTTTTCGGAGATAACTCTTGCCGTGAATATGCTTCCGATGGCAACCCTTGACGGCGGAAGAATAATTTCTTCGGCGGCGTCGTTTCTGCTCGGCGAGGGCGCGGGAGAGAAAATTGTTGAATTCACAACCGCGGTAAGCCTGTTTTTTCTTTGGATTCTTGCCGTTTATATATTTTTTTACACGGCGGAAAACGCCGCGCTTCTGATATTCTGTTCGTATCTTTTCGCAGGATATCTGTTGCAAAAAAACAATCGAAACGGTTGATAAAGTGATTGATTGTTATAATAATGTATGATATAATATATAATACCGAATAAAATATCGGAAAGGAAGTACCGAAATGAAAGACGAACTTACAAGAAGAATAAACGATCTTGCCCATAAAGAAAAATCGGAAGGACTTACCGAAGAGGAAAAAGCGGAGCAGATAAAACTGCGTGACGAATTCCGCAGACGTTTCCGCGCAAGCTTTGCCGGACAGCTGGAAAATACGGTTATAAAACGTCCCGATGGAACAATAGAGAAGCTTTCGGATCTGCGAAAAAAAGAGCTTGAATGAAATACAACAAAAACCCCGCTGACAGCGGGGTTTTTGTGGTTACAGACGTTATTGTTTTCGAGGGCTTTTGCGAAGATAATTTTGTATTTTTCGTAATTTGTTTGTGACTTTTTATCTTTTGGTGCTGAATAATTTACAGGCTGTGTATATAATTCACACCGAGGAGGTACATTTACAGATAGCAAAGGAAAGGAAATGGCAAGATGAAATCATACGGGTATGTCAGGGTGTCGTCCTTTGATCAGAACGAAAGCCGTCAGCTTGTTGAAATGAGAAAGCTTGACGTGCCGGAGAGCAGAATTTACATAGATAAGCAATCCGGAAAAAGTTTTGATCGCCCCGGATACAAAAAAATGGTGCGGGCAATGCGAAGCGGGGACGTATTGTTTGTGCTGAGTATCGACCGGCTGGGACGCAATTATGACGAAATACTTGAACAGTGGAGATTTCTGACCAAAGAAAAAAAGATAGACATTTCAATAATAGATATGCCGCTGCTCGACACGCGCAACGGAAAAAACCTTATGGGAACGTTTCTTTCCGATATAGTTCTTCAGGTTTTGTCGTTTGTTGCGCAGAACGAGCGCGAAAATATAAAAAAACGTCAGGCGCAGGGAATAGCCGCCGCAAAAATGAACGGAGTGCGCTTCGGAAGACCCGAAATTCCCATCCCCGACGACTTCGGAGAGATAGTTGAAAGCTGGCAAAAAGGCAGGATTAGCTCCTTTGAAGCTGCCGAAAAATGCCATATGAGCATATCAACTTTCTATAATAAGCTCCGCAAATTCCGCGAAAAATAAAAAAGCCTATAAAAAAGTAGACTTTTTTATAGCACGAAAAATACCGACCTTCGATGCGTGAATGACCGCCATTGTTCCATTCAAGGATATCATACATAGCCATTCTTGTCAATACTTTTCGCTAAAAAAATGTCTACTTTTTTGTAGTAAATAAGGAAAAATATCCGCCTGAAGTAAATGCGTAAACGCCTTGAAAATTAGGAGGAAATTTTTCATGAAAAAACAATTGAGAAGAGTACTTGTATTGCTTCTTGCATTTACCATGTGCTTCGGCTCAGCGGTTACGCTTTTCGCAGCGGACGCCGGAACAGCTGAATGTCCTGCGGTACATACAAAGGATAACTGCGAGTACGAAGCAGAAGAGGTCGTTGCGCCCCTCTGCGGTAAAAATGGCTACACGATTTATGCGTGCAAGGCCTGCCACACACATTTTATAGACGACGTAACTCCCGCTCTTGGCGGATGCTCAGAGTTCAAGGTTGTTGCGGAAGTTCCCGTTACATGTGAAAAAGCCGGTGTTAAGGCGCACAAGGAATGCGTTGTATGCGGCGCTAAGTACATTGGCGATACGCTTTACACAGATGCAGAACTTGCTATAAAAGCCGGACACACATGGGGCGAATGGAAAGAAACTTATGTTGATTGCGGAAAAGCAACAGCTAAGGTTCGCACATGTACTGTTTGCGGAAAAGAAGAAAAAGAAGACGGCACAAAAACGGATCACAAATGGAACGTTGTTGTTACGGTTGAGCCCAACAAAAACACAAACGAGCCCGGAAAAGCAACTGCAACGTGCGAATACTGCAAAGCTACTAAGGAAATAACCGTTTTTGCTGAAGGCCACAAGTGCACAGACTGCACAAAGAGCTTTACAAAGCACGAAGTTGTTAAGGCAACATGCGAAGCCGAAGGCGTAAAGGTTGAATACTATGAGTGCCCCTGCGGAATGACGTATGCCGACAAGGAAGGCAAGACGCCTATAACCGAAGAAGAATACAAAGAGGAAATGCACCCCTCGAGAGAGACAAGAAAAATTGAGGCTACATGCGAAACCTACGGCTACGAATTTACAATATGCAAGGATTGCGGCGAAACTCTTGAAGATAAAAAGATAGAGCCCCTCGGCCACGATTGGCTTACATATCCTTATGATATATATTATAACTATGAGACAAACGCAACCAGCAAAACGGCTGAAGAAGGCTTTACGCTTATACACAAAAAAGGCGAAGTAATAAAGAATTACATAAAAAATAATTACTATCTTAAATACGGAGAAAAAGCTTTATACGACACTGGCTATGTGACAGAACAAAGATTCTGCAAAAGCTACGACAAGTGCAAAGGGAGCGATTGGTCAACGATGTTCTCTGACATAGAAGTGACGGACGAAAACGGTGTTGTAATCCGGGTAAATATGCCTGAAACAGTATTAGTTGGAGTGAACACCGAAGTGATTGAGAAAGAAGCGGGACATAATTACCAGGAGGTTACCATCCCTGCCGATTGCGGACACGGTTCAATGACCTTCTACACATGCACAAATGAAAATTGTTACGATAATTATTACATGGGTTACACGGGCGATTTCATGCTTGATAAAGAAGGCCATTTGATTTCAGAAAGATATCTTTGGGATGCAACAACACAAACTTCCGTTCTCCGCAAATGTTATTATGATGGTGAAAAGTATGTAATTGTTGCCGATGAAGACGTATCTACATACAGCAGACGTCTTAACGGTGAGTCGGTTGTGATGATAGTTGACAAAGACCACCCCGTTACTTTCGGCAAAGAAAAAGACGCAAACAACCACGCAATTGAAAACAAGGACGAAGATAAGTCCCGACCGGCTACATGCACGGTTAACGGCTATGATGTAGGTGAATGCTACTGCGGAAAAACAATTCAGGTTGAACTTCCCGCGAAGGGTCATAAGATTACAGGAAGCTCGGCGAAAAAATGCAGCACCTGCACAACAGAGGGTGAGTATTATTTATGGTGCAGTCAATGCAGGAGCAAGGTTGGCGAAAAATTGACTATGCCCGTATATGCCGGTTCAGAAAAGACAGAAATGACAAGAAGCGAATTCGAAACATACTCTTTGAGAACGTACTGTAAAGAAGAAAAGACGGGGATAGAAGTAAGAATGTATAGAAATGAAAAAAGCCTCCACAACTGGGAAGATAGCAACGGTAAGCTTATAAGAACCGCTACATGCACACAGTCTGAGATAAGAGAGTTCACATGCAAGGATTGCGGCAAGGTTTACACAATTGACTATAAAAACGCTAAGGTTCATACAACAGTTAATGAGCTTGGCGCGGACTACGCTTACAACAAGATAAGCGCTGACGGCAAAAAGGTTGAAGCGGCAGCTACACCCGAACATTATGAATACAGATACCTCGACGATAAAAAGGGCGCTGACGGCAAAACAGTTGAACACAAGAAAGGCGAAGCGGCTGACGCTGCTACAATAGCAAAACTTGGTCTTGCAAGCATGAAAGCAGAAGAGCTTAAAAAAGCCGGATTTGAAAAGGTTCTCGTTCTTGCAAAGACAGCTGCATACTTCTGCCAGAAGTGCGGCGAATTTATCGCAAGCGAAACGGTTAAGACATACGGCGGTCATACAGTTGACGTTACCGCGCTTCAGGCTGCTGTTCCTGCCGGACACACAACAGACGGTAAGAAAGCTTACTACAAATGCACGGTTTGCGAAGCTGAGGTTCTTGAAGACGGTTCATCTCCCGTTATAAAGGCTGAAGGTCATACATATAAAAAGGTAGCCGGCAAGGCAGCAACCTGCACGGAAGACGGCACAATTGAGTATTACGTATGCGAAGAATGCGGCGCAGAATTCAAAAAAGACGCAAAGAATAACAAGTATGTGGAGCTTAAAAAAGACGAGTCCAAGGTAGATCCTGCAAAAGGTCACACCAAAGTCACAACTGCTACAAGCACAAAGAGCTGCACTGAAAACGGTTACACATGGTTCACCTGCTCGGTATGCAAAGGCGAATTCATTGAAGGCTACGAAAAAGCAGGTCATACAATGGTAGCTGTTGCAAAGAGAGACGCTACATGCACAGAGGACGGATATACAGCACATAAAAAATGCTCTGTATGCGGCGAAACGGACAAAGATTACAAGGTACTTTCCGCAACTAAACATATAGACGCAACAGACGGAAAGACAGAATTCGATGGCTGCCATCAGAAGGGCAAAACCTGCAAAGTATGCAGCACAAAAGATAAAAACGGCAAGCTCGAAGCATTTAAAGATAATGCTCACAAAACGAAGACTGTAAAAGCTGAAGCAACTTGCACAGCAGCAGGCTACACAATGACAGTCTGCACAAAGTGCGGTGAGATTCTTAAAGTCGAAGGTACAGTTGCTGCATTCGAACACAAGAACAATGACGGTACATCCGCAATAGTTCTTGACAAAGTTACAACTGCTGCAACAGAAGTTTCCGAAGGAACAGCAATCTATAAGTGCACTCTCTGCGGAGAAACTTATGAAAGAAAGCTTCCCAGACTCTCTGACCTCAAGCTCAACATCTCCGTTGACAACGCAGTTGTCGAAGGCGCAGAGATCGTTGAGTCCGGTAAGGTTAAAGTGACCGTAAGCCTCAGCGCTATGCACGCTGAAGTCTGGGGCGCGAACTTCGTAGTTGGATATGACGCAAGCATTCTGAGCTTTGTTGGCGCAGACGATATTTCGGACAATTTCATAGTAACAGGAAACGCTCAGACTGACGTAAAGACTGAAAACAAGAAGAATGTAACCTACGAAACAGGAGAGGTTTGGGTTCTTGTTGAAGCTGAAAATGACGCTGAAGGAAACGCTCAGAACATAACAATCGAAGGCTCCGAAGCACTCGTTGACATCTACTTCACAGTAGTAGGCGATGCAAAGTATAACGAAGATGATAAACTTGTTGCTTCTGATTTGACATTCACAAAAGCAAGCGCAGGTGATAAAGACAGCAAGACAGTGGAAATAAACAAAGAAGAAAAAGCTTCTGCTGCCGTTAAATATATCGCAGATGTTGATAGCAACAAAGAAGTAAACGTAAACGACCTCTCCGCACTTCTCAAGCTTATGAGAAGCGAAAAGTACAGCGCAGCAGCTGACCTTGATAAAGACGGCGAGATCACAGCTATTGACTATGCTCTTCTTGCTAACTACCTCTCCGGTTTTGCATCAATGAAAGACATAAGAAACGCAACCGCCGAGTAATCGGGAGGTGCTGAATGAAAACTAAACGCACATTAATCACGCTTATTGCGACGCTTCTGGTGATAGTTTCATCACTTACAGCATTTGCAACAGGCAACAAAATAGGTTTTACTGTCGGGGCTTCTGCCTCGACAGTAGCCCCCGGTGATACCGTATCGGTTACCCTTTCGATTTCCGAGTCCACCGGTTTCACCCTTGCAAAAGCTAACGTAACATACGACGCAAAGGCTCTTACATTTGTTGATTCCACGGTTGGAAGCACATTTGCTGCCGATAACAATGTACTTGTATCGGTAGTAAACAACGAAGGATCCATTGCGGTTACTGTAAACGCTAAAAACAACAAAACAAAAATAAACTTAACAGGCGCAGTTGTTGTTATTAGCTTCAAGGTTGTTGACGGCTATGACGGCGAAACAAAAGTTTCTGCAGTTGTTAAGAAGTCAAACGTTGCTTCGGTAGATGCAACAGGCAAAACTGTTGTTGACTTCACGGTAAGCGGCGATTCGACAACAATCAAGTCCGTTACGAGCGGACATGTTCATACCTACGGCGATCTTGTAGCAGAAGTACCTGCAACATGCGAAAAAGACGGTATGGCGGCATATTACGAATGCTCTGTATGTGGTAAGATCTTCGATTCGAAGAAAGCAGAAACAACAAAAGACGCACTTGTAATAAAGGCAAAGGGCCATACAGAAGTAGTAGATCCTGCAGTAGCAGCAACATGTGAAACAGCAGGAAAGACCGAAGGTAAGCACTGCTCAGTATGTGACAAGGTACTTGTTGAACAGAAGACAGTTCCTGCAAAGGGCCATACAGAAGTAGTAGATCCTGCAGTAGCAGCAACATGTGAAACAGCAGGAAAGACCGAAGGTAAGCACTGCTCAGTATGTGACAAGGTTCTTAAAGCACAGGAAGAAGTTCCTGCAACAGGCCACAAAGAAGTAGTAGATCCTGCAGTAGCAGCAACATGCGAAACAGCAGGTAAGACCGAAGGCAGAAAATGCTCGGTGTGCGGCAAGGTTCTTGCTGAACAGAAAGTAGTTCCCGCAACAGGTCATACAATCGTAAAGGATGCTGCAGTCGATGAAAGCTGTACAACTGACGGTAAGACCGCGGGCAGTCATTGCTCGGTTTGTAACAAAGTAATTGTTGCTCAGAAGAGAATTCCGGCAACAGGTCATACTCCGGGTCCCGAAGCAACCTGCACAGAACCTCAGAAGTGCAAGGTATGCGGAAAGAATCTCGGTCAGGCAAAAGGCCACACTCCCGGTGCGGCTGCCACATGCACAGAAGGACAGAAATGTACCGTCTGCGGTAAAGAAATAGCTCCTGCAAAGGGCCATACATATGGTCCCGGTGCAAGTTGCACAGAAGCACAGAAGTGCACAGTTTGCGGCGTCGAATTGGCTCCCGCAAAGAGTCACACTCCCGGTGCGGCTGCTACATGCACAGAAGCTCAGAAATGTACGGTTTGCGGCACAGTGCTTGCTCCAGCTAAGGGACACACTCCCGGCGCAGCTGCTACATGCGTAAAAGCACAGAAATGTACTGTATGCGGCGCTCAGATAGCTCCCGCTACAGGCAAGCATACACCCGGCGCTGAAGCAACATGTACAGAAGCTCAGAAATGTACAGTTTGCGGCGCAGTGATTACTCCCGCTAAGGGACACACTGCTGTTGTTGATCCCAAAGTTGAGCCTACACTTTCCAAGGAAGGCAAGACAGAAGGTAGCCATTGCTCGGTTTGCGGCGAAGTTTTGATCGCTCAGCAGGCAATAGCTAAGAAATCTGCACTTTGGATCTATATAGCGGTTGGCGTAGTAGTTGTAATCGGCGCAGCCGTGGTGGTCGCAGTTGTTATTTCTAAAAAAAGAAAAGCTGATCTTAATTGATCATTGATACCGCAATGGCGGTGAAATTAACTCCTATAACCACACTGAGAGAAACGGTCGGAACTTTGTTCCGACCGTTTTCTCTTAATATGCAAAAACCCCGCTGTCAGCGGGGTTTTTGTGGTTACAGACGTATCACTAAAGCAGAAAGCTCCCGCCCTTTCGGGCAGGAGCTTTTGAATTTTATTCTTTATCCTTGTCGTCGCCGTTTTCGTCCGCAGGGGGATCGAGCAGGCAAACCACGGTTTTTTCTATTCTGTGATCTTTTATTTCGGTAACCTTTATTGAAAGATGTTCGGTTTCGGCTGTCAATGTCGTGCCGTCCTCGGGTATCGTACCGATTATGCCCATCACATAGCCGCCGAAGGTATCGCAATCGCTTTCTTCTTCAAGCGTTATACCGAGCGCTTCTATAACGTCGTCTATCGGCGCGCTGCCGCTTATTTTCCACGTTTTTGAGTCGATAGGCTCGATTTCTTTTTCGGGTTCCTTGTTTATTTCATTGTTTTCTTCAAGATCGCCGACTATACATTCTATAAGGTCTGTCATCGTTACGATGCCGCTCATACCGCCGTATTCGTCAAGAACAACGGCGAAATAGTTGTGCGTCTTTTTCATATTTCTGAAAAGAACATCGGCTTTTACGGCTTCGGGAACGAGATATGCGGGCTTTACGGCTTCTTTCAGCACGTTTTCACGACTTTTATCGCTGAGACGGAAATAATCCTTTGCGTTGAGAACGCCTATCACATTGTCCACGCTTTCTTCGCATATGGGGAAATATGTGTGACGGCTTTCGTGAATGGTTTCTTCCCATTCCTCGGCCGTTTCATCCATCCAGAGAAGTGAAATTTCCGTGCGGTGAGTTGCTATTTCATCGGCGGTAAGATCGTCAAACTCAAACACGTTCTGAATAAGCTCTTTTTCTTCAACGTCTATCGCGCCCTTTTCGCTTCCGGCGTCAACCATCATACGAATTTCTTCTTCGGTTACTTCGTCGTCCTTCGCATTGGGATCGATGCCGAGAAGTCTGAGTACACCGTTTGTCGAAACGGTAAGCAGCCATACTATCGGAGCGAATATTATCGAAACGAACCGAAGCATTCCCGCCATACCGAGCGCAAGCTGTTCGGTTTTTTTCATTGCCACTCTTTTCGGAACAAGCTCGCCGAAAATGAGCGTGAAATATGAAAGTATAAGCGTTACCACTATAACCGATACGGAATTTATAAAGCTTTCCGAAAAATGACCGTCCGGCTTGTAGAGCCATTTTACTATATAATGTGCAAAGTTATCTGCCGCGAAAGCGCTTCCGAGAAAGCCGGCAAGGGTTATTGCCACCTGAATTGTGGAAAGGAACTTTGCGGGTTGATTTGTAAGCTTTGAAAGCTTCTTTGCTTTTTTATTGCCTTTTGCCACAAGCTGATCGAGCTTTGTGCCGTTCATCGAAATCACCGCGATTTCGGCGCAGGCAAATACGGCGTTCAGGAATATAAGAAATACCTGAAAAAGTATCTGTAAAATAAGTGTGTTTGCGCTTCCGTCCGTTGCGACCGTCGTCGCGGCGTCGAGAGCTGCAGGTGTTATCAGATCAGATAAGGGGTAAGGGTCTGCCATAAGAAATGTTTTCCTCCGGAAAAATAAAATTATTATATGAATTTCAAGCAAAACGCAAAAAAGCATAGCCCGTCAGCCTCAAAAAATGAGCGGGTTATGCCGGTATTATCTGTATTCCGAATATGTACTTCGGTAAGGACTGTCGCCCGTACTGCTTTCCACTTGAAAAATCCTTTCAACTACTGTAATTAAACGTATTATACCATATATATATATACGCTGTCAATAGGAATGTGATTGCAAATAAGCCGAAAATCCCGCATTTTTGCGGGATTTTCTTATGCTTTCATTTCTTTTTGCGTGTTTTCACGGTTTTTTCCCATTTTCCGCAAAGAGAGTTTATCTGACCTGCAAGCTTGGCTATATCCTTGCTCTTCTTGCCGCGCATTTTTTCGATTATCGAGGAGAGTCTGACTCCGGCGGCGAAAAGCTTTGTCCAAGCCACAGAGGCATTGCTCTTGCCCTTCGGCGACTGACGTTTTGCGAGCTTACGCATATTTCCGGGATCGGAGCATACGTCGGTTATAAGGTCGTATGTGCCGCCGCTGTAGGGCGCAAGCGAATTTATAAGCAGCTTTGCGTTTATCGCTTTTGAAAGCACCTCGCAGGCTGTGTCGTCGCCGTGATTTACATAGACGCGGCGCGGACGTTTTTCCATTGCGCCGAGCCACGCAAGAAGTCCGTCCTTGTCGGCGTGGGCGGAGATGCCGTCAAGCCTGTCAATCTTTGCCGCGACCTTTACATCCTCGCCGAAAAGGTTTACGAATTTTTCTCCGTCAAGAAGCCTGCGTCCGAGCGTGCCTTCAACCTGATAGCCTATGAAAAGCACGGTACATTCGGGACGCCACAGATTATATTTGAGGTGGTGACGTATTCTGCCGGCTTCGCACATTCCGGACGACGCGATTATTATCTTCGGAGCGGGATCGGAATTTATGGCTTTTGAATCCTCCGTCGTCACGCTCAGGTGAAGACCTTCAAATGTTATGGGGTTTATATCCTTGCTGAGAAGAGCGAGGGTTTCGTCGTCGTAATATTCCTGCATATCGGGCGAAGCGTATATTTTTGTGGCTTCTATAGCGAGCGGGCTGTCAAGATACACGGGAAAATCGTAATTTACGGCTTTGAGCTCTTTTATATTGCGGAGCATATATAAAAGCTCCTGCGTTCTGCCGACGGCAAACGACGGAATGACAAGATTGCCGCCTTTTTCAAAGGTTTCGTCTATCAGGCGGACAAGCTTCTGTTCGTAGTCGGGACGTTTCTTGTCGTGAATTCTGTCGCCGTAGGTGGATTCTATTATAACGACGTCGGCTTCGTCGGGCATCTGCGGATCGCGGAGAAGCGGTCTTTCCGAGTTTCCGATATCTCCGGAAAAAATGGCGGTACATTCGCGCTTGCCTTCCGTAAGGTGAAATTTTATCGACGCCGAGCCGAGAAGATGACCAGAATCGAAAAAGCTTGCCACTATTCCGTTGGCAATGAAAAATTCCATTCCGTATCCGAACGATTCAAACAGAGCCATTGTGGAATCTACGTCCTTCTGCGTATAAAGCGGCTCGTATGCAGCGCCGCCCGAGCGCACGGCACGACGGTTTTTCCATTCCGCCTCCGACATCTGAATGTGAGCTGAATCCGAAAGCATTACGGAGCAGAGCCTGCGCGTTGCGTCGGTTGAATATATTTTTCCGTGAAAGCCGTTCTTTACAAGGAGCGGAAGCTTGCCAGAGTGGTCTATATGAGCGTGAGTAAGAAACACAAAGTCGATATCGGCGGGGGCGACGGTAAGCTCGCGGTTTTCATACATATCGGGACCTTGCTCCATACCGCAGTCCACAAGAAACTTTTTTCCCGCAACCTCAACAAGCGTGCAGGAGCCTGTAACTTCGTGCGCCGCGCCTATAAATGTGATTTTCAACGGTTTTCACCTTCCTTTCAATATTATGATATCATAAATTTTGCTGTTTTACAATACAAAATAAAAAAATCGTCTATTGACATTGTACCGTAAAATATGATATCCTTATAACGCAGTAAATCAAGGAGGCAGATTATGACAGATGAAATAAATTCGCATCCCATAAAAAACAAATATTATAAGCATCTTTGGTATGCTCTTATTTTTCCGGCTTATCTTATAGCCTTTTTTGTCCTTGAAAAAATAATTTCAAACGATTTTCCCGCGGACAAAATGTTTCTTTCGCATATACCGCTTGACGATATGATACCTTTCTGCGAATATTTTGCGATAGCTTATTATCTCTGGTATCCCGCGCTTGCCGCAATAGGCATATATCTTATGTTCCGCGACGCCGAGGGCTTCAAAAAATATATGATATACATAGGCGCAACCTTTTTTACAATGATAATAATCTGCGCGGTATTCCCCAATTATCAGGATATGCGCCCCGATATAACGGGTGAAGAAAATATTTTCTGCTTTATGATGAAGCGTATATATACAGCCGATACATATACAAACGTCTTGCCGAGCGCGCACGTTTTCGGCGCGATGGCGATAGATTTCGCCGTGCTTGACTGCAAATCGCTTAAAAACCGCAGGTGGCTTGTCGCGCTTTCGATAATATTGGGCGTGTTTATATGTATATCGACGGTGTTCGTAAAGCAGCATTCCGTACTTGATATTTTCGTTGCGATTCCTCTCGGATTCATCTGGTGGGCGATAATTTACAAGGGTATTTTCAGGAAGAAAAAGACAGCATAAAATACGATTTTTATAGATAAACCAAAAGCTCCGGCAGCGTGAACACTGCCGGAGCTTTTTTGTCTTTTGTTTTATTTGTTTTCTGCCGCAAGGCGATCGGCTTGTTCGTCAAGCTTTTTGTTTCTGAAATAGAGCGCAACGTCGATTGAAATTTCAATAAAGTTGAGCACATAGAAGAAAAAGCTGAGCCAGAAGAGGAAACCTGAGCTTCCGTCAACTGTCTGTATTATTTTTCTTGCGATTCCGCAGGCGTAGCCTATGAGAAGGAACACCTCAAAGAAAAGGCTCTTGCCCTTTGCGGTGCGTGAAACAAGCGATTTTCTTATTGATATCGGCCATGAAAGACCAAAGCAGAATATAGTTAAAGCTTCGAGCAAATCGGTAATATTCATTTTGAGTTAACCGTCTTTCTTAAATTATTTTCTTCTGTAATCGGGCAGAAGCTTGGGTGAAACAGCGTCCGTGACGATGCCTGCCGCCTCGCGCTCCGCGTCGAATTTTGCGATATGGTCAAGCGTGAGCGCGCCGACCTTTACGTTCTTTGATTTTTCGGCAGCGTTCTTTCCGGCACTTCTTCCGAAAACGATTATATCGAGCAGAGAATTGCCCATCAGACGATTCCTGCCGTGAATTCCGCCGACAGCCTCGCCCGCGACGAAGAGGTTTTCGACGTTCGTCGTCATACCGCTTACGTCAATGTCAAGTCCGCCGTTCTGATAATGGAGCGTCGGATAAACGAGAATAGGCTCTTTTCTTATGTCGATGCCGTAGCTTCCGAACATACGCATCATCGCGGGGATTCTGCGTTCGATCGTACCCTCGCCGCCGATTTTTTCGATCATCGGCGTATCGAGCCATACGGCTTTGCCGTTGCCGGTGTCAATGCCTTCGTCGCGGTCGGAGCATTCTCTTATTATCGAAGCCGCCGCAACGTCGCGCGTTTCAAGCGGATGCATAAAGACATTGCCGTCGCGGTTTATGAGCTTTGCGCCGAGAGAACGAACCTTTTCCGTCACAAGCGCACCAAAAATCTGCTGAGGGAACGCCGCGCCCGTCGGGTGATACTGAAGCGTATCGGCATATAGAAGCTTTGCGCCGACTCTGTAACCGAGGACAAGACCGTCCGCCGTCGCGCCGTAATGGTTTGACGTGGGGAAGCCCTGATAGTGCATACGTCCCGCGCCGCCCGTTGCGATTATAACGGTTTTTGCGCGAGCTACCATAAGCTCTTTTGTTTCCATATTCATAAGAACCGCGCCTGCCGCTTTGCCGTTTTCATCGAGGATAAGCTCGATTGCCGAGGTGAAGTCAACAACGGGTATTCCGCGGTTGAGCACCTCGTCGCGAAGCGTTCTCATTATTTCCGCGCCGGAATAGTCCTTTGCGGCGTGCATACGCTTGCGCGACGTACCGCCGCCGTGAGTCGTTATCATTGTGCCGTCGGGAGCCTTGTCAAACTCCACTCCGAGATTGTTGAGCCACTGAATAGCTTCGGGAGCGTCGCAGACGAGCTTTTCGAGAAGCTCTCTTTTGGCGGCAAAGTGACCGCCGCCGAAAGCGTCAAGAAAATGTATGGCAGGCGAATCGCCGGGCTTGTCAGCCGCCTGAATTCCGCCCTCAGCCATCATTGTGTTTGCGTCGCCTATGCGCAGCTTTGTAACGATCATCGTCTTTGCGCCGACGTTATCGGCTTCGATAGCCGCGGAAGCGCCTGCGCCGCCGCCGCCGATTATAAGAACGTCAACATCATACGTTACGTCCGAAAGGTCAACGTCGGAGGCTGAAATGCGACTGTGAGCCTGAAGCATTTCGCAAAGCTCGTGGGGAACTTCTTCGCCCTTGTTTGCTCCGATTTTAAGCGTTGCAAACTCGCTTTTTTTATAGTCGGGATGATATGCCGCAAGCAGATCATCCTTTTCCTTTGCGGTCATACGGGCGGGTTCATACGCTATGTTTGCTTCTCTTGCCGCTTCTACGGCAGCAAGCGATTTCTGAAATTTTTCCGAATACATTTTTCCGCCCTCCTTATTTTTCAATATCTCTGTTGTTGTAAAGCTCTTTAAGCTCTTCCACGGGTTTGCCCATAAGCGCTTCGATAAGCTCCGTAAAGGTGCCGTCCTTTATCTCTTTTACGCGATTTTCGAGATGCTCGGACTTCGGCGCGAGATACTTGCCGTTCAGACGGCGTGCGAGCATTGCCACCTGCGGATGAGAAATTCCGGCAGGACAACGCGACGAGCATATTCCGCACATAACGCAGTCAAACGACGCCTCGGCGCATTTTTCGTATTCGCCGCGCTGAGCATATGCGATGTACTGCATTACGTTGAGTCCCTGCGGACAAGCCTTTGTGCAGGCGTTACAGCCCACGCAGGCGTATATTTCGGGATAAAGCTGCATCATTATCTGCTCTGTCGGCTTTATTTTTTCGATGTCGTAAACCTGCTTTATGAGCGGGAAGAAGGGAAGAGTAGCAATATACATATTGTTTTCAACCTTCGTCTGACAGGCAAGACAGGTGCGAAGGGTTCTGTCGCCTTTTATGCGGTAAATGGTCGCGCACGCACCGCAGAAGCCGTTACGGCATCCGCAGCCGCGCACAAGCTGATATCCCGCATATTCCATTGCGCGCATTATAGTCAGATCGTCCGGAACGGAATACTTCTTGCCGAACAAATATATATCAACCATATTTTCCATGCTGTATATCTCCTTTTTATCAATATTCATTCGGAAGCTCGTCAAGCTCGTCAAGACGGAATACAGGTCCGTCCTTGCAGACGTATTTTGCACCGACGTTACATCTTCCGCACTTGCCTATTCCGCATTTCATACGAAGCTCAAGCGTTGTGTAGACCTGAGTTTTTTCAAAGCCGAGCTCGGTAAGTCCCGCAAGGGTGAACTTGATCATTATCGGAGGGCCGCAGAGAATGGCAATCTTGTCCGGAGAAAATCCGAGTTCCTTTACGTAGTTCGGCACAAATCCGACGTGTCCCGCCCATTCGGGCTGTTCGCGGTCGATGGTAAGATGAACCGTCACGCCGGCGTCGCTTGCCCATTCGTCGATTATTTCCTTGTAGTCAACGAGATCCTGCATACTGCGCGAGCCGTAAACGATGTCTATCTTGCCGTAGCGGTCGCGGTAGTGACGGCAGTAGTTTATTACCGAACGGAGCGGAGCAAGTCCGATACCGCCCGCGATAAAGAGCATATCGTGACCGACAAACTCCGTATCTACGGGGAAAGGTCTTCCGTAGGGGCCTCTTATTGTTATCTGCTGACCTACCTCCATTGAGTGAAGCCACTCTGTGACGCAGCCGCATTTTTTAATGGAAAATTCCATAAATTCTTCGTTTGTCGGCGAGGAGGTTATTGAAAACATCGCCTCTCCCACGCCGGGAATCGAAAGCATCGCGCACTGACCGGGCTTATGCTCAAAGGCTTTTTTCCCGTCGGGAGTAACGACTCTGAACGTTTTTACATCGGGAGTGTCTATGCGTATGTCGGTAACGACGCCTATTTTGGGGATAAGAGGTTCTTTTACATCAATCATTTTTGTTTCCTCCCAGCTTTTTCATTACCTTTACAATATTCATCTGAATGGGACATTTTGAAATACATCTGCCGCAACCCACGCATGAGAAAAGTCCGCCGTTGTTTGTGGGGTAATACACAAGTTTATGCATAAATCTCTGACGGAAGCGTTCAAGCTGAGTAAGTCTCGGCTGACCTGCGGACATTTTTGTAAAGTCCGAATACATGCACGAGTCCCAGCAGCGGAAACGCTTTACTCCGTGACCTGTGTTGAAATCCTTTATATCGTAGCACTGGCAGGTCGGGCAGACGAACGTGCAGGTTCCGCATCCGAGACACGACTGCGAAAGCTCCTTCCATTCGGGAGCGCCGAAGAATTCCTCCGTTTTTCCCGCGCCGAAGCTGTCTGCCGAAAGGTTTGCAAGCGGAAGAGAAGCAAGTCTTTCTTTTGTGACCTTTTTCTGTTCATTTACGGCTTTGCCGTCGTCCTCTTCCGTAAGGGCGGAAAGTCCTGAAAGCAGTGCTTTACCCTTTTCGGTTTTCGCGTCCATATAAAGCGCGTCTTCTGTTTTATAGCAGACGATATCGCCCTCGGGCGACGAAGCGTCTATGCCGAACGTTCCGCAAAAGCACGTTTCGTGAGGCTTTGTGCAAGCAAGCGACATTATCACGCCGTGTTCGCGACGGTTTTTGTAGTAGCTGTCAACAGGCTCGGAAAGGAATACTCTGTCGAGAACCTCAAAGCTTCTGACGTCGCACGCGCGCACTCCGAAAATAACGAAATCCTCGCATTCCTTTCTTGTGTCGATAATTTCGATATTCTTTCCTTCAAGCCTGAAATCCATAAGATTTTCCGTCTGCGGAAAGAAGAAATCCTTTGCGCTTCTTACTGTGTTGAGCGCGTCCGAAAGGACTGCGCCGTCGTGCCATTTTTCATAGCTTGCGCCCGCTTTTGTATCTACAGGCAGATAAAGAGTTTCGCTGTCCGCTATGGCGGAGAAAAGCGAATTCAGCTTGTCAAGCGATATTTTACGCATTGTCGCCACCTCTTTCCACGGCTTTTGCCGGCTCTATATCATCCTGTGAATAGTTCACTATCGGAGCGCGGCTTCCGACCGTTTCTCCTGCCTGATATTCGCCGTAGAAATTATCTATATCCTTTATGAACTTGCGGTTGAGAAGATGAAGCGGTATGTGCTGAGGACATACTCTTGAACATTCACCGCAGTCCGTGCATCTTCCGGCAACGTGGAACGCGCGGATGATGTGGAACATACTGTCCTCAAAGGAGTTTGCCGCAGCCTTGTTTTCAACGCCCGAGTTTGGATTGTCGAAAACGCACTTTTCGCAGGTGCAGGCAGGGCAAACGTCGCGGCAGGCGTTGCAGCGTATGCAACGTGAAAGCTCTCCCTGCCAGAACGCAAAGCGTTCGTCTGCCGTCATTTTTTCTATTTTTTCAACCTCGTCAAAGCGTCCGCTGTCAAGTACGTCGCCGTCATCGCCCAAAAGCTCGTCGTAAGAAACGTGCTTTTTGGATTTGCAGTGAACGCATCTGTCGGAAAGAAGCTCCGATCTCTTTTCGGAGAGCGTGCCGTCGTAAAGGGTTTCTATCTTTACGGTGTCGCCCTCGCTTTTAACGGACGAAATACCGTCGGCAAGCGATTTTATCTTCGTAACGTCGAGCATACCGTCGCAGGGGATACCCACGGCATAGACTTTTTCGCGGTCAAAGCGATGCTCGGTAAGAAGCTGATTGAAGCTGTATGTGTCGCAGGGTTTGAGAAAGACAAGTACTTTTCCTTCGCCCTTCTGTGTTTCTTTTATGAGATATTTTGAAAAGTTTGCGCCGCAGAAATCGCCCCAGACAAAATCCTTTTCAAGCTCCTCGGAGCTGTTGAAAACCGCAGGGGTGATATCATAGTCGAATTCGCCCGCTTTCCAGCCGAGAACTCTGTCCGCAGTGCCGTCCGAAAGCAGTTCGGACGCTCTTTTTATCAGAGCCGCACGATTTATTTCTTGCATCTTAAGTCCTCCAATCTCTTGTTTTCGCCGAGTGCGGCGACTTTTCCCGCAAAATCGTTCATTGTTGCGGCGAATTTTGCGCCCTCCGCCGCAGATACCCACTCAACGCGGGTTCTTTCTCTTTCAATGCCGAGATAGTCGAGCATCGAGAAAAGCAGAGCCATACGTCTGCGCGTATAGTAGTTTCCGGAGGTGTAATGGCAGTCGCCGGGATGACAGCCGCAGATTATAACTCCGTCCGCGCCGCGCTGGAAAGCGCGGAGAATGAACATCGGGTTTACTCTGCACGAGCAGGGAACACGGATGATCTTTACGTCGGCGGGATAGCTTAAGCGGTTATTGCCCGCAAGATCTGCGCCGGCATATGAACACCAGTTGCAGCAAAACGCTACGATAAGGGGTTTGAATTCGTTTACTTGCATATTGCGTCAACCTCCGCCATAATTTGTTTGCTTGAAAATCCTTTCAGATCCATTGCGCCGGACATACAGGCAACGGTACATGCGCCGCAACCCTGACATACAGCTTCGTTTACGACTGCCACGCGGCGAAGCTTTGTCGTTCTGTCGGGCATACGGAATTCCTTGTCGATATACGAAATCGCGCCGTAAGGGCATACTTTCTCGCAGGTCGAGCAACCGTTGCACATCATTTCGTCGGAATGTGCGACGCAGGGGTTACCTGTCAGCTTGTCTTTGCAGAGAAGTCCGATAACCTTTGAAGCCGCGGCTCCCGCCTGAGCAACCGTTTCGGGAATGTCCTTCGGTCCCTGACACGTTCCCGAAAGGAACACGCCCGCCGTCGGGCTTTCAACGGGACGAAGCTTGGGATGAGCCTCCGTGAAGAAGTCGTTTGTGTCCATGCTTGCCGTAAGAAGCGTTGCAAGATGTCTTGCGGATTTATCCGGCTCGATAGCCGCCGCAAGAACAACAAGGTCGGCGTCGATATGGAGCTGTTTTCCGTAGATGAGATCCGAGCCCTGAACCTTAAGCTTATCGCCGTCGGGGCAGACCTTTCCGACCATACCCTTTATGTAGTGAACTCCGTATTCTTCAACCGCACGGCGATAGAATTCGTCGAAGTTCTTTCCGGGCGTGCGGACGTCTATGTAGAAAACGTATACGTCCGTGTCGGGATATTTGTCGCGTATGAGCATGGCGTGCTTTGCCGTATACATACAGCATATTTTTGAGCAGTATTCCTTGCCCTTTTCGGCACAAGCCGCACAGCGCGAGCCTACGCACTGAACGAAAACTATCGTGTGCGGATGCTTGCCGTCGGACGGACGGAGAAGCGTGCCGCCTGTGGGCCCCGCGGCGTTCATAAGACGTTCAAGCTCAAGCGAAGTGATGACGTCCTTAGACTGCGAATATGCGAATTCGTCGAATTTCTCCATCGAAATGGGATTGAAGCCCGTCGCAACGACGATTGCGCCGTATTTTTCTTCGATGAATTCGTCCTTTGCGTTGTAATCTATAGCGCCGGCGGAGCAGACCTTCGAGCATACGCCGCACTTGCCGGTTTTCAGCATCGTGCAGTAGTTGGGATCGATTGTCGCAACCTTCGGCACTGCCTGCGCAAAGGGAATATATATTGCGTGACGGTTGTCCATTCCGAGATTGAATTCGTTCGGGACTTTTTTCTGCGGACATTTTTCAGTGCAGAGTCCGCAACCGGTGCAGATATCTTCCTTTACATAGCGCGCCTTGCGCTTTATCGTTACGTCGAAATTTCCGACAAAGCCTTTTACGTCGGTCACCTCGGAATACGAGAAGACGCGTATTTTTTCGTTCTGCGCCACGTCAACCATTTTCGGCGTGAGAATACAAGCCGCGCAGTCGAGAGTGGGGAAGGTTTTGTCGAGCTGAGCCATTTTGCCGCCGATCGTCGGCTTTGTTTCGACTATATCGACGGGGAAGCCCGCGTCGGCGATATCGAGCGCCGTCTGTATGCCGGCGATACCGCCGCCGATAACGAGCGCGCGCTTTGTTACGGGGCTTTCTCCCGGAGTGAGCGGAGCGTTGAGATTTACCTTTGCCACGGCTGCCTTTGCAAGAATTATTGCTTTTTCCGTGCCTGTGGGCATATCCTTATGCACCCACGAGCACTGCTCGCGGATATTCGCAATCTCAACCATATAGGGATTGAGTCCCGCGGAAGCCGCGGTTTTGCGGAAGGTCGCCTCGTGCATACGCGGCGAGCAGGAGCATACGACGATACCCGTCAGATGATGCTCTGCGATTGCTTCCTTTATTATGTTTTGCCCCGATTGAGAGCACATATACTGATAATCCGTGGAGAAAACAACGCCCTGTTCTTTTTTCAGCGCTTCTGCCACGGCTTTGACGTCTACCGTGCCGGCAATGTTGGTGCCGCAATGGCAGACAAAAACTCCGATTCTCTGCATTTGATGTTTTCTCCTTTCTTTATTTTGAATATTTTCTCATTGCGCTTACGATCGCCTGCTGAGGCGTATCCTCGTCTATGCGCGAGGGAATATCGTCTGCCGTCATTCTGTCGCCGCCTTTTTCGCGGATAACGCAAAGACGGACGGCTTCTATAAGCTTTGCCGGCTCCACGCCTCTCGGGCAACGGTCAACGCAGGCAAAGCATGAAAGACATTTATAAACGGAAGGCGATTTCATCAGGGTTTCGATATCGCCGTTTTCGACCATATAAACGAACTGATGAGGATGATATTCCATTTCGTCGTAAGACGGGCAGGTTGCCGAGCACTTTCCGCAGCGCATACACTTTCTGGGGGTTACGCCGCTTATGCGGAGAACCTGCTCGCGCAAAAGCTCTGTTTTATTCTGCATCTTTATCCTCCTTTATGCCGAGCGCTTCCGCGAGCAGCTCGGTAAAGTATACAACGGGAATCCGGCTTTCGTTTTTGACAAGATTGTACTTGCACAGCGGACAAGCCGTAACTATAAGCTCCGCTCCGTGATCTGCGGCGTCATCGCTTACGGCAAGACTCTTTTTCCTTGCGGAGTCTGCGTCTTCAAGCGCCACATATCCGCCGCAGCATTCGTTTCTGTGCGGATAAACGACCGGCTCTGCGCCGAGCGCTCTTATGAAATTCTCCATAATGCTCGGATTTTCGGGGTCGTCGAAACGCATCACCTTGCTCGGACGGAGAAGCATACAGCCGTAATATGCGGCGATTTTTTTATCCGTGAGCGGATGCGTTACGGCTTCCTTTATTTTGTCGAAGCCGACCGTATCACGAAGAAGCTCAAGATAATGATAGACCGCCGTTTCGCCGTGATAAGCGGCGGCGGGGTTTTTGTCCTGCGACATATAAAGATTTACCTTGTCGGCAAAATCCTTATCCGTTCGCATGGCGGCATTTGTTTGTTTTATTACGTTATGACAGGCTGAACACACCGTTACAAGCGGCATTCCCGCGTCGCGCGCAGAAGCAAGCGCACGCACGCTTGACAGCTTTGTGGCTATTTCGTCCTTTGCGCTGACGAAAACGCCTCCGCAGCATTGCCAATTCTCTGTTTCGCACAGCTCAATGCCGAGCTTTTCGGCGCTTTTGCGTGCGTAAAGATCAAGGTCTTTCGCTTTGGTTTTGAGGGTACAGCCGGGAAAATAACTTACCTTCATATTTACCTCCGTTCGATATCAGACCATCTGTTCGGGATGAAATACCTCGTCGAATTTTTCCGCGGTAAGAAATCCGAGCTCAACGCACGCCTGCTTCAGGGAAATATTGTCCTTGAAGGCTTTCTTTGCGGTTTTTGCGGCGTTTTCGTAACCGATATAGGGATTGAGCGCCGTAACGAGCATGAGCGAATTGTGCAGATTGTGATACATTTTTTCTTTGTTTGCCGTAATTCCGACGGCGCAGTTTACGTTGAAGGAAACTATCGCTTCCGCAAGCAGACGCGCTGATTGCAGGAAGTTGTATGCCGCAACGGGCATAAAAACATTCAGCTCAAAGTTTCCCTGCGACGCCGCCATTCCGACGGCTACGTCGTTGCCCATAACCTGAACGGCTACCATCGTGACCGCTTCGCACTGCGTGGGATTTACCTTTCCGGGCATTATGGACGAGCCGGGTTCGTTTTCGGGAATGTGTATTTCGCCGAGACCGTCGCGCGGGCCCGAAGCGAGCCAGCGGACGTCGTTTGCGATTTTCATCATATCGCAGGCGGTCGCCTTTATCGCGCCGTGAGCAAATACAAGCTCGTCCTTTGAGGTGAGAGCGTGGAATTTGTTCTGTGCCGTCACAAATGGCTTGCCCGTGAGCAGCGCCACCTTTGCGGCAACAAGCTCGGCAAAGCCTTTGGGAGCGTTGAGTCCCGTGCCGACAGCCGTTCCGCCGAGAGCAAGCTCGTAAAGCGGCTTTACTGCCATACGGAGAAGCTCGGCGTCTCTTTCAAGGCTCGATCTCCAGCCGGAAATTTCCTGACTGAATTTAATCGGCGTAGCGTCCTGAAGATGTGTTCTTCCGGATTTTACTATGCCTTCGTTTTCTTCTTCAAGACGTCTGAACGTTGCGATTAGCGTTTCGATTGCGGGAAGGAGCTTGTCCTCTATTGCCGTTACAGCCGAGATATGCATTGCCGTGGGGAAGGTGTCGTTTGAGGACTGACTCATATTTATGTCGTCGTTCGGGTGGCAGAGCTTTGAGCCTGCTATCTGGTTTGCTCTGTTCGCGATGACCTCGTTTGCGTTCATATTCGACTGCGTGCCGGAGCCTGTCTGCCATACGACGAGCGGGAAGTGGTCGTTTAAGCTGCCGGAGATAACCTCGTCGCACGCCTGCGATATTGCGGCGAGCTTTTCCTGCGTCATTTTTTCGGGCTTGAGCTCGGCGTTTGCCATAGCGGCAGCCTTTTTGAGAATTCCGAACGCGTGGGTTATTTCTCTCGGCATTGTTTCTATGCCGACGCCTATTCTGAAATTTTCATGGCTTCTTTCGGTCTGCGCTGCCCACAGGCGATCCGCAGGAACCTTTACCTCGCCCATGGAGTCGTGTTCGATGCGATATTCCATCTTTGTTTACCGTCCTTTTCTCAGATGCTGAGATTTTTGATAACGTCTTTGAGAGTGTCCGCGCTGAAACGGAGCTTTGCGGTTTCCTCGTCCGTGAGAGGCATATTTACCTTGCCGCGTATTCCGTCGTTGCCGACAAGATTGAGCGTGCTCAGGCAAACGTCGTCTATACCGTATTCGCCGTGCATCATTGTGGAAACGGTCATGGTTGTGTCTATACCTGCGAGCAGGCACTTGCAGATGTGGCAGACGGAAATCGAAACAGCATAGAAGGTTGCGCCCTTGCGCGCGATAACTCTGCCGCCGGATTTTCTTACATACTGCTCTATTTCGTCAAAGTTGAGAGAGGGGCTTTCCATTCCGGGAAGCGATATAAGCTCGTTGCACTTTGAAATCGGAACGTTCGAGATGTTCGCAACCGACCACGGAATAAAGGAAGAATCGCCGTGCTCGCCGAAAACATAAGCGTGAACGTTGCTCTGGCTGATGTTGTAGTACTCGGAAAGTCTTGCGCGGAGACGGGCAGTATCGAGAATCGTTCCCGAACCGATTATATGGTTTTCGGGAAGATCGGAAAATTTGTGGAACGTATAGGTAAGAATATCTACCGGATTGCTTACGATTATATATGTTGCGTCCGGAGCGTATTTTGTTATCTCGGGAATGATGCTCTTTGTTATGTTTACGTTTGTCTGGGCGAGCTCAAGACGCGACTGACCGGGCTTTCTTGCTATTCCGGATGTGAGAATAACGATGTTTGAGCCTGCGGCATCGGGATAGCTGCCGGCATAAATCGAGCAGGGGCTGCAGAAGGGAGTACCCTGTCTGATGTCGAGCGCCTCTCCGAGAGCCTTTTCGCTGTTGATGTCGATCATTACGATCTCTGACGCCATTCCGAGAATTGCAAGGGAATATGCGATGGTGGAACCTACGCTTCCGGTTCCGATGATGGATATCTTGTTCATAAAAACACCTTCCTAAAATAATTGTTTTACATATTCTATCATAAGCTGTGCGATTATGCAATTGCTGATTTTTCATATCGGTTATGCACATATCGATATGCAGGGGGCGTAATCTGAAAAATGCCCTGTAACCGACGATATTTCGCGTTTTTATTTGTGCATTTTTCAAAGAAAATAACGGTCGGAACGGTGATTTGTTCCGACCGTGCATTATTTATTTTTTCATCTCGCGCTCGGAGGCGATATATCTCTGCGCCTGAGTGGAGAAAAGCTCGCAGTATCTGCCGCCTTTTTGCATAAGCTCGCGATGCGTTCCGCTTTCGGTTATCTGTCCGTTTTCGAGAACGAGAATTTTGTCAGCCGTTGTCGCGCTTGAAAGTCTGTGCGAAACGAAAACGGTTGTTTTGTCCTTGCGGAGATTGTCGAACTGAGAATAGATCTCCTGCTCGGCGATGGCGTCGAGCGCCGCAGTCGGCTCGTCAAGAATGAGAATATCCGAATCCGAATAGAACGCGCGCGCAACGGAAAGCTTCTGCCACTGACCTGTTGAAAGCTCTATCCCGTCTTCTTCGAAATAACGCATAAGCGCGGTATCGTATCCTCCCGGCAGATTTTTTATAAAATCTTCGGCGCCGCTTTCCTTTGCCGCCCTTGAAACTCTCTCATTGTCTATCGGGCTGTTTATATCGGAAAACGAGACGTTCTCACGGACGGATACGGCGTATCTGCCGAAATCCTGAAAGATTATTCCGTATATCGAATAAAGCTCGCTTATGTCGTATTCCCTTATGTCGTGGCCGTCAAGGAGAATGACGCCTTCGGTCGGATCGTACAGTCTTGTTATCAGCTTTATAAGCGTAGTCTTTCCCGCGCCGTTGAGTCCTACAAGAACGACTGTTTCGCCGGGCTCGAAGGTTACGGACATATTTTTTATAACGTCCCTTTTTGTGCCGGGATAGCGGAACGAAACGTTTTTCAGCTCTATTTTGTGGGCGATATGTCTTTCAACGTGACGTGGCTCGGGAAGCGAAGGCACTATTTCGGTTTTTTCGTCCATAAAGGTTATAAGATTGTCGATAAAAAGCGTGCCTTCGTAAATGGAAGCGGTTGTATTTATCAGCGTTGAAATTCCGCTTGCGATTGAATTGAGCGCGCCCGTATAAAGCGAATAGTTACCGACCTCAAAATCGCCCGCAATTACGCCCTTTGCTATCAGTAAAAACAGCACGCAGTTGACGCCGGACGACAGCACCGACATCACAAGGTTCCACGCGCCCTCCGAAAAATATATGCGGCGCACACCGCCGAAATAATGACCGAAAATGGTTTTGTATCGTTCGATAAAGGTGTCCGAAAGTCCGAAAAGGCGGATTTCCTTGACCATATCCTTGTTTGTCATAAGATCTTTGTAATAATTGAACTGACGTCTGTCTTTGGAGCGGCGGCGGGAATAATCAAACACCTTGCGCCTGTAAACAAAGGAAACGACAGCCGAAGGAATCGCAACGAGCGCAACCGCCACCGGAGCAAAGCCGGCTGTTTTTATGCTCAGGCTTGCGATATGTACATTGCCCGGAATTCCGGCAAGAATGACGATGAACGAAATCATACTGATCACGGCGGAGATGGAAGAGCATGTGGCTGAAAGCACCTGCATCGGTCTGTTGCCCGCTTCGCGCGAGGCGTTTTCCAGCTTTTCATAAAAATCGGGACGGTCAAAGCTTGAAACATCGACCGTTTTCGCTTTTTCCATTATCTTGACGTTCGTCCTGTATGCGACAAGCTCGCTTGCGATTCTCGTAGTGTATGTTTTCAGGCTTGAAACGACGGAGGTTGCGAAAAGCAGCATAAACTGCCATACAAGCAGCATAAATATTTCGTCCAGCATGGCGGAGGCGTCGCCTTCGCCCGCCTTTACCAGAGCATAATCGACCGCAAGGCGATTTAAGATATCCTTTGCTATCGACGCGGATATTGCTGGAAGAACGCCGAGTATTACCGAGAAAAACGAAATCAGAAACAGAACGCTCGGCTTCGCTTCCCAGACGAGAGTGAAGATATAGAAAAGTCTGTAAAAGAATTTTGATATCACCCTTTTCAGATATTTCGGAACTTCCTTTATGTTTTTCGGTTTCGGTTCGCGCATTTTGTCCATCGGGTGCTTCATAAGCCCGGGATCCATCGGAGGTCGATCCATTTTCATCACATCCTTTTGTGCTTTCTTATCATATTATTGCATTTTCAATTATAAATCGGGAAAAGACAAAATACAAGTCTTGATTTTTTACGGGTTCTGTGGTATAATACGAGCCGTAACGGGAAGGATGATTTTCTTTTGAGCCCGTGCGCTTTTTACAGGAAGATTATTCTTTTGCACCCTTTATTTATTCATTGAAAAGCTGTGTGCCGTATTATATAATTTTGTCAAAGCAAGGTAATTTCGGCAGGGAGCGACGAGTCGCTTTTTGACCGGAAAAGAAAGCGGTATTTTTATGGCACGATCATATCACGGGCGCTTCGGCACGATTCTGATTTTTGCGGCGGCTTTTGCCGTCGCTGCGGTTTTTGTTTCCTGCGGAGAGAAGGCTCCGCGCACCGAAACGGGCGGCGCATACACAGGCACTTTGTCGGCAAAGACAACGGCAAAAACACAAACGTCGGCGTCCGGAACTTCTTTTTACGAAACGCAAAGCCAAACCTCTCCTGCGGAATTTACTTCGGCTTCGTCGGAAAGCTCCTCTGAGCCGTTGCCCGAAACGAAAAAATCCGCGACGATAGAAAAAATTCCGCGCGAAACGGAATACGTTTATTCGGACGATGAATATGAGGACGTAAGCTGCGTTCTGCAATACGGCAGGGACGGGCTTTTGCAGATAACAAAAACGGGCTATTATTCGGGCGGCGGGCTTGTCTTCGAGGACAGCGAGGAAACAATTTTGAGCGAGCCGGAAAAAAAGATAATTCTCATCGGCACAAAGCCCGTATTTACATACGAAACGATAACGAAAAACGAAAACACGGTGAAATATTCCGTAAAATACGTTTACGACGAAAATCTTTATGAGGGCGAGCAGGCGACAAGCGTCTGCGGCGCCGACGGATATACGGTAAATACATATAAAATAACATACGAGCGCGGAGAAGAGATAAAGCGCGAAATTATTTCCTCCGATGTGGTTGCGCCGGTTGACGAGGTAACAGCCGTAGGCACAAAGAAAAAGGAGGAGAGCTTCGCTCTCCCGTTCAGGACGGCGGCTCAGGGCGGAGCGGATTATCGCGTAACGCAGTATTACGGCGGCTCGAACTCTCACGGCGGGATGGATTTCGGCGTTTATTACGGCTCGCCGATAACGGCGTCGATGAGCGGAACGGTGGTTTACGCCTATGACGACGGATATTTTTCCTCCTCCGATCTGCGCTGGACGTACGGAACCTACGTCGTGATAGATCACGGAAACGGCTATCGCACATATTACGCGCACTTAAAATCAAAAACGGTGTCGGTGGGAGATAAAGTCACGCAGGGGCAGGTCATAGGCTACAGCGGAAACACGGGCAGAGTTTCTCCCGCGCCGACGGCGTCAGACATCTACGCCGGCACTCATCTTCACTTCGAGATAAGAAAATATTCTCAGGGCGCATATGTAAAGGTCAACCCGAAAGAGTATCTTCCGCAATTGAACTGATATCTGTATTGAAAAGGATATATAAACATTTTTGAAAGGAACCGCTTTTATGGACAGAACAAAGCAGTACGGTCATTTTTCCGAAAAAGGAGACGCATATTATATAACAGAGCCCGAAACTCCGCGCCATTGGTACAATTATATGTATAATGACGGATACATAACCTTTACATCGCAGGTCGGCTACGGAGAGGGCTTCGCGCAGGACGATATGGGCAGGCGGATTATGCTTGTTTCAAACCGCAATCTTTTCGTCTGCGAGGACGGAAAATATTTCAGCATATGCGGCTTGCCGATGAATTCCGGATATACCGATTATCTCTGCACGCACAAAAACGGTTCGACCGAAATAAGCCAGAAGAAAAACGGCATAAAAAGCACGCTTCGGATATTCGTGCCGTGCGACGATATGCGCGAAATATGGAGTGTGACGCTTGAAAATACCTCCGACAAGGAAAGAACGCTTTCGCTTGTTTCATACGCAAAAACCGAGGTCGACGGAACATACCGTCCGCAGGGCTATAATCTTGCCACGGGCGGCGCTTTTGAAGACAAAAACGCCGTATGGGGACATTTCTACACGGAATTTTATCCTGATCCCGCACTGCCCGGAAGATGCCGTCCGATGTACGCATATATGGCTTCAAGCGATAAAATCAGCGGCTTCGATTCGAGAAGAAACGCTTTTATCGGCCCTTACGGCGACGAGCAGCATCCTTCGGCGCTTGAAAAAGGACTGAAATGTCAGAACACGGACTGCAACTCCGAAAAGCTTTGTCTTGTTTTGCAAAACGATATGACGCTTCTTCCCGGCGAGAAAAGGACGGTTTGCTTCACGCTCGGTCTTGCCTATGACAAGGACGGCATAGCCGCGCTTTCTCCGGACGAGGTCGAAAAAGAATTTTCTGCTATGGAAAACAAATATAAGGAAAGACTCTGTGGCGTTGAGATAAGCACTCCGTTGGGAGACTTCGACAAACTTATAAACGGCTGGATGAAATACGCTGCCGATATGGGCAGCAGATGGGCAAGAGTCCGCCATAACGGATATCGCGATCTTACAAGCGATACGGAATGTCTTGCGTGTGTAAATCCGCGCCTTGCATGGGAGAGATTGAAGCGCATCCTTACATATCAGTATGATACCGGCTATGCTCCGAGAACGATAATCGACGGCGCGATACGCGACAGAAAATTCGCGGATAACACCGTATGGATGACGTTTGCCGCAGACACGATAGTAAAAGAGCTTGGCGATATAAATCTTCTGAATGAAGAGGTTGAATTCAACAACGGTACAAAGGCGAGCGTATATGAGCATCTTCGCCGTTCGGTAGATTTTTTGTGGAATTTCACAGGACTTTACGGACTTGTTCGCATATGGGGCGGAGATTGGAACGACTGCGTGAATTTTGCCGGACTTGAAGGCAAAGGCGTTTCCGTATGGCTGACGCTCGCATGGTACAGAGCCAATGCCGCTTTCGGCAGACTTGCCGCCGCTATGGGAAAAACGGATGACGCAAAAACCGCAGCCGAGCGCGGCGACATTATGCGCGAGCGCATCGATAAGTACGGCTGGGACGGCGAATATTACATTTATGCCCGCACGGACGACGATATAATTATGGGCTCAAAGGATTGCGAAGAGGGAAAGATATTCCTTATCTCTCAGCTGTGGGCTGTGCTTTCGGGCGCGGCAAAGGACGGCAAGGACAGAATCGCCATGGAAAGCGCGGACAGAATTCTTGAAACAAAGCTCGGAACAAGACTTGCATATCCCGCATATTCGCATCAGTATTATTATATAGGCTCTATGGCGGAAAAAGCGCCCGGCGTTCAGGATAACGGCGGAATCTATCTGCATCCTTCCGCGTGGAAGCTTGCGGCTGACAGTATGCTTCACCGTCCCGACAAGGTTGAAGAGGGACTGAAGAAAATGCTTGTGACAAACACCGAGTACGAAACAAAATGCGGCGAGCCTTACGCAATGTATAATTCGTATTTTGCGCCCGAAACGGGATATCGCTATGCCACGCCCGGACAAAGCTGGAGAACGGCGGCAAGCTCATGGCTGCTCAAAAGCACGGTTGAATATATTTTCGGCTTGCATCCCGAGCTTGAGGGACTGAGGATCGAGCCGTGTCTGCCGCTTTCGTGGAAAGAATGTTCGATAAAGAAGCTTTTCAGAGGCTGTGAGTACAATATCAGCTTTGTCTGCTCGGGAAAAAGCGACAAGGTAAGCAGAATAGAGCTTGACGGAAAAGAAATAAAACCGGAAAAAAACATTATCGCGCCTGTCGGCGAAAAAATGAATCTTACGGTATATATAGGATGAAAAAATCCCCGCGTGAGCGGGGATTTTTTCATCTGTCCTGACCGAAAAAGCACCCCGAAGGGTGCTTTTCCGTTTTACTTAGTTTGCGTGATAGCCTTTTGAAGAAAATTCATCTACATAGTCTTTTTCAAGATAGCCGATATAGGTGTTTCCTGCGGAAAGGGTAAGCTCCTCGCCGCTTTCGGTCATAAGCTTGAGCGCGCCGCCGTCTGCTGTTTTTGTCCACTTGATTGCAACCATCTTGCCGCCGTAGCAGTAATAGCCTTTGCCCGAGCCAGTTACGTCGATGAGAGCCATTCTGGGATCTTCTGCCGTGCCATTGCCCTGAGTTACTTTAACGCCGAGGAAGATAACGTTTGTAAAGGAAAGCTCCTCGCCGCTCAGACCGTTTACCGCGATCTGCGAACGGATATATTTATCGGATGCGGAATCGTAAGTGAAGGTAACGTCCTTTGTGCTGGTGTTGTTATCCATTGTGAACTGTACCGTTACCGTCTTTGCGGAAATGGACGAGGAAGAAGCGGAGCTTGTTCCGAACTTGAAGCCGTTCGGAGCGCCCGTATAGACTGCGCCGCTCTTTGCGAATTTGGACGATTTGCCCGTTACCATTATTTTGAGTGCCGAGCCGTTTACAACCGTATCGTAAGCGATATCCGAGCGGGATTTGTAATTCTGAATCGTGCCGTATTTCTTTCCGCCTTCTTCTGTTCCGGTAACGTATTCGTCCTTTGTATCGATAAACGAATAACGGCTGCCGAGTCTTTTCACAACGAGCTGATAGAAATCATACTTTTCGTTTATAGAACCGCCGTGGCAAACGAGTATGGCGTTGTGTCCCTGCGCGATATCTATGTGATAATCTCTGCCCGAACGGACATTGCAGATATCCTTTACGGATTCGTAATCTTCGATTATCGCAAGATAACGCGTGATGCCCGGAGCAACGAGAGCTTCGTAAAGTATATCGGCCTGATAAAGCCCCTTCTGATTTTTGTAAGCGGTTGAAATGTTGTCCACAACTATGGCAACGGGGCGCTTGTCTGAAGGATCGGTCACGCTTGTTTTAAGTCCCGTAAGAGGATTTGTATATGTACCCGTTTCAACCGGAGTTATCGGCTTTGTCGTTTCAACGGCTGTATCCGTAGATGTACCGGAATTTTCCGTTGTTGTGGATACGGGGGCTGTCGTCGCTGCCGTTGAAGTCGTTTCCGTGGCGCTCGGCTTCAGCGTAAGACCGCCTTCCCCTGTTGTCTGCTTGTTTGAGCTGCCGCCGCAGCTTACAACCGCCGCGCAGAACGACGCGACAATTGCTATTGTCAAAATCATAAGTAATATTTGTTTGAGTTCTTTCTTCATCGAACGGACTTCCTTTCTTTTCCTTCGAGCAGGGTTTCCCGCTCCTGTCCTTGTATGTGCCGCCTGTGTAATTTATATGTTACCACATATACGGAAAAAAGTCAAATATATTTTACACGGAAATAACTACAAAATTCCGCTCAAAACTCCGTCATTTTTTATATTTTTTCCGTTTTCCGCGGAGATCCGCAAAAAAGTCGGACAGTTTTTTTGCACATTCCTCCGAAAGAACGCCCTCGGTTACCTCGGGCGTATGGTTGAAGCCGAGCGAAAACGTTTCCTCGCGTGACACCACGGCTCCCGCTTTTTCGTCGCGCGCGCCGAAAACAACGCGCTTTATTCTTGAATTTATTATTGCGCCGGCGCACATAGGGCACGGCTCGAGCGTGACAAAAAGCTCGCACATAAAAAGCCGCCATCCGCCGAGCCTCCGGCACGCCTTGTCTATCGCCTTTATTTCGGCGTGACAAAGAGCGTTTCTGTCGGTTTCGCGCGTGTTGAAAGCCCGTGAAATTATTCTGTTTCCCCATACGACGACCGCTCCCACCGGAACTTCTCCGAGCGCAGCCGCCTTTTCGGCTTCCTTCAGTGCAATGCCCATAAAATATTCGTCGCGTGAAATTATTTTCATATCTGCGCCTCTTTATTTTTCAAACATATAGCCCTTGCCCCTGATTGTGCGGATAAACCTTATACCGAACGCGTCCTCGAGCTTTTCGCGCAGATAGCAGACGTAAACGTCAACGACGCTTTCTCCGCCGCCTCCGCCCCATACGTTGTCGAAAATTTCGCTTCTGGAAATTTCTTCGCCTTTTCGCTTGTAAAGATATTCAAACAGGGCAAATTCGCGCCTTGTCAGGTGAGCGGTCGCCCCGAGATAGCTTACCGTGCGTTTTTCGATGTTCGTCGTAAGTCTGCAGGCGGCGGTTATTCTTCTTATTGCCGGAACGGACTGCGCTTTGCTTTCTCCGAAAAGCACGCGCATAAGCTCGTCAGTATCGAACGGGCGGACAAGCACCGCCGACGGATTTGCCGCCGAAACGTCCGAAAGCTCTTCGGAATATCCGAATATCACCGTAAGGCATCCGTCGTCCTGCGGCAGAACCGCCCTGTCGATATCCGGAGCGGAGATCAGGACGGCGCACGGCGCCGTGATTGCGCTGCCCTCCGGCATCACGTTTGCACCGTATTCCGTGAGTTCAAGCTCGAGCATCCGGCGGAATACCCCGTCGGAGCAGATTATATATACGTCGGTCATAGTCCCTCCGTCAGATCAGTCAAGCGACGTTCCGCTTGCCGGAATCTTTATTTTTCTGCAACGCGCGCTGCCCGAAAAGCTTTCGATATCGCGGCTTGCGACGGTTATCTTCTGATCGCCCTTAAGCGTAAACAGCGTTACGCCGCCAGCCGTTCTCGTCGCTTTTTCGGGAATGAGCTTTGTGTTTATCACAATGGCTTTGTTCTGCGAGCTTACAAGAATAATATCCTCGTTTTCGGATATAAAGAACGCGGCGACTATCGGCGACGCCGCCGAATATGCCGCGACAAGCTTTTTGCGCGGGGTTTTCGTTTCGTACAGCGAAAGCGGAATTTTCACTCCCTTGCCGTTTTCAAAAATGTAAACGACAAAATGCTTTGAATCGAATTTTGTATCCGAATCCATGGCGATGACCTTTTCGTCCTTTTCAAAGCCGAGCTTTGCCGGAATATAATCGCCGAGAGCGGAAGCCTTGCAGGCGTCGAAATCCGACGCCTTCGCGCGATAAATGCGCTGTCTGTCCGAAACGAACAGAAGCTCCGATATGTTTTCGCCGTCCGTCACCTGCGCGATTTCGTCGCCGTCCTTGAGCTTCTGCTCATCCGCGCCGCGAAGCGAGGTGAGCGTTATTTTCTTGAAATATCCGCCGCGTGTGAAATAGAACTTGACGTTGTAATTGTCGACAAAGTCCTCTTCCTTGTATTCGGTTACGGTATCTTCAACTATCAGGCGCGTTTTTCTCGGCGCGGCGTACTTTTTCTTTACCTCTTCAAGCTGAGCGGCAATGAGCTTTTTCAGCTTCTTTTCCGAGCCGAGCGTTTCGCGAAGATCCTCTATCTCGCGCTTTAAGTCTTCTATTTCCTTTATGCGCTCGATAATGTATTCGCGGTTGAGATGACGGAGCTTTATCTCCGCAATGTATTCCGCCTGAATCCGATCTATTCCGAAGCCCGCCATAAGATTGGGAACGACGTCCGCGTCCTTTTCGGTTTCGCGGACGATTTTTATCGCCTTGTCAATGTCAAGGAGTATTTCACCGAGACCGAGCAGCAGATGAAGCTTTTCGCATTTTTTGCCGAGGTCGAAATTCAGCGTGCGGCTTACGCACTTCATTCTGAATTTTATCCATTCGTCGATTATCGCCCTCACGCCGAGAAGGCGCGGCTCGCCGTCGATAAGCACGTTGAAATTGCAGGAAAAATCGTCCTGCAGGGGAGTTTTCCTGAACAGCTTTGCCATAAGCATATCGGGATCAGTTCCGCGACGGATATCGAGCGTCAGCTTGAAGCCGTGAAGATCTATTTCGTCGCGCACGTCCGTAACTTCCTTGAGCTGACCTTCCTTTATCATATCGGTGAGCTTTTTGAATATAAGCTCAATCGACGTTGAGTACGGAATTTCGACTATTTCTATACAGCCGGCGTTTTTATCGTAAACGTAGCGCGAACGCAGAGTGACCTTTCCGCGCCCCGTTTCAAAGAGGCTTTTCATCTGCTCGCGATTGTAGATAAGTCCGGCGCCGCCGGGAAAATCGGGCGCTTTGATTATATCCATAAGCTCGTCTGTCGAGAGCGCGGGATTTCGCAGTACGGCTATCGTTCCGTCGCACACCTCGCCCAAGTTGAAGGAGCATATCTGACTCTGAAGTCCGACGGCAATGCCCATATTCGCCGAAACGAGAATGTTCGGAAACGACGTCGGGAGCAGGGCAGGCTCGGTTGTCGTGTTGTCGTAGTTCGGAACGAGATCCACGGCGTCGCGGTCTATTCCGCCGAATATTTCGGCGCAGATCGGATCGAGCTTTGCCTCGGTATAACGCGACGCGGCATACGCCATATCGCGACTGTACTGCTTTCCGAAGCTTCCCTTTGAATCGACAAACGGATGAAGCAGGGCTTCGTTTCCGCGCGTCAGTCTGACCATCGTCTCGTAAATTGCCGCGTCGCCGTGAGGGTTGAGCCTCATCGTCTGACCTACGATGTTTGCGCTTTTCGTTCTGCCGCCGGTCAGAAGTCCCATTTTATACATTGTATAAAGCAGCTTTCTGTGCGACGGCTTGAACCCATCGATTTCGGGTATCGCGCGCGACACTATTACCGACATAACGTACGGCATATAGTTTTTTTCTATGGTTTCCGTTATGGGCTGATCCGTCGGAAGCGCGGCGGGGAGGTCGTCAAAGGTTATCTGGTCGCTTTTCTTTTTTCTTGCCATTTTTCGTATCCTCCCTTAACTCAGATATCCGCATCGGCAAGATAAAGCCTGCCGTTGCGCGCTATAAAATCTTTTCTTTCGGTTATGTCGTCGCCGAGCAGCGTTTCAAAGATATATTCCGTCTGCGCTCTGTCGGCTTCGCATATCTTTATCAGACGGCGCGACGCGGGATTCATCGTCGTCTGCCACATCATTTCGGGTTCGTTTTCGCCGAGACCTTTCGAGCGCTGAAGCGTATATTTTGTGCTGCCGAGCTGCTTTATTATGTCAAGCTTTTCCTTTTCGTTGTAGGCAAAATATATTTTGTCCTTCGACGCAATTTCAAAAAGCGGCGATTCCGCAATGTAAACCTTGCCCTCCTTTATGAGAGTGGGCAGAAGACGGTAAAACATTGTAAGTATAAGCGTTCTTATCTGGAAGCCGTCCTCGTCGGCATCGGTGCAGATTATTATCTTGCTCCATTTCAGCGAATCGAGGTCGAACGTCGCCTCGCCCTTCTGCTTTACCTCCACTCCGCAGCCGATGACCTTAAGAAGATCGGTTATGATTTCGCTTTTGAAAATTCTGTCGTAGCCGGCTTTAAGGCAGTTGAGCGTTTTTCCGCGCACGGGTATTATCGCCTGAAATTCCGCGTCTCTGCCGAGCTTGCAGGAGGTCAGAGCCGAGTCGCCCTCCACTATATAAAGCTCGCGCCTTTCGGGATCTTTTGATCGGCACGAAACGAATTTTTCCACTCTTGAAGCGATGTCGTTCGACGTGCTGAGCTTCTTTTTGAGGTTGAGACGCGTGCTTTCCGCCGTTTCGCGACTGCGCTTGTTCACAAGCACCTGCGCCGCTATCTTGTCGGCGTCGAGCGGATTTTCCGCAAAATAAACTTCAAGCGTGCGCTTGAGATAATCGGTCATTGCTTCGGCTATGAATTCGTTTGTTATAGCCTTTTTCGTCTGGTTTGCATACGACGTTTCGGTAGAAAAGCTGTTTATCACGAGAACAAGACAGTCTTCGATGTCGGCAAAGGTTATCTTCGAATCGGTTTTGTTGTATTTGCCCGTCTGCTTTATATATTTGTCGATAGCGTACACAAACGCCGTTCTTGCCGCCTTGTCGGGCGAGCCACCGTGTTCGAGAAAGCTTGAGTTATGATAATACTCAATAAGCTGAAACGAATTTGAAAAGCAGAATGCAAATTCGGCTTTCAGGCTGTAATCGTCCTTGTCGGCGCGGTCGCGACCTTTTGTTTCCATCTGAAAATACTGCGGAGGGGTTATCGCGTCGGCTCCCGCCATTCTTGCGATATAATCCTTTATGCCGGATTCGTAGTAATATTCCTTTTCTTCAAAATCGCCCTCCATCGTCTGCCAGCGGAACACAAAGCGCAGTCCCGCGTTTACGACAGCCTGACGTTCGAGCATTGTTTCAAAATAAATTTTCGGGATATTTGTGTCAGTGAACACTTCAAGGTCGGGACGCCACGTCACGACTGTGCCGGTGCGCTGTTCCTTTTTTGAAAGCGGACGGCGGATAAGCTCACCGTCGGGCTCGCCTTTTTTGAAATTCATTTCGAGCATTTCCGTCGTGTGATACGACTGAACCTTCATAAATTCCGACGAGCATTGCGTCGCCGCCGCGCCGAGACCGTTGAGTCCGAGCGAATATTTGTAGTTTGCTCCGCTTGCGTTGTTGTTGTATTTGCCGCCGGCGTAAAGCTCGCAGTAGACAAGCTCCCAGTTGTACGCGTGCTCCTTTTCGTTGTAGTCGAGCGGAACGCCGCGCCCGAAATCCTCGATGCAGATGGTGCGGTCGTTGTAAACGGTTATGTTTATTCTGTCGCCGTAGCCTTCTCTTGCCTCGTCCACGGAGTTTGAAAGTATTTCAAAAACGGAATGCTCGCAGCCTTCGATGCTGTCCGAGCCGAAAATAACGGCAGGACGCGCCCTTACGCGCTCCGCTCCTTTCAGCATCGTTATACTGTTGTCGTCATAATTGTGGATACGGTTCGTCATTTTTTTCACTCCGCTCAATGTTTTGCTTTATTTTGTGTTGATTTATTCCGAAAATTTGTTATAATATTTATCATAGGTGTAATATACGCGATTATTTTAATTCAATATATTATACCATATGTTGAGGTTTTAATCAAGAAAAATTTGCAAAAACACAATTATGAGGATAAACGTTTATGAATTCAGCGCTTTATGAGATATTTTCCGCGGAAAATATAGAATGTTTTGCCCCGATTCCGATTGAAAAATGCAACGTAAGACGCCCCGATCTGCTCATCAGGGCGGGACTTCCTGCGGAGGAGGCAAAAACGGCTATAATGTTTCTCATTCCGTATTACGACGATGACGGCGAGGGAAACATATCGCTTTATGCGCGCCCGAGGGATTATCATCTTTACTGCGACGGGCTTTTTCCGCGCCTTTGCGGAAAGCTTTCCGAAAAATTCGACGGAAAATTTGTCGGCTTTGCGGACAAGTCTCCGATAGAGGAGGCGGACGCCGCCTGCCGCGCCGGACTCGGCGTGATGGGCGACAGCTACGTTATCATAAACGAAAAATACGGTTCGTTTGTTTTTCTTGCCGAAGTATTTACGGATATTGAGCCGGAAACATTCGGCTGCGATAAAAACGGCGAATATCCGCTTTCGCACTGCGTTCACTGCGGAGCGTGCAGAAAAGCCTGCCCGATGACGCTTGAAGGAATGGATTGTCTTTCCGCCGTGACTCAGAAAAAGGGCGAGCTTTCGGAAAAAGAAAAAGAATATATAGTAAAATACAAAAGCGCGTGGGGATGCGATATCTGTCAGCTTGTCTGCCCCTTGGTGCAGAAGGCGATAAAAAACGGTGCGCAAACGCCCATAAGCTTTTTCAGGGAAGACAGAATAAAAAATCTGACGTCGGACGGGCTTTGCGCGATGAGCGACGAGGAATTCGGAAAAAGGGCTTTTTCGTGGCGCGGCAAGGCTACGATAAAAAGAAATCTGGAGCTTCTCTGCGGCACGGGCGATGTGCATAAGTAAAAAAGCGCGGCAAAAATATTTGCGGGGGATTTTATATGAGTATTGAAAAGCTGGAACTCGAAAACCGAATTCTGAAAATGGAAAACGCATACTACAAGCGTCGCCTTGCAAGCTTTACGGGCGGAAAAAACGAGCCGGGAAAAGAATTTCTGAAGCGAACCAACGCCGAAAGCCATTCCGGCTATGCGGGATATCTCAAGGGCGCGATAAATATGTCGGCGGCGGCGGACGTATGCTCGAAGATATTTTTTGCGCTGAAGCGCTTTCTTCTCGCTTCGTCGGTCGTAAGAATTGCGTATCTTGTCATTCTGCTCATTCAGGGCGGCGCTACCGTGGCGGTAGCCGTGATAGCGGCTTTGCTTATACTTCCCACGGTGTTTGTGCTTTCGCTTCTGGGCGCGCTTATCGCAAGCTTTTCGCGCAGGCACTGCCGGAAAAGGTTTGATTCGCTTACCGGAACGGTGTATATAGTTTTTGACGACGTAAAGGGCGAATACGCCGAGGAGCTGAAACAAAAGGGAACGCTTATGTGCGTTACGGGTTCAATATTCAAGTGCGGATTTCTCAGCGCGTCAAAGCCGAAGGACAGAAAATGCTATCTGCATATAAGCTTTGCGTTTTCGCTTGTGAAATCGCTTCAAAAAAATAAAAACGTAAGAATTATCGAAATTTTCTGAGAGGAGAGGAATAAATGCTTCATTTCGTTTACGGAAGGGCGGCATCGGGCAAGAGCGCGTGGCTTTACGCCAAGGCGAGCGAATCGGCGCGCAAAAGACGCGTGCTTATAATAGTTCCCGACAGGGAAGCCGTTTCAGCCGAACGGAAATGCGCTTCTCTCGAAGGCGCGGCAGGCATTGACGTTTTGACCTTTTCCAGACTTACAAACTACATATTCCGTCGTCGCGGCGGAATATGCGAAAGCTATATAGGCTCGGGCGCAAAGAAAATAATTATGTATAATGTTCTGCGGAGGGCTGCGCCGGCGCTTTCCTGCTACGGCAGGATATCGGCGTCGGATCTTTCGACGGTTGAAAAGCTGACCTCCGAGCGCACGGAGCTTTTCAAAAACCTTATAACTCCGCAGGAGCTTCTGTCTGCGGCGGAGAAGCTTTCCGAAAAGCCGAGAGTTGCCGGAAAGCTTTCCGATCTTGCGAGGATATTTTCCGATTTTGACAGAGAGGTAGCGAAAAAATGGAGCGAGCCTGACGGTTCGCTTGCAAGGGCGTGCGAACTCTGCGGCGATTTTTTCGACGGTACCGACGTTTTTATAGATTCCTTTCTGAGCTTTACGAAAGAGCAGTACAAAATGCTTGCGGCTGTTTTTTCGGGAGCGGACGAAACGTATGTTTCGCTTCCGTATGTTCCGGATGAGGACGGAGGCGGAGCGGCTTTCGTTTCGCTTTCGGAAACGGACGAAAGGCTTCATCGCACGGCTGAAAAGGTCGGAGCGGATATTGCCGAGCCCGTTATATTCGGGTACAGCACAGGATATAAAAACGGCGAGCTTGCGTTCCTTGCGGAAAATCTGTTTTCTCTGAAAAATTCCAAGGCGGTATACGAAAAAGCTCCCGAGCATATTTCGGTTACCGAGTGCAAAAACAAATACGAGGAAGCGGAAGCCGTCGCAATCGACATATCGAAGCGCGTAAGAGCGGGAGCCCGCTATCGCGATATGGCTGTCATCGTGCGCGACACGGAGGATTATGACGGAATTCTCGACGCGGAGCTTGAAAAAGCCGGAATTCCTTACTACGTTTCGCGCCGCGCAGACATAGACGAACGCGGAATAGTAAAGTTCATTTATTCGGCTTATGCGTGCGCAAGAAGGGGCTTTCTGCGCCGCGACATAATAGAATACATAAAAACCGATTACAGCGGTATTTCGGGCGACGAATGCGATCTGCTCGAAAATTATATCATAAAGTGGAAAATACAGGGCAAAAGGTTTTCGTCGGACGAGGAGTGGACGTTTCCTCTTCGCGGCTACGACGACAGAGCGCGCGAGGGCGACGAGGAAATTCTGGAAACGCTCGGCGTTCTTCGCGAAAAGGTAAAAGCGCCGCTTCTGCGGTTTGCCGGAGCGCTCAAAGAGTGCAGAACCGTGCGCGATCACGCCGCGTTGCTTTACGATTTTCTCGTAATGATGAAAATTCCGGAAAAACTCGGCGAGGACGCGGAGCTTTCGCTGAAAGCGGGCGACGCTTCGGGAGCGGAGGAATTTTCTCAGCTGTGGCAGGTGCTGTGCGACGCGCTCGATCAGACGGCGCTCAGCGCCGGCGACGAAGAAACCGACGCCGACGGTTTTTTACAGCTTCTGAAGCTTGCTTTTTCGGAAACGGATATAGGCTCGATTCCGACCTCCGTTGACGAGGTGCTTATAGGCGGCGCGGCAATGACGCGGCCTGAGGCGAAAACGGTTTACATAGTCGGCGCGACGGACGGAGTTTTTCCCAAAAGAGTGACTGACGACGGGATATTTTCCGAATACGAAAAAGAGCTTCTGCGCGAAAAGGGCGTTGATTTTTCGTCAAGGCTTGAAAAAAGCGTTTCGGACGAATATTATTACTTTTACAGCTCCGTGTGCGCGCCGAAGGAGGAGCTTTTCATAACGTACACCTCCGACGGAAGCGCGGGACGCTGTTCTGCGCTCGGCAGAATCGAAGAGATGTTTCCTCTGCTCAGAGAAACAAGCTTTGACGATATTCCCGAAAAGGACAGGATATACTGCTGTGAGGCGGCGCTCGAATACGCGCTTTCGGAAAAAGGCGAATTTTCCAAGGCTCTGCGCGATTATCTTTCGGCAAAGCCCGATTACGCCGAAAGGCTTTCCTGCGCAAAAGAGCCTATGTCGGCGGAAAAATGCAGACTCGACCGCGCAAATGCAGGCGAGCTTTTTTCGGGAAACATAAACACGAGCTATTCGCGTATCGAAAATTACATAAAGTGCAGATTTCAGTATTTCTGCCGCTATGAGCTTGACCTTTCCGACGACGGCACGGCAGGATTTTCGGATATGAACACGGGAAGCTTTCTGCACGCGACGCTCGAAGTCGCGGCAAAGCTTGCGGCAAGGGACGATTTTTCCGAGGAGGAAACAAAGCGCGCAATACGCTCCGCGGCAGAAAAATACATATGCGGCGTCACGGGAAAAGCAATGTCCGAGCTTCCCAAAAGACTTTGCCATATGACAGATTATCTTTGCGGCAGGGCGATGGTTTTTGCAAAAAGAATAAGAGACGAATTTGCCGCGAGCAGCTTTCGTCCCGTCGGATTTGAGCTTCCGGTGGGAAGTGCGGGCGGAGTCGACGCGATAAAGATAGAAGACGGGCAAAGCACGGTAAAGCTTTTCGGCAGGATAGACCGCGTTGACGCATACGACCGTGGCGACGGAAAGCTGTATCTTTGCGTTGTGGATTACAAAAAGAACGCAAAGAAATTCGATCTTGAAAAAATATCCGCGGGGCTTGATATGCAGATGCCCTTGTATCTGTTTTCGCTCTGGGAAAACGGAGAAAAATATTTCGGAAAAGAAATAGTTCCGGCAGGAGTGATTTACGTTGAAATAAATCCGAAGGCGGAAACGGTTTCCTCGGGCGGCGAGGGCGACGATAAATTTGCCGTATCGGGCGTAGTTACGGAAGCGGGCGAGGACGGACTCGATCTTGCGCGCGCGATGGAGCCGGAGCTGAAAGGCGTTTATTCGCCGGTAAAGGTGACGTCCGACGGAAAGGCGAAAAACACTATCGCGCTTGACGAGCTCGTCAAGCTCAGACAAAGCATTGTGAATACCGTTCTCGGCTTTGCGGCGGAGCTTAAGGAAGGTCTTGCGTATGCCGCCCCGACAGACGCCGGCGGAACTGATCCCTGCAGATATTGTCGTATGAAGGCAATCTGCAGAATAACAAACAAGAAAGGCAGTGATGATGATGAAAATTCCGGAGAGTATACTTAAAAAGGTTCAGAAGCCCGCTCGTTATACGGGCGGCGAATGGGGACAGATCGTAAAAAGCAGGGAAGGGCTTGACGCAAGGATAGTTTTCTGTTTCCCCGACATATACGAGATAGGAATGTCAAATCTGGGAATGAGGATACTTTACGATATTTACAACAGGCACGAAAATATCGCCTGCGAAAGATGCTTTGCTCCGTGGACGGATATGGAGGAGCAGCTTCGGGAGCACGATATTCCGCTTTGCTCGCTTGAATCCTCCGATCCGCTTTATGAATTCGATATGGTTGCGTTTTCTATTCAGTACGAGCTTTGCTACACGACGCTTGTGAATATGCTTGAGCTCGGCAAGGTGAAGCTTCTTGCAAGCGAAAGAGGAGATAAGGATCCGCTTGTGATCTGCGGAGGTCCGTGCGCGTACAACGGCGAGCCGCTTGCCGATTTTGTCGATCTTTTTATCATCGGCGAGGGAGAGGAAGTAAACATAGAGCTTACGGAGCTTTATATAGAGCATAAAAAAGCGGGCTATTCAAAGGAGAAATTTTTGAGAGAAGCCTCGCACATAAAGGGAATTTACGTTCCGTCGCTTTATGATGTCGAATATAACGACGACGGCACGATAAAGCTTTTCGCGCCGAAATATCCGGACGTTCCCGAAAAGGTGCAGAAGCGCATCGTCGAGGATATGGACAAGGCTCCGTATCCGGAGAAATTCATAGTGCCGTTTATTCAGACCGTTCAGGACAGAATAACCCTTGAGGTTTACAGAGGCTGCATAAGAGGCTGTCGCTTCTGTCAGGCGGGAGCGGTTTTCCGCCCCGTAAGAGAAAAATCTCCCGAGGTGCTCTGCGAGCAGGCGAAAAAGCTTGCCGACAACACCGGCTACAGCGAAATGACACTGTCCTCGCTTTCGATAAGCGACTATTCGTGTATTTCTCAGCTTACGGATATGCTTCTTGAATGGACAAACGACAGAAAAATATCGATTTCGCTTCCGTCGCTCCGCGTGGACAGCTTTACAAAGGAGCTTATGGACAAGATATCGACCGTCCGCACGGGAACTCTTACCTTTGCGCCCGAGGCGGGAACACAGCGTCTGCGCGACGTTATAAACAAAAACGTAATGGAAGCAGACCTTTTCCGTGCGTGCAGGGTGGCGTTCGAGGGCGGAAAATCGCAGGTTAAGCTTTATTTTATGCAGGGACTTCCCACTGAAACGGACGAGGATCTCTGCGGTATAGCAAAGCTTGCAAGAGACGTTATAGAAGAATATTATTCAACGCCATCAAGACCGCGCAAGGCTCCGCAGGTGACGATATCGGCGGCGTGCTTTATTCCGAAGCCATTTACGGCGTTTCAGTGGGAGCCGCAGTGCGCGTATGAGGAGCTTTTGCGCAAGCAGCAGTATCTCAAGGAGCAGATAACCGACAGAAAAATAAAATACAACTATCACGACGCCGCGGTCAGCCGTATAGAAGCCGTTTTTGCACGTGGCGACAGGCGGCTCGGAAAAGCGATTATGGAGGCGCACAGGCGCGGTATGAGCTTTGACAGCTGGGAAGAATATTTCAGCTATGACAAATGGCTTTCCGTCTTTGAGGATACGGGCATCAATCCCGATTTTTATGCGAACAGAGAGCGCAGAGAGGATGAAATTCTTCCGTGGGATGTTATCGACATAGGAATGACAAAGGAATTTTTCCTGCGCGAAAGACACAAAGCGTTTGAAGGAAAAACAACGCCAAACTGCAAACAGAGCTGCTCCGGCTGCGGAGTAAACAAACTTGGAGGTGAAAGATCGTGGTGTCCGAGCTTAAAAAAATAAGAGTTGAATTTTCAAAAACAGGCGCACTCAAATATATATCGCATCTGGATCTGAACCGCACGGTGCAGACGTCGTTTCTGCGCTCGAAGCTGCCGATATGGTATACGCAGGGCTTCAATCCTCATCCGAAAGCCGTATTTTCTCCGCCGCTTTCCGTCGGCGTTTCGAGCGAATGTGAATTTATGGATTTCAAAATGACGCAGGACGTTCCATATGACGAAATATGCAGAAGGCTCAACGAATCTTTTCCGGACGGAATAAGAATTCTTTCCGCATACGAGCCGGAAACGAAGTTTTCCGATATCGGCTGGGCGGATTACGAAATAGCATTTGAAACTCCGCAGGCGGAGGCGATAAAAAACGACGTAGCCGCGCTTTTTTCGGGCGAAATAAACGTGGAAAAAACGGGCAAGGCGGGAACGCGCACGGTTGACATAGCGCCGGATATGCGCCTTATATCCTGCACGGCGCAGGGCTGTATGCTTACGCTTCGCGTAATGCTTTCGTGCAAAGAACTTACCTTCGTCGGACCAAACCTTCCCGTAAAATACATTGCCGATAAAATTCCCGCTCTTGCCGAAAGCGAAGTTTTTATCTGTCGCAAGGCGGTATATTTTGACGACGGAAAAACACTTTTCAGATAAAAGGAGATAAAATGGAGGACAGCTATTCCGTTCTTGCACGGCATTATGACAGCCTTATGGCTGATACCGATTATGCCGGATATGCGGACTTTTATGAAAAAATAATCGAAAAATATGCGCCGTCCCTGCCGAAAAGAATTATAGATCTCGGCTGTGGGACGGGAAGCGTTTCCGTGCTTCTTGCCGAAAAGGGCTTTGAAGTCACGGGGGTGGATGTCAGCTGTGAAATGCTTTCGGCGGCGCTGAAAAAAGCGTCGGACAAGCATATAAAAATGCTTCTGGTTGAGCAGGATATGGCAAAGCTTGACTGCGGCGAAAATTACGGCGCGGCGATATGCAGCTTCGACGGGATAAATTATCTTACAAAAAGAGAAGAGCTTTCGCAATGCTTTGAAAGAACGGCGGAAAGTCTTTGCGAGGGCGGAGTTTTCGTTTTCGACGTAAACAGTAAATACAAATACGAAAGCATCATAGCCGACAACACCTTTATTTACGAAACCGATGCCCTTTTCCTTTCGTGGCAGAATTATTATATGAAAGAAAAAGGCGTCTGCGATTTTTATCTTACGTTTTTTGAAAGGCACGGCGAAAAGTGGCGCAGAACTGACGAATATCAAAGGCAGAGAATGTATACAGACAGAACGCTTCAGAACGCGCTTGAAAAAGCGGGCTTTGAAATCTGCGAAAGATTTTCCGATATTTCTGGCGCTCCCGTGACGGACGAAAGCGAAAGAATTTTTTACGTTTGCAGAAAGAAGTGAATTTTATGGAATATAACATTATCCGCGCGATGACAAGCGACGGCTCGGCAAGAGCCGTTGCGATAATATCCACCGATATAGTAAACGAAGCCGTGAAAATGAAGCACACCTCTCCCACGGCGACGGCGGCACTCGGCAGAACAATGACGGCGGCATCGCTTATGGGAACAATGCTCAAAGAAAAAAACGACAGGCTCACGCTCACCTTTTCGGGCGACGGTCCTGCCGGAAAAATAATTGCCGTTTCGGATTACGAAGGCAACGTAAAGGGATATATTCAGAACCCAAGCGTCGATCTGCCGCTTAAATCAAACGGAAAGCTTGACGTCGGAGGCGCGGTTGGAGCGGGACTTTTATCCGTTGTGCGCGATCTCGGCTCGGGCGAAATGCAGACGGGCTCCGTTGAAATAACAACGGGCGAAATAGGCGACGATATCTGCACGTATTTTGCAAAAAGCGAACAGATTCCCACGGTCTGCTCGCTCGGAGTGCTTGTCGATACCGACCTTTCCTGCAAGGCGGCGGGCGGAGTGCTTATTCAGCTTCTGCCGTATGCTTCGGAGGAGACGGTGGATAAGATAGAAAAAAATCTGCCGCTGATAACAAATGTTTCTTCGCTTATTGCCGACGGCGCGACAAAGGAGCAGCTTCTTGACCGCGCCTTTGCAGGCATAGAATACGACGTTTTTGACGAAATCCCAGCCGTTTATCGCTGCGACTGCGACAGAGAAAGAATTTTATCCGCGCTCCGCGGCTTTTCCGAAAAGGATACAGATGACCTTTTTGCCGACACGGACGAGATTGAGGTCTGCTGCCGCTTCTGCGATAAGAAATATAAATTCAGGAAAGAAGATATAAAATGAAAAGGGCATTATCAATCATTTTGTCACTCTGTATTGCTGCCGCAATATTGTTTGTCGCGGTATCGTGCGGAAAAACAACATACGAATACGATGAAAACGGAAACATAAAAAAATCGTCGGATTATGATGCCAAAGGAAACTTGGTAAAGGAATCCCACTATGATACGGAAGGTAAGCTTAGCCATGTTTACGAATATTACGAAAATGGAAACATGGAAAAATCGTCGGATTATGATGCCAAAGGGTACTTGGTAAAAGACTCCTACTATGATATGGAAGGCAAATTTACCGGCTACATTGTTTACGAAAATGATGAAAGCGGTAATAAGATTAAGGAATCATACTATAATTCCGAAGGCAAGCTTAGCTCTTATTCCGTTTACGAATACGATGAAAGCGGGAAGAAAACAAAGTGCTTGTGGTATTATTATTCCGACGGCAAACTTGTATTTTATAATGTTTCTGAATACGATAAAAATGGTAATGAGATTAAGGAATCACTCTACGATGCTGACGGTAAGCTGATAGATACAGATACATATCGGAAAAAGTAAATACAAAAAGCAGGAGCCGACGGCTCCTGCTTTTTTGCTTTTTTAATAAGCTTTGTCTGTGCAGGTATTATAAACTCTGCATATCATTCCCGATAACCGAAGTTTCTTTTGCCTACTTTTCTTTTCCAAAGAAAAGTACGGTCAAAGAAAAGTACGGTCAGTGTTTTTTGTAGGTGTAAGCAAGACCGCCTTCGGAGGTTTCGCGATAGCGGGCATTCATATCCTTGCCCGTGCGATACATTGTTTTAACGACATTATCAAAGGAAATCTTGCTTGAATCCGCAAGGAAGGTTGCAAGGCTGAGCGCGTTTATCGCACGCATGGACGAAACCGCTCCGCGTTCTATGCACGGTATCTGTACAAGTCCGCCGATGGGATCGCAGGTAAGTCCGAGATGATGCTCCATTGCGACCTCGGCGGCATATTCCGTCTGACTTAAAGTCATATCGAAAAGCTCGCAAAGAGCAGCGGCAGTCATAGAGCAAGCCGTACCCATTTCAGCCTGACATCCGCATTCCGCACCGCTTATCGAGGCGTTTGTTTTGACAATATTTCCGATAACGCCGCCGACTGCAAGCGCATTTATTATTTTTTCGTCGGAAAAGCCGTGCGTTTCCTGCATATATCTGAGCGCGGCGGGAAGAACGCTGCATGCTCCGCAGGTGGGCGCGGTAACGACCGTTCCTCCCGCGGCGTTCTGCTCGCCGACGGCAAACGCATAAGCGCAGACAATGCGGTTTTCTCTGTTTGCGTCGGTTTCGTTTTTCGGATGCTGACCGAAAAGTATCGCCGCTTTACGCTGTACGTCAAGTCCGCCGTCGAGTACGCCGCTTTCGGAAAGTCCCTGCGCGATGGCGGCTTTCATTGTTGACCAGACGAGAAGAAGATATTTTTTTATTTCATCGCCCTCGTATTTGTAAACGTAATCCGACAGGCGCAGATTGTTTTTTTGGCAATAAGCCGCGATATCGGCAAAGCTGTTTTCCGGATAAATTTCCGGAGGCGTTACCGACGGCATACCTTCGACCGCAATATCTCCGCCGCCGATGCTCAGCGCGCGCATCGTACCCGATTTTTTGCCGGAGGAATAAGCGATAAAATCCATTGTGTTTTCGTGCGGAAGCTCCGACGTTTCCGTATCGAAAATTATTTTTGTCCTGCTTTCGCCGAGAACGCTGTTTATTGCAAGATCGGTGTGATGACCTTTTCCCGTCTTGGCAAGCGAACCGTAGAGAATTACCTCAAAGCTGTCGGCATCGGGATATTTCAGAAGAAAAACCTTTGCCGCCTTTTCCGGCCCCATTGTGTGCGAGCTTGAAGGCCCTCTGCCGATTTTATATATTTCCTTTATGGATTGCATTTTTCGCTATCCTCCGCAGATAAAATTTTTTTGCAGCGTATCGGGCGCGGCTTACAGCACCATTACAAGCGTTCCGGCGCCTATAAGAACACATCCGATAAGCGATTTTATATCGAACTTTTCGTGCAGGAAAACAAACGCAAGCACAAGCGTGAAAACAACGCTGAGCTTGTCTATCGGAACGACTTTGGTCACATCGCCCGACTGCAACGCCTTGTAATAGCAGAGCCACGACGCTCCGGTCGCAAGTCCCGAAAGAATAAGAAACAGCCAGCTTTTACGGTCTATTTCGGTTATTCCGCCTTGAGCGTTTGTTATGAAAACCATACCCCACGACATAAGCACAACGACCATTGTCCGTATTGCCGTGGCAAGATTGGAATTTACACCGTTTATTCCGACCTTGGCAAGTATTGACGTAAGCGCGGCAAACACAGCCGAAAGAATTGCAAATATAAACCACATATGTGTCATCTCCTTCAAAGTATATGGGTTATATTCATTATATCACGTTTTCGTGGTTTGTAAAGGACTACATTCTTGTCTTTTTATTTTTTACTTGACTTTAACAAAATAAAGTGATATGCTGTTAAAGCAAATAAATCTGCGGAGGATCTTTTTATGGACAAACTGCGCTCTCCTGCGACGGACGCTCTTTTTGAAGCGATACTTTCGCTTGAAACCGTTGACGAATGTTATAAATTTTTCGAGGACGCCTGCACAATAAAAGAAATTCTTGATATTTCACAGAGATTTGAAGTGGCAAGACTGCTTTCGGAAAAGAAAAATTATCAGGAAATATCAAAGGAAACGGGTGCAAGCACGGCGACGATAAGCCGTGTGGGCAAGTGCCTTTCCTACGGCAGCGACGGATACAGGCTCGTGCTTGACCGTCTGGAAGAAAAGAAAAAATAAAAGCAAAAAAACTCACGCCATAGCGTGAGTTTTTTGTTTCTTTATCGGAAGCGGGCAGGGCTTTTATTTTGAGTCCGTGCCGGACACCGCTCGGATTATTACGCTTATTCCCGCAACGACAATGAGAAGCGCAAGGGCTATAAGCCATGAGCTTGTATCCTTTGCTATGAATATGCCTTGTTCCTTGAAAAGCATAACGCCGCCGAAAAGCAGAAAATAAACGTTTACGATGTTGGGCTTGTCGGTGCAGATTGAAAACAGCGCCAGAAGCATTACAACCACTGCCCACCAGCCGTCAAAGAAAAGGGTTACGTCCCACAGCTTTGTTGCGTTTCCGAAAAGGATAACGCCGAGCGCAAGGACAAGAATTCCCCATATGATACGCGAAGCCTTTTTCATTTTGCCAAGGAATCTCCTTTCAGCTTACGGAATATTTATCAAAATAGTATTTTCTTCTGCGTTTTATTATAAATCTTACGATGAAAATCAGGACAAGCGCGACGATTATAACAGCGCAGATGATGTATATTGCAATACCTATATTGCTTTCAATCTTCAGGTCTTCCCAAAGCGAGTTCATAGTTGCTCTTGTTTCGTCGGGAAGGTCATAGAAAAATTCCATATTCGACATATCGAAATCGTAAAGAATGGATATCGCGTCGGGGTGGACTTCCTCTGTCATATATTCTATATATTCTTCATTGTTCTTTACAAGAGTGTTCGGCCACGCATAGCAGACGTATTCCGCATTCGCAACGGCAATCTCCTCCGAAAGCATAAAGTTTATATATTCCTTTGCAAGATCGAAATTCTTCGTGCTTGATGGTATGCACATAACGTCAACAAAGACGTTTGTCCCTTCCTTGGGATAGAAAAAGTCAAGATCCTCGTTGTCGGAATACATCGTAAAGAAGTCGCCGGCGTAATACGGTGCGACAGCTGCACTTCCGCCCTTCATTTTGTTGAAAACCTCGTCCATAACATAACCCTGAACTATGGATTTCTGTTTCACGAGAAGATCGAGCGCGGCGCGCCAATCGTCCGGATTTTCGGAGTTTACGCTTGTTCCGTCATAGAACTGCGCCGTTCCGAAGGCGTCGCGGGGATTGTTGAACTGAAGAATGTTTCCCGTATAATCCTCGTCCCACAAAAGCGCCCAGCTGCCGATATTTTCTTCATCATCGGGAACGTATTTGGTGTTGTATATAACGCCGACCGTGCCGAACGTATAGGGAACGCTGTATTTTTCGTCGGGATCGTAGTAAAGTCCTTTGAAGCGGTCTTCGATATACTTGTAGTTTTCAATGCTTTCGGCGGGATCGAACTCCTTGATAAGTCCTTCGGAGGCAAGCCGCGCCGCCATATAGTCGGAGGGAATGACAACGTCATAGCTGACAGCTCCGCTTGAAAGCTTTGCGTAAAGATCCTCGTTTGAAGAATATGTTGAATAGTTTACCTTTACATTTTTGCCCAGAACATTTCGGCAGTATTCTTCAAATGCGCGGTTTACGTCGAGCGAGCCGTCGGAGCCGTCCGAAATATATTCGCCCCAGTTGTAAACGTAAAGCGTCACGGCGTCGCCGAGAGCTTTTTCTTTGTCCGTGCTTTTGCAGGAGGAGAGCATTATTGCCGACACAAAAAGCAATGCGGCAAAGAAAACGGAAACGATTTTTTTCATCATTTTGCGCCTCCTGCCGTTTTCGGCCTTTTTCTTCCGAACGAGCCGGCAAAGTTAACAAGGAAAAGCAGTATAAGTATTGCAAATACCATAAGCGAGCAGAGCGCATACATACTGTATTTCACTTCGTGCGCCGTCTGATTGTAGATGTAGAGGGGCAGAGTCTGAAAGTCCGGAGAGGAAACGAAATGGCTTATTACGAAATCGTCGAGCGAAAGCGTAAAGCCGAGCATAAGTCCGGAGATTATTCCCGGGAGCACCATCGGAAGCTCTATTCTGAAAAACGTGCGCGCAGGCGTACAGCCGAGATCGAGCGCGGCATCGCATATGGAGCGATCCATCTGCTTGAAGCGCGGAAGCACGGACAGGATAACATACGGCAGGGAAAAGGTTGTATGCGCGATTATCATAGTGACTTTGCCGAATTTTATCGGTATAAACGGAACGGACATCGCCGCGACGAAAAGAAGCATCATCGATACGCCCGTAACGATATCGGGGTTCATCATCGGGACGTTTGTCACGGACATCACCGCGGTTCTGAGGTGACGGTTTCTCATAGCGTTTATTCCGAACGCGGCAAACGTGCCGATAAGCGTTGCGAGAAGCGACGATATCACCGCGAGCGAAAGCGAATTTTTAAGCGCCGTAAGCGCTGTGGAATCGCTGAAAAGCTCCTTGTACCAGTGCAGTGAAAAGGTTGAAAAGTGATTGAGTGAGCCTGCGCGGTTGAAGGAAAAGATTATAACCACAAGTATCGGTGCATAAAGCAGCGCGAATATAAGCGGTATATATATTTTGGACAGAGTTTTCATACTATAATACCTCCTTCGCCTTCGCTGCCGTCGGTGAAGCGGTTCATTATCGCAACGGAGATGATTATGAGTATCATCATTACAAGCGATATCGCCGCGCCTATGTTATAGGTGCTGACGTTCTGAAAATGTCTTTCGATTGTATCGCCGATGAGATCGAAGCTTCCGCCGCCGAGCTTCTGCGAAATGTAAAAGGTGCTTATCGACGGAACGAATACCATTGTTATTCCCGAAACAACGCCTGGAACAGAAAGCGGAAAGGCTACGCGGAAAAGCGACTGCGTTCCGCTGCAGCCGAGATCTGCCGCCGCTTCGAAATATCTTTTGTCGAGCTTGGAAAGCGTTGTGTATATCGGAAGCACCATATAGGGAAGAAAGTCATATACCATGCCCAGAATGACCGCGCCCGACGTGCCGACTATCTTTACCTTGGCAAGACCTATCTGTTCGAGCAGGGAATTGAGAAGTCCGCCGTTGTCGAGTATCGCCATAAGGGAATAGGTTCTGATAAGAAGGCTTATCCACATCGGAAGCATAAGCAGAACGACAAGTATTTTCTGTGTTTTCGGCTTGAGCTGTGAGATAAAGAATGCGAGCGGATATCCGATGATTATGCATATCGCCGTCGCAATAAGCGCAAAGCACACCGAAAGAAGAAATATATGCAGGTAGCTTGTAAGCATAGAGATATTGTCAAAGGTGAAGTTGCCGTATGTGTCGGTAAAGGCAAAGTAAGCGACAAACACCAGCGGCGCGACAACAAAGAGCAATATCCATATGATGTGCGGTACGGCGGCGAATCTTTCAAGAAACGATGTTTTTCTCATTCCTCCTCCGCCTCCGATCCGTCTTCTTCGTCGTCATCCTCGCCCGCGTCGGAAAGCTCGTCAAATTCTTCGCTGTAGGAGGAATAGTCGCCGTACATATCGGAATATTCCGATTTTTCCATTATGTGAATCGCATCGGGTTCGATGAAAAGTCCTATTTCGGAATCCGGCGCGCAGTAGTCGGTTGTCTGTATCATCCATTTGAAGCCGCCGATATCGACGATTATTTCCCAATGAACGCCCTTGAAGGTCACGGAGGTTACCGTGCCGCGCAGCATACCCTTGTCGGTCGGTACGATATCGACGTCTTCCGGACGGACAACGACGTCAACGGGAGTGTTTTTCCCGAAGCCCTTGTCAACGCAGTCGAAAACGTGACCGGAAAATCTGACCTTGAGGTCGTCAAGCATTATGCCGTCAAGAATGTTCGATTCGCCGATAAAGTCCGCGACGAAAGCGTTTTTCGGTTCGTTGTATATATCCGTGGAGGAGCCTATCTGCTGAATCTCGCCGTCCGCCATAACAACTATCGTGTCGGACATGGAGAGCGCCTCCTCCTGATCGTGCGTAACGTAAATAAAGGTTATGCCCGTCTGCTGCTGAATGTTTTTAAGCTCCTTCTGCATATCTTTGCGGAGCTTGAGATCGAGCGCGGCGAGCGGCTCGTCAAGAAGCAGAACCTTGGGATTGTTTACAAGCGCGCGAGCGATTGCAACTCTCTGCTGCTGACCGCCGGAAAGGGTGGTCACGCTGCGTTTTTCAAAGCCTTTGAGGTTTACGAGGGCTATCATTTTTTCAACGCGTTCGACTATTTCCTTTTCAGGTGTGCGGTGAACGCGGAGTCCGAACGCGATGTTTTCAAAAACGTTCAGATGAGGAAACAGCGCATATCTCTGAAAAACTGTGTTTACGTTGCGCTTGTAGGGGGGAAGGTCATTTATTCTTTCGCCCATAAAACAGATGTCGCCCTCGTCCGGCTCGATAAATCCGCCGATTATGCGGAGCGTTGTCGTTTTGCCGCAGCCCGAAGGGCCGAGAAGCGTGATAAATTCCTTGTCGTGAATGTCAAGAGAAAGATTTTTGAGTACGGTTTCGCCGTCAAAGCTTTTTGAAATGTTTCTAAGCTCGATGATTTTTGTGTTACGATCCATTTCTGCTCCCACTTTTAATTAAAAATTTCCGATTTTACGGATTTAAAAAAATGCACGAAAAACCGAAATTTTCCGTGCATAAAAAGTGCCGTGAACAATATCAAAAAATATTTTTCGACCGGACGGAAACCCCGCCCGAAATTCACAAGAGCATTATAGCAGATATATATTCAAAATGCAATATTTTTTTGAAAAAAACTAAAAAAAATCGAAATTACGCGAAAATAACGGAATTTACCCCTGATTTTCCTCCGTTTTTCGCCGAAATGCTCGGTTTTCGTCCTTTATGCTCCGATTAAATTGCAAAATCTTCTCCCAAAACCGCGCCTTCTTCAACAAGGGAGGGGGCTTTGTCGCGGGCGTTCGGAGCGGGCGGTTCTATGCGGATAAGCTCCACCGTCATATCGTCGCTGCGCTTGTCTTCTTTGCGGGCGCGCATCAGTATTTTTTCCGCCGTCAGAGCAAGATCGCCCGACATTTCCTTTGAAAGATAATCCGAAAGCCACGTTCCGTCAAATTCGGGATCTCCGCAGATTCCGTCGCTTACCATTACTATAACGTCGCCTGTTTTCAGGTCGAATTCCGTTATCTCGGCGGAGATGTCCGAAAGTATTCCCAGGGGAAGCGTTCCCGACGATATTTTGTAGAGCTTTCCGCCGCGTATTATATAGGAAGGCGCGGCTCCGCTTTTTATAAACGCCGCCGTTCCCGTGTGCATATCTATTTCAAGCAGATCTATTGTGGCAAAACATTCGGCGCCGCGGTTTTTAAGGAACATATTCAGCATTTCAAGGGTGGTTGTTTTGTCGTTTCCGCAGGCGAGCATTTTTTCAAGAAAAACGCGGCAGACGCGCGAGGTCATCGCAGCTGTTTCGCCGCTTCCCATACCGTCGCAGATAAAGCAGTAAAAGAGTCCGTCCGCGGATTCCGTCACGGATACGCTGTCGCCGCAGACGCGCTCGCCCTCCTTTTCGGATTGCTTTCCGGCATACGAAACGCCGTAGCTTTTTGCGCCTTCAAGTGTCATTGCGGCGCATCCGCGCTCAACCGTGTATTCCGGAGAAAGAAATTTCGCGCCGCATATATCCTCGCAGATTTTTCTTATGTCCTCCGCACCGAGCGTTCCCGAAAGCAGAGAAGTTCCCGTTGCGACTATGTACTTTTTTCTGTCGCCGCACACGACGACGTTTTCGGCGGCAAGTCCCGCGCGGAGCAGGGCTCTCGAAAGCCTTTCGGAAAGCGTCCGGTCGATTGTGTAGCCGACGCCGCTCTGCGCCACGGCGTCGGACATCATCTGCGACATTGCGCCGTAATCGAAGGCAAACACACCCGTTTTATCAAATTTCAATGCGTATTCTATCATTTTTGAAGTGCGCAGATTTATTTCGTCCGTTATCTCGTCGCTTTTCGGACATTTGCAGCGCGTAAGCTCCGAAAGGCGCGAGGCGGGAAGTCTGCCTGAGGTCATCAGCTTTGAAACAAAGCGCTCAAAGCGCGTGTCTGACGATATCGACGACATATTCTTGCAGGGACATTCGAGCGGACAGCCGGCGCATTTTTCCGCCCATACCGCGCGGCACATATTTGCAAGAGAGGTTTCGTCCGGACGGCGCATACGTTCGGATATGTTTTTTATCACCTGAGAAAGCGAAGCCATAGCTTCGGATAAAAGCCTTAGTTTCATTGTTCTGTCCTCCTCGCGTTTTTTCTCCGTCAGATCGTGGCAGAGCGCTCCCGCGGAGCTTTCCTCCGTCGGCGTGTATTTCGGCATTATTTTGAATATTGCGGAAACGGTTATCGCGGATGTCCCAATAAGCGCTTCGGGAAGAAATGTAAGCACTTTTTCCATTCCTCCGGATACGGCGCCGTAGGTTATCGCCGCTATGAGTCCCGCGGCGGAGGAGGCGATTGCGTTTACCGGAAAGAACAGCCCCGAAAGCAGTCCGAAAAACGCAAGCTCGGCGCAGAGCTCTCCTCCGCAGCCGAGTGCGGCGACAAAGCCCGCGGCGCACCCTCTTGCCCATCCGCCGCAGTATCCGCACCAGAGTACAGCCCCGAATGCGAAAACGAGCGAAAGCGATACCGAATGAAGCTTTACATCGGCAAGGGAAAGCGTTATTCCGAACAAAAGCAGCGCTCCGCCGACCTCATATGCGGACGGGAAAAAATAGCGTCTGTCGAATACCGAAACGAAAAGAAAGGTCATCGCGCCCGAAGCGCACGCCGAAAACACTCCGCCCGTTACGGTGTATGTGTCGAATCCGCAGACGAAAACCGTCACAAGCGCACCGCCTATCGAGGCGATGCAGGCGGTAAGCACTCTTGTAAGCGCGTCGTCCGTAAGTCTGCCGGAGCTTTTCAGACGGGATTTGTCTATAAAAAGAAAGCAGAATACCCATCGCGCCGCGCAGACAAGTATTGCCGCCGCGCAGTATGTAAAGGCGCTTGTCCCGACCGAGACGTCAAATGTCAGCCTGAAAAGAATTCCGAGCGAGGCAAATCCCGCATACGAGGTAAGTGACGAGGTGAGCGCGATTATAAACGGATATGTATCGAGCGGGGCTTTTGCTCCGGAAAGCAGAAGCCCGAGCAGAAACGCTCCCGACGCATATACGGCGCGGAGGAGGAGCTTTCCCACCGAGCTTTTTTTGTATTCCTCTATCGGCATACCGTCCGTGCGGACAAAATTTTTGTTTTGCAATGTATCACGTCCTTTGCTTTATTATACATAATTATAATAAAACAAAAACGCCCGCAGTGCGTGTCGATCGGTGACGGGCGAAAAGTGTTTTGTTGCCTTGCCTTTTGCCGCAGTGACGCATGATAGGCGTTTTTATTCGGATTTATATATTATTTTGTTTGATTTTGACCTATGATTTTTATGCCGCGATATTGTAAACCGAAGCCTGATCCGATACGGGAAGCATATTTTCAATGAAAATTCCGTAGCCGGAGGTGGGGTCGGAAACAAGAACGTGAGTTATTGCGCCTATAAGCTTTCCGTCCTGAATTATCGGACTTCCCGACATTCCCTGAACTATGCCGCCCGTTTTTTCGAGAAGAGAAGGATCGGTTACGGTTACGGTAAAGTTCTTTTGACTTCCGCCCGCGTCTATTTTTGATATTTCTATGCTGTATTTTTTTCTGCCTTCTCTGTCAACCGTGGTGAAAATATAAGCTTCGCCTTCGTGTACTTCATTCTTTTTTCCTATCGGATAAAGCTCGTTTTCAAGTCCTTCGGGAACGGAGGAAAGTATTCCCGTTATGCCAGAAAACGTGTTTGCGGAAAGTCTGCCGTTCTGCTTTCCGGAAAAGAAACCGTGAAGCTCGCCCGGGGCGCCGCGCTTTCCCGACGTTATTCCGGTAAGGATAACGTCTTCAACCGTGCCCTCCGCCATGGGAAGCAGCGCTCCGCTTTCGGGATCGCATATTCCGTGGCCGAGTCCCGCAAAGGTGCTTTCGGACGGATCGATAAAGGTTATCGTGCCTATGCCCGACGCGCTTTCGCGAACCCAGAGCCCGAGCTTCAGCTCTCCGTCGGAGTCGGGAAGCGGAACGAGAGTTGCCGTCATCTCCTTGCCTGCGCGAAGGTATTTTACCGTCACTTTGCCTTCGGTGCTTTTCACTTCGTCGATAAGAGTATCGGCGCTCTGAACTTTGCGGTCGTTTATAAAGGTTATCACGTCGCCTCTGCGAAGTCCCGCGTCAAGAGCCGGCGACGCTTCGCCGTCGCCTACGGGGCGGATTCCGGTTATCATAACGCCGTCGGTTCTGAACCGGACGCCGAGCGGCGTTCCTGCGGCAATAAGCGTATCTCCGCCTGCGGCAGAAACGCTTACTACCGAAAAAATCATTATCGCGGTCAAAAAAACAATCAGCCGTGTAGCCGCTTTGCTTTTTGTCATTTTCCCGCTTTCCGGCGGAAGTTTTTTTCATAAACGCTCCGCCGGCGCGTTTATGCGACACTTTTTTGTGTGCCGCTTTTAATTTGCGACGCACGGATTTTTTTATGCTCTTATTTTGTTTGAAAAGAAAAGTAAACATAATAAACTTTGTAAAAACAAAAGAAAACATAAGAAAAACGAAAAATGAAAATAATTGAAAAAGAAAATCAAACGCCGATAACCGAAGCTTCTTTTGCCTTTTCAACAAGCCCCGTCTGCGCAGGTAGTAAAAAATCTGTATATCATCCCCGATAATTGAAGTTTCTTTTGCCTTTTCAACAAGCCCCGTCTGCGAAGGTAGTATAAACTCTGTATATCATCCGCGATAACTGAAGTTTCTTTTGCCTTCTTTTCTTTTCCAAAGAAAAGCAGGCAGGATATTCTTTCGGGGGAAGAACGTCCTGCCTGCTTTTTATAATCGTATAAAGCGATCCGGATAATCGCCTTATGCAACCGCCGTGACCGTCGTCGCGGCATTTTGCCTTGAATTAAAAACCCTTATCAGCCGCCGAGCTTAGCGGAATTGACTTTAACGCCGGGTCCCATCGTGGAGGCTACAACGCAGCTCTTGATGTACTGACCTTTTGCGGAAGCGGGTTTAGCCTTGACAACAGCGCCGACAAGCGTGTTGAAGTTGTCAAGAATTTTATCTGCGCCGAAGGAAGCTTTGCCTATCGGGCAGTGAATGATGTTTGTCTTGTCAAGACGGTATTCGATCTTACCTGCTTTGGCTTCTGTAACAGCCTTGGCAACATCCATCGTAACCGTGCCTGCCTTGGGGTTAGGCATAAGTCCCTTAGGACCGAGTACCTTACCGAGACGGCCGATAACGCCCATCATATCGGGAGTTGCGATAACAACGTCGAAATCGAACCAGTTTTCTTTTGTGATTTTTTCAACGTAGTCAGCGCCGCCGACATAATCCGCGCCTGCGGCTTTAGCGGCTTCATACTTGTCTTCCTTGCAGAAAACGAGCGTGCGGACGGTTTTACCTGTTCCGTGCGGAAGTACGATAGCGCCACGAACCTGCTGGTCTGCGTGACGGCTGTCTACGCCGAGACGGATGTGAAGTTCGATTGTTTCATCGAATTTAGCCTTTGAAGTCTGAACTACGAGAGCGACGGCTTCATTTGCGTCGTAAAGCTTGGATCTGTCGATAAGCTTTGCGCTGTCCTGATATTTCTTACCCTTAAACATTTCAAGTCACTCTCCTTTCTCAGTCCTCGACAACAACGCCCATGGAGCGCGCTGTGCCGGCTATCATGCTCATTGCGGCTTCAAGCGATGCAGCCGTAAGGTCGGGCATCTTTGTTTCCGCAATTTTCTTTACCTGTTCTTTTGTTATCTTTGCTACCTTGTCTTTGTTGGGGCATGCGGAAGCCGTTTCGATTCCGCAGGCTTTCTTTATAAGAACGGCAGCGGGCGGAGTCTTTGTGATGAAAGAGAAGGATCTGTCCGCATAGATAGTGATAACAACGGGGATGATAAGTCCCATATCGTTCTTTGTGCGTTCGTTGAATTCCTTTGTGAACGCAGCGATGTTAACGCCGTGCTGACCGAGTGCCGGACCAACAGGCGGCTGGGGAGTTGCTTTGCCGGCAGGCAACTGCAACTTTACAAATGCCATAATCTTTTTTGCCATAATTTTTTACACCTCCGAATGTGGTTTCAATCGGGAGAACACAAAAAATTTTTCTCCCTCCCACGTTTCGCTCCGACGTGGCAACGTCAAAGCGGAAAAACATAGATTATTTTCAGATTTTCTCAATGCTCTGAGCATCGAGCTCGACCGGAGTTTCGCGTCCGAAAACGGAAGCGAGCACCGTTACGGTCTTGCAGTCCGCAGATACAGCGGATATCGTACCCTCGAAGTTTGCCATGGGACCGTTTTTGATTTTGACGTGGTCGCCGGCGGCAAAGCTTGTCGTGACGGTTTTCGTATCGACGCCGAGTGCCTCAACTTCTGCGTCGGAAAGCGGAACCGGACGTGAGCCGGGACCTACAAAGCCTGTGGCACCGGTAATGTTTCTTACTATGTGCCAGGTTTCGTCCGTCATCATCATTTTTACAAGAACGTAGCTGGGGAAGAGCTTTTCTTCCTTCGTCTTTGCTTCGCCGGAAGCGGTGGTTGTTTCAACCGTTTCCATCGGAACGCGGACGTCGCTTATCATATCCTGTATTCCGCGATTTTCAATAAGCTTTTCAAGGGTTGTTTTTACTTTGTTCTCGTATCCCGAATAGGTATGAAGAATATACCATTTCAGTTCTGTGGAATGTTCATCCAACATATTCAGACTCCTTCTTCCGCTCAGCTGACGGGACGAATGAGATCAACGAGGTCTTTAAGAGCATAGAAGCCTTTTGAAAGACCGAAATCGAGAAGAGCAAAAACTGCGGCAAATACGATCATTGTTACGAGAACGACTGCCGAATTTTTAACGAGCTGCTGCTTCGTGGGCCAAACGAGTTTCTTGAACTCTGCGTTGTAGTCCTTCCAGAACTTAGTTGTCTTTTCTCTGAAGGAAGGAACAAAAAGACGAAGGGCAAAATAAACAACTACGATAAGAACGATTATTCCGATGGCGATGAGAAAGCTGAGATGCTGTGCAGCCCAGGATGTGTTTTCATCTTCATCATCGTCGTGGTCGTGATCATCCGATGTGGTTTCGCCGGTTGTTGTGGTGGTTTCACCCGTCGTGGTGGTTTCACCTGTTGTGGTTGTTTCACCGCTGTCATCGGCGCTTGTCGTACCGTCGGTCGATACTTCGGTTGTTGATGTCGAGGTATCGGTGTCCTTGTCTTCGGCAAAAACGCAAAGACTGAAAACGGAAACCATCATGACGAGCGCGATGAGCAGAGCCCAAATCTTTTTGAAATTGATTTTGCTTGTCATTTCAGTTCTCCTTACTTTGTTTCTCTGTGAAGCGTGTGTTTGCGACAGAACTTGCAATATTTGTTCATTTCAAGTCTGTCCGGGTCGTTTTTCTTGTTTTTCATTGTGTCATAATTTCTTTGCTTGCATTCCGTGCAGGCGAGAGTGATTCTTACGCGCATATCGGCACCTCCTGATAATACTTGAAGCTATTAAAAAAGCTCCTGTTTTTGAAAACAGAAGCGCACGAAAACCACAGCGATTGAGGCGCAATCGCTGAAAGGAAAATCTGTATGATTTTTATATCGTAGCGGCACTGTTTTCGTACCTCCCTCTGTACGCGGCTGCGGTGCGGAACAAGAACCGCAAAAGCATCCGCAGAGGTGATTTAATTTTAACACAGAAAATCCGTCTTGTCAATAGAAGAACACATATTTTTATTATAATACCTTATATATGTGCAAAAATGTGTGCGGAAAAACATATCTCCGCACACATTTTCGGTGTTTTCAGCTCGCCGTGACGGAAAGCTCACAGCTTTGAACCGTCACTCCGCGCGCTTCTATATCGTATTTTATGCTCAGCTTTCCGCCGCTGTCGGAAAGCTCGTTTTTCACGCTCTGCCCGACGCAGACAAGCTCCAGCGCCGCGACGCCTATATCATAGGTGAAGCGGTAGCGGGTTTTTTCTTCTATCACGCAGGTCATTTTCACGTCGCCCTTGCGCGAAAGAAATACCGTTTTCGGATTTTCGCGCTCAAAAAGCAGTACCGTTCGTGTCGGCGCGCCGTCCTCGGAGAGAAGCTCGTCGTATTCGACGGAAATCTTCTCCTTTGACGAATTTATCACCGCATCGGTGAGAATTTCGAGCTGTTCGTCCTTGTCGCCGGGAATGCCCGAGCGCTGAACGGATTTTATTCTGAGCTTTACGTCTTTTTTTGTCATTTCGTTTCGATGAGGCTTTCGTTCCACATTTCGGGAGCGTCGTAGCCGAGAAGGTTTACCGTCGTTGCCGCAACGTTTGAAAGTCCGAACTTTGCCTGCGGCTTTACGGTGTATCTGTCGGAATAGAAGTTGTCGTAAATTATGCACGGAACGGGGTTGAGAGTATGGCTTGTCTTCGCCTTCGGAGTGCCGTCCGGATTTGTCTTTACGCAGCCTTTTTTCTTATCGTATTCGTACATTTCGTCTGCGTTGCCGTGATCTGCCGTGATTATCGCAACGCCCTTTGCCTTATCGACAGCGGCGATTATTCTCGCAAGCTGGAGATCGAGCGCTTCCACCGCAACGATCGTCGCTTCGTAATTTCCCGTGTGACCGACCATATCGCCGTTCGGGAAATTGCAGCGGATATATCTGTATTTTCCGCTTTCTATCGCCTCTATGACGGCGTCCGCTATGAGCGCGCACTGCATCCACGGACGCTGCTCGAACGGAATGACGTCCGACGGGATTTCCTTGTAGGTTTCGGTCTTTTCGTCGAATTTTCCGCTTCTGTTGCCGTTCCAGAAATAAGTCACGTGACCGTACTTCTGCGTTTCGGATATGGCAAACTGCGTGACGCCCGTTTCGGCAAGATACTGTCCCATCGTGTTCTTTATTTCGGGCGGATTTACAAGATATTTGTGCGGAATGTGCAGGTCGCCGTCATATTCGAGCATGCCCGCGTAGATTACCTTCGGAACTCTTACGCGGTCGAACTTGTCAAATTCCGCGCCGCCGTCGAACGCTCTTGAAATTTCAATTGCTCTGTCGCCCCTGAAATTGAAGAAAACAACGCTGTCGCCGTCCTCAATCGTGCCGACGGGCTTGCCGTTTTCGGCAATCACAAACGCGGGAAGATCCTGATCTATCGCGCCGGTTTCCTTTCTGTAGGTGACAATCGCTTCCTCCGCCGAGGCAAACTGTCTGCCCTCGCCGAGAACGTGCGTGTGCCAGCCGTCCTCAACCATTTTCCAGTTGGCTTCGTAGCGATCCATTGTGATTTTCATTCTGCCGCCGCCGGAGGCTATCTTTGCGTCGAAGGCGCTGTCGTTCAGCGAGGCAAGAAATTCTTCAAATGGTCTGACATAGTCAAGCGCGGAGGTTTCGCCGACATCTCTGCCGTCGAGAAGAATGTGAATACGCACGCGCTTTACGCCTTCGGCTTTTGCGTGGGATATCATCGCTTTGAGATGGTCTATGTGCGAATGAACGTTTCCGTCGGAGAAAAGTCCGATGAAGTGGAAGGTTCCGCTGTCCTTACAGCCTGCAACAAGCTCCTTCCACGTCTGACCTTCGAACATTTTGCCGGACGCAATCGATTCCGAAACGAGCTTTGCGCCCTGAGAAAATACCTGTCCCGAGCCGAGCGCGTTGTGACCGACCTCGGAGTTTCCCATATCGTCGTCGGAGGGAAGTCCTACTGCCGTGCCGTGAGCGGCAAGCCTTCTTGTCGGATATTTTGCCATAAGCATATCGAGGGTGGGAGTATATGCGTTTGCAACGGCGTCACCATCCTTGCCGTTGCCTATGCCGACGCCGTCCATGACGATTGTAAGGACGGGGCCTTCAACGCCTATGGGATGCGCGGATTTTTTGAGTATGTGTTCCATTGCGGTTTCCTCTTTTCGTAATTTTACAGACTGATTATATACAATACCTTGTCGGATGTCAATATTTTTGCAATTTTTTTGCAGTTTATCTTTACAAAGACATCGGGATATGTTAACATATACGGGTAAAATAAAAACGTCCGGAGGTGTGAAGATGAACAGCTCATATACCATAATTCTGATATTGGTTATTGTCGCGGTCTGGCTGCCGATGATAAACCTTCGCCGAAGGATAAGAAGAACGCTTAAGAAACGCAGAAAAACAGGAGGAAAACTTATGAACGAACTTATACAGAACTTTATAGGCAAGGATTGCATTATTGCCTGCGGCGGATTTTCTTCGTATCGCGGCACGATTGAGCAGGCAAAGGAAAACTGGATAATCATAAAAGAGAAAAACGGCACGTCCCACCTTATAAATCTCGACTACGTTTACGACGTCAGAGAAATAAAGAAAAAACAGTGATTTTACGGAAAATTTTATTATGAAAACGAAAAAAATAATTGCCGCGGCGATTGCGGCGGCGCTCTTTGTGTGTATGCTTGCGCTTCCGGCGTTTGCCGCCGAAACCGGCACGACATCGACAAGCGGTACGACGATTCCGGAATCAACCGAGATAACGGCGGAGGAAGAGCCTCACGGCGAGGCAAGCTGGGTGGTCGGCAGCGAAAAGAAATACGGAGATTTCGACGAAGCGGTAAAAGCCCTTTCCGATACGGGCGGAACGATAACTCTGCTTTCCGACGCGCACCTTACGGGAACGGCTGTGATTACGGGAAACATTTCCGTAAACGGCGACTATATGCTTTACATAGAAGCCGACGCGTATATTTTTGAAGGCGCGAGCGTCGTGCTGAATTGCAATGTCAACCTTACGTCGGGAAACAAGGTTGAAAATTCCGGAACGCTTTATGTAAAATGCGTTGCGGACAAAATATGCGACGGAACGTATTCCGGAAACGAGATACAGAAGCTCCATCACTGGAATTCGGGAAGCGTTGACGTCGAGCCGACGTACGAAAAAGAAGGCTCGATAAAATATGTCTGTTTCGACTGCCTCGGAACGAAATCCGAATCGCTTCCGAAGCTTATAAAGAGAAACACAAGCGACATAATCACGCTTGTATTTATCCTTGCCATTGCCGGACTTGCCGTTATATGCATCGCCGGAATGACGGCGACGGGAATTTACAACAAAAAGCACGCGGCGGGCGATTCCTCCGAAGGCTCGGGCGAACAATAATTATATAAAAGCAAGCTTTGCATTGCAGCGCGGAAAAACGTGAAAAACGTTTTTCCGCGTTTTTTGTTTCACGCAGAGGCGCTGTCCGTCATAAAATGCTATCAGGTCATAACGGAGGTGAAAATATGGATAATGCTGAAAATTACGGAACTCTGACGGTAAAGACCGCGTCGGCGTTCGGGGCTTTGCCCGTAAAGGACGCGACGGTTTCTTTCCGAAGACAGACGGGCGACGGAGCAAAGCTTTTTGCCGTTCTGATGACGGACGAGGACGGAGAAACAGAGCCGCTGAAAATTCCCGCGCCGCCCGTGTCGAATTCTCTCTCGCCGGGAGGAGAAACGCCGTATTCGCTTGTGAACGTTGAAATTTTTGCCGAGGGATATTATTCGGTAATGCTTACGGGCGTTCCGATATTCACGGGAATATCGAGCACGCAGACCGTGAATATGATACCGCTTCCGGAAAGCTCTCAATATGCAAAATATCCGGGCGGTAACTACATTATTACGGAAAGCGAGGTGCCGAGGCTTTGAACGCACGCTATCCCGTGGTGCCGGAATTCATAACCGTGCATCTCGGCGCGCCGGACGACACCGACGCGGACAATGTGAAAATCGGCTTTGCGGATTACATAAAAAACGTGGCTTCGAGCGAGGTATATCCCACATGGCCGGAGGCGGCGCTGAGGGCAAATATCTATGCGCAGATATCGTTTGCGCTGAACCGCGTATATACCGAGCATTACCGCGCGAAAGGCTACGATTTTGACATAACGAATTCCACCGCATACGATCAGTCGTTTGTCCGCGACAGAGATATTTTCGACAATATAGGTCTTATCGTTGACGAGATATTCAACGATTATATTGTCCGCCGCGGATACATAGAACCGCTTTTCGCCGTGTATTGCAACGGCACGACCGTCACCTGCGACGGACTTTCTCAATGGGGAAGCGTGACGCTTGCAAACGACGGACTCGGCGCTTACGACATTCTTACGCAGTATTACGGGGACGATATAGATATCGTCGAAAACGCTCCAGTGCAGGCGCTCGAGCCTTCTCCGCCGAATATTCTTCTCGGCGAGGGAAGCGCGGGAAACGATGTGAAATTCATTCAGGTGCGCCTGAACAGAATATCGACAAATTACCCCTCGATACCCAAAATTCCCGCGGCGGACGGCATATACGATGTTGCGACAGCCGACGCCGTAAAAGAATTTCAGAGAATATTTTCTTTGAACCGGACGGGAAAAGTCGATCGCTCGACGTGGTATAAAATACAGAGCGTGTATAATGCGGTGAAGCGTCTGAGCGAGCTTGACAGCGAGGGGCTGAAAGACGAGGACGTTTCAAATCAGTTCAAGACGATGCTCGGCGACGGCGACAGCGGCGAGGACGTGAAAACGATACAGTATTATTTGAGGGTTATAGCCGATTTCAATCCGTCAGTTCCGAGCCCTCCGTTTGACGGGTATTTCGGAGAAAGCACGACGGAGGCGGTAAAGGCTTTTCAGAGCGAATACGATCTGAGCGTGACGGGCGTTGTCGACAGCAGAACGTGGAATATGATGTTCGACGTATATCTCGGAATGATGAATTCCGCCGGCGACGAAATTTACGGCGGAGGCACCGTGGCTTTTCCGGGAGTGTTCCTCAAATACGGCTCGGAGGGGACGAATGTAGAAATTCTGCAAAAATATATAAACGCCGCGCACGAGCTTTATCCGCAGATACCGCAGACAGATGCAGACGGCATTTTCGGCACCGAAACAAGAAACGCCGTTTATGCGGCTCAGGCGGTGTTCGGACTTATGATAAGCGGCGTTGTCGGACCTGTTTTATGGAACGAGCTTGCCGACGCCTACGCTCAGGTTGACGGCAACACAAGAAGCGAATATCAGTATTCGGGCGAGATTTTATCGGAAGGAGACGGATATGGCGGACAACATTAAAAAAACACAGATCACGGAGCTTCAGAAAATGCTCCGTGCGGTTTCATACACGCGCACGGACATACCGAAGATAAATCCCGACGGGATATTCGGCAGGGAAACGACGGAGGCGCTCCGTATTTTTCAGAGGCAGACGGGGCTTGCCCCCACCGGAGAAGCCGATTTTGCCACGTGGAATGTTCTGCGCTCCGAGGCGGCTCTCGCAAAGGAGAGCGCCTCGGGAGGAAAAATGCTCGACGCCTTTCCGGACGCCGGCTATGTTGCAAAGGTCGGGGAAAAAAGCTCGCTCGTTTATATTATTCAGGTGATGCTCAGCGACATTTCCCACACCTACGACGGTCTTGAAAACGTTGAGATAACGGGTGAATTCGACAATGCAACCTATGAAGGCGTAAGGCTTTTTCAGTTTTATCACCGTATGGAAGAAACGGGCAGAGTCGATAAAAAAACGTGGGACGCTCTTGCCGGAAGCTATAACGTTTTTGCGTATAACGAAAATTATATTTCATAAACAAAAAAGCCCGTAAGCACGGGCTTTTTTTGTTTATATCGGAGCTTATATCAGATACCGTTTTTAAGTCTGTTCATCTTCTCGATATCGGTGAAGTTGTGAGTCGAAACGTGGTTCGGAAGAGGAAGAAGTCTGTCGTTTACGGCATCAACGATGGTGTCGGCCTGCGGGAAGAACCAGGGATCAAGCTCCTTTGAAGGAGTTATCCAGTTTCTTGAGCCTACGACTGTGGGCGGAGCGTCAAGATAATCGAATGCAAGCTCCGCAATATTGGAAGCCATATCTCTCATTACGGAGTTGCGGTCGCAAGCGTCGCCAGTGATGATTATTCTGCCGGTTTTCTTTACGGATTCAATAACCTTTTCGTAATCGAAGGGAACTATGCTGCGCGCGTCGATAACCTCGGCTTCAACGCCGTATTTTTCGTGGAGTATCTTTGCCGCGTCCATAGCGCGATAAAGCGTTGCGCCGATTGAAAGAATCGTAACGTCCTTGCCTTCGCGCTTGATATCGGGATCGCCTATTCTTATTTCGTAAGGCGTTTCGGGAACGCCGCCCTTGTGGAACTGCTCGCCTACGTCGTAAATTCTCTGGCTTTCAAAGAAGATTACGGGATCGGTGCCGTTCAGAGCTTCGGTCATAAGTCCCTTTGCGTCATAGGGCGTTGCGGGGAACACAACCTTGAGTCCCGGAATGTGAGCGCAGAGAGCCGTCCAGTCCTGACTGTGCTGAGCGCCGTATTTGTTGCCTACGGAAACACGGAGCACAACGGGCATTTTGAGAATTCCCGCACTCATCGACTGCCACTTGGAAAGCTGATTGAATATTTCATCGCCGGCGCAGCCGATAAAGTCGGCATACATAAGCTCGACTATCGCGCGGCCGCCTGCCATTGCGTAGCCGACGGCAGATCCGACGATAGCGGATTCGGAAATCGGAGCGTTGAAGAAGCGGTGATAAGGAATGGCTTCCGTAAGGCCTCTGTAAACGGCAAACGCGCCGCCCCAGTCACGATTGTCCTCGCCGTATGCGATAAGCGTGGGATCTTCATAGAATTTGTCGAGAATCGGCTCGAAAAGACCGTCGCGGAGACCGTAGATTTTCATCTTCGGAAGCGCTTTTCCGTCCGCGTCGAACGCCCAGCGCGATTTTACCTTGAGCGATTTGAGTCTGGGGTTTTCTTCCTTCGGAATGAGAACCTCCGGCTCTCTTGTGGGATCCATACTCGGAACCTTCTTGTTAGAAAGCATAATTGAGGAGATAGCGTCCGGCTCTTTGTCAAGATCCATTCTGGGCGATATCGTTTCGTCGACGGCAAGACGGCAGATCTTTGTCATACGACGGACGATCGTGTCGTGAACGGAGTCAAGCTCCGCTTCCGTTGCAACGCCGCCGAGAATGAGCTTTGCTCTGTAAGCCTTGATCGGATCCGCGTTCTTCCACGCTTCGATTTCCTCCTGCGTTCTGTATGTGGAGGAGTCGGAGGGGGAGTGACCTGTTGTTCTGTATGTGATAACCTCAAGCATTGCGGGGCCTTCGCCGCGGAGAAGAAGATCTTTCTTTCTTGTCGTTGCGTCGATGACTGCGAGCGGATCGTAGCCGTTTACGCTTTCCGCGTGCATCTGATCGGGATTTACGCCGGCGCCGACTCTTGCCGCCTGTCCCCAAGCCATTGTTTCGCCCTTGGTCTGACCGCCCATTCCGTAGAAGTTATTGAACACGTTGAAGAGTATCGGCATACCGCCGCCTTCGCCCCAGAGCTGCTTTATCTGATCCATAGAGGACATATTCAGCGCTTCGAGAACCGGACCTCTGCCGAGAGCGCCGTCGCCGGAGTTTGCTATTACGATACCTTTTTTGTGGTTCGATCTCTTATAAAGAGCCGCGCCGAGTGCTATCGCCGCCGATCCGCCGACGATGGCGTTGTTCGGGAATATACCGAAAGGAATGAAGAATGCGTGCATCGAGCCGCCGAGACCGCGGTTGAAGCCCGTTCTTCTTGCGAAAATTTCCGCAAGTGCGCCGTAGAGAAGAAAGTCGATTGCAAGATCCTTTACATCGCCCTTGACTTCTTCTCTGCCTTCGACAACGGAAAGGATAGAACCGTCGAGGAAGGTTTTCATTATATCGTAAAGCTCTGCATTGTCGAGCTTCTTTATCGATGAAAGTCCCTTTGCGATTATTTCGCCGTGGCTGCGGTGAGAACCGAAGGTGAAGTCGTTGTTGTCAAGACAGTAAGCCTGACCGACGGCGGACGCTTCCTGACCGAGAGAAAGGTGAGCGGGGCCGGGGTTGTTGTATTCGACGCCGTTGTAAACGCTCTTTGTCTTTATTTCGTTGAGCATTGTTTCAAACTCGCGGATTATCGCCATATCGCGATAAATGTTTATAAGATCCTGCTTCGAATAAATCTTCTTTTCGTCTTCGATTGTAAGGCTGTACTGGCAGACGGGAATATCGTGAAATTTTATAAATCCGCTGTCAAACGCTCTGTTGGGATCTACATATTGACTCTTAGGCATAATTTTAATCTCTCTTTCCCGGTGGACTTGTTTTTTCGCAATATCCTGCCACCGCAAGGATTATTGCAATATTATACTTTTGTATATTATATCATGAACATCGCTTCGCGGATAACTTCGCAGACGGTCGGATGCGGGAATACGAATTTTTTTACGTCGTCCACGCGCATTTCTTTTTCAACCATCATTGCCGCGCCGTAAATTATTTCGGAGGCGTAATTTCCTATCATATGAACGCCGAGAAGCTTTCTGTGCTCCTTATCGACGACAAGCTTGACTATTCCGTCGCCACCTTCATTTTCGGCAACGTATCTGCCGCTGTATTTCAGCGTCACGGAAACGGTCTTTGCGTCAAGACCTTTTGCCTTTATGCTTTCGCCCGTTTCGCCGACAGAGGCAACCTCCGGATTTGTATATATAACGGAAGGAATCGAAAGATAATTTACCCTTTCCTTTCCGCCGAGCATATTGGCGACGGCAACCTCGCCCTCGCGATAAGCGGTATGAGCAAGCATCGATTTTCCGTTCACGTCGCCCGCAGCCCATATTCCCGGGACGCTTGTGCGGCAGTATTCGTCCGTGACGATCGCGCCTCTTTCGGTGATAACGCCGACGTTTTCAAGACCTATGCCCTGAGTGTGCGCGCGTCTGCCGATAGAAACGAGAACCCTGTCGGCTTCCACGCTTTCGGCTTTGCCGTCTTTTTCGTAAACCACTTTTCCCTCGCCTACCTTTGTCACCTTTGCGCCGAGAATGAAGTTTACGCCCTTTTTCTGATAATTTTTAAGAAGTATTTTCGATATTTCGCTGTCTGTCGGTCCGGCGATGTGATCGAGCATTTCGACCACCGTTACCTGCGAGCCCGCGGAGCAGAAATACGACGCCATTTCAAGCCCTATAACTCCGCCGCCGATGACGGTAAGCCTTTGGGGAATTGTCGTCATATCGAGGATTTCGCGGTTTGTCATTGCAAAGCCTGCGGAAACGGATTCGCGCAGTCCCTCTATCCCGGGAACGAGAGCGTCGGAGCCCGTGCAGATAAGAAGTCGCGCGCCCTTGTATTCCTTGCCCGCCGCTTCGACCGCAAAGCCTTCGGAATCTCTTCCTTTTATAACGCCGAATTCGGAGATAACCTCCGCTCCCGCGCTTTTGAGCTGCATCGCAATGCCGCCCGTGAGCTGCTTTACAACCTTGTTTTTTCTTTCTATCACAAACGCGTGATCGAGAGAAGAGCCCTCGCACTTTACGCCGTAAGCGTCGCCGTGCTTGGTATAATCAAATATTTTCGCGCTGTAAAGAAGAGTTTTTGTCGGAACGCAGCCTTCATTCAGGCACACGCCGCCGAGCGCTCTGCCTTCGAGCACGAGAGTTTTAAGCCCCTTGTGAGCGGCGCGTTCAGCCGCATTATAGCCTGCCGGTCCGCCGCCCAGTACGATAAGATCATACATTTTGTTTTTCCGTTTCTCAGCGGCAGTGTATTTTTTCATATCCGCGTCCGCCGCTGTGAACGAGAATATTATACTATTGTATAAAAGGCTAAATTGTCAGCAACAGATTGAAGTTTTCGAGATTGCGCACAAGCTCGGAAAGGAATTTTGCGGCGGGAGCGCCGTCAACCGCTCTGTGATCTATCGTAAGAGAAAGCGGTATGCACGGATAAAATACGGGAGCGCCGTCCTTTTCCTTTACTCTCTTTGTCAGCGAGCAGACGCCGAGGATTGCCGTCTGCGGAGGATTGATAACGGGAGTGAAGCTTTCAATCCCCGTAGGGCCGATGTTGCTTATCGTAAACGAAGCGCCTTTGAGCACGTCCGGATTTGCTTTTCCGCTCTGACAATCGACTGCGAGCGCCTTTGCCTGCTTTGCAAGCTCGGAAAGGGTGAGCTTCTGCGCGTCGAACACGGTGGGAACCATAAGTCCTCTTTCGGTGTCAACCGCTATGCCGAGGTGAACGCCGTCAAAATATCTCATCGTGTCGCCGCCGATAAGGTTTGCGTTGAGCGCTTTGTATTTTCCGGTTGCGAGAGTTTTCGCCACGGCGAAAAGTATCATATCGTTGTAGGTTATGTTTCCTATGCCCATAGCTTCGCCGCCGGCTTTGAGGCTCGCTCTGAGCGCGACGAGAGCCGACGCGTCAAACGAAGTCGTAAGCGTGAGCTGAGCAAGCTCGGTAAGCGAGGTGTGCATCGATTTTGAGATGACCTTGCGTATCTGCGAAAGCTTTTCGTCCGTGTAGCCTGTTTTCTGCACGGGAGCCTGCGCGGGCGCGGGAGCTTCCTCTGCTTTGCGCTCGGGAGCGGAGAGGATTTCGCCTCTGAGCTGTTTTTCCGAAGCTTCCGCCGATACGGTGAAGCCTTCGTCAAGCACCTTCTGAATGTCGCGCTCTATTATTCTGCCGCTGGGGCCTGTGGGAATCGCCTTTGAAATATCGGCGTCGGTTTTTGCCGCAAGATTTCTTGCTCTGGGCGATATTTTAAGTCTGCCGCCCTCCGTTGCCGCCGTGCCTGTCGCCTCTGCCGCGACCTTTGCCGGAGCTTCCTCCTTTTTTTCTTCGGCGGAAGCCTGCGCGGGAGCTGCCGCTTCTTCTTTTTGGGGGATAAGGGAAGAAATATCTTCGCCTTCGTCTCCTATTATGCACACGGTTTCAAGGCAGGGAACATCGTCGCCTTCCGCGGCGAAAACCTTGAGAAGCGTGCCTTCTACCGTTGCGGCTTCGTCAAAGGCGGACTTGTCCGTTTCGTACGAAAACAGCACGTCGCCTGCGCTGACTTTATCGCCGACTTTTTTCTTCCATTCGGTGATGATGCAGCTTTCCACGCTTTGACCTTGTCTGGGCATTATTACAGCTGTTGCCATGTTTGTTTTCTCCATTTCCGACGGAGTGGATTTTGTTTTTGCGCCGACTCTCCGTCACAGGCGGCGCTTTGATTTTTTATCCGGCTATTATAACGCGGACGCCGGCTTCCGTGAATCTGCGGTTTATTGCAGACGGAAGCTCCCTGTCGGTGATGACGGCGTAAAGTCCTGCCTCCGTGCTGAAGGTGTAGGGAAGATTGCGGTCGATTTTGTCGCCGTCCATAAGCATTATCACGCGGCGCGCTTTGCTTATAACATATTTTTTAAGCTCGCATTCCGCATAATTTCCGCAGGAAAATCCGCATTCCTCGGAATATCCCGAAGGCACGACAAACGCCGTGTCGATGTTTATTCCGTCAATGAATCTGATCGCCTGCATACCGGAAACCGAAAGATTTTCGTGGTTTATCATTCCTCCCACAAGGTTTACTATCGGTTTTTGTTTTTTTGCAAGCTCGATCGCAACGTGCGGACCCGTGGTGGTTACGGTAAAGCGCTCGTCCGCGACGATGGAAGCGAGCCTGAGCGCCGTCGTTCCGGAATCTATAAAGACAGATCTTCCGGTTTCGACAAAGCCCGTTGCACATTCGGCTATGCGTGTTTTTTCTTCCGTTGCCTCGTAAAGTCTTTTTCCGAAGTCGTCCTCGGCGGAGGTTGTAAGAAACTTCATCGATCTTGCTCCGCCGCGCACCTTGATAAGCTCGCCCTTCGCTTCAAGACGGTCGATATCGCGGCGCAGCGTCATGCTTGTGACCTCCGGAAAGAGCTTTTCCAGCTCTCCGAGCGACACAAACGGGTGCGACGAAAGAAGATCGCGTATGCTTTCAAGCCGTTCTTTCTGAGTCATATAAGTCCTCCTTTCACAGCTTGGAGTCAAATGTTCATATGTATGACATTTTACGATGTTAATTATATCATTTCAAATGTGAATTGTCAACATAATAAACGTAAATAAAGATAAAATATCACATCGCACCGTATCGGGCAAATCCGCGCCGACGGCGGAGCTTCGGGCTGAAAAAATTCCGTTGAAACGGGCAAAAAAACGCAAAAAACGGCACAGCTCCGTATGTGGACTGTGTGGAAAAACAATGTGTAAAAATCACTTATACATTTGTATTGAAAAGAAAAACGCCGTTTTCAAGCGGAATTTTCCGCAAAAACGGCGTTTTTTTCACCTATTCCGACCTTTCTTTTGCCAGCTTTTCGGCTTCGCGCTTTACCTTGCGCTGATGGCAGAGCTTTCTGACGGCGCCCATTGAAAGCGTCAGAAAAAGCGCTCCCGCGGCGACAAGAACAAGATCGACGAGAGAAAAACGAAGCCGAAGCTCGATGTTATTTTCGGTCATCGCGTCCCAACAGCTTGCAGCCGACCTGCCGACATCCTTTATAGCCGTTTTGGTCATCTTTATATCAGCCATATCCATTAAGGGTTTCTGCCTTTCGGTTTTTGCCGGAAGAAAAAAATCCGCCGGCAAAAATATTTTTTGCGCGGCGGACGCTTTTTATGTTATTTTTTTGTGTGAGCTTTTTTCATCAGCACGAAAATTCTGACAAATGTAAAAAGCACGG